>SIRX01000115.1 GCA_004563715.1 Actinomycetota bacterium | reverse complement strand
GTCGGCGCCGCCGAAGGCCGCCTCGCGGGCCAGAACCAGCAACGCCCGTCCGCCGGCTCTGCGCTCTATGGAGGCTTCACCGGCCCACCAGAACGCCTCCTCGGGGAAGTTGCTCAGTGCAGGGTCTCTTGCTAACGAAAGCTGGCTGTTTGGGTTTGGGGAGTCCTTCCAGGCACAGCGGGGGACCGCTGAGACAAAGCTCCAGCTTGAGGCCGCTGGAGTCCTCGTACCAGACAGGATAGCCGTGGGCCGGATCTCTCGGGCCCACCCTCTCAACAGCCGCCGCCGACGAGATAAACACGGTCGCCAGAGCGGTCAGGGCGAGCACGGTACCGGCCACGGCCGCTATGAACATTGCCCCCGATCTGCTCCTCTGTCCCGTCGGAGGCTCACTTCCGTGAACTGAGTTGATCGACATCACCGCTCCTTTCTACTGGCTCCTTACGCGGGTTTCGCCAGCCACGGCGACCTCCGGGGAACCGGTACCGCGGCGCGCCGCTAGTGGACTCGAGCCCGGTGGATAGTCCGGGTAAAACCGTCGTGCAAGCCTTGTCCTCATGTGCCGGATAACATCCACGCTTTCGTCTTCACCGTATCCCCGTTGCTTTTCGCTGCCAGCGCAAGTTAATGATGCGCAAACCCGCCCAGGCTGGCATCGTCTATTTGGGCGATCTTTTACTAACCCGAATGGGCTAACTGTTACTGTCGGGTAAAGTGGCTGGGTGGTTCCGGCTCAGGCTGATGCGACGGTTACTCCGCGAGCTTGTTTCAAGCGCCCGCTATAGTGCTAGAATCAGCAGCTACCGCATGAATAGCAGCAGGAACAGCCTGATCATCCTCGGTTTGGTGGTCGTCCTAATCGGGGTGGCCGCCTACTTTATCTTTATCCGGCAACCGGTCACCGAGGCGACCCAGCTCGGCCTGGACCTGGAGGGCGGCGTGAGCGTACAGCTCCAGGGGTTCCGTTCTGGAGAGCAGGAGATAACCCGCGACGACATGGAGCGGGCCTCGGAGATCATCCGCCAGCGCGTGGACAGCCTGGGCGTCACGGAGCCGGAGATACAGCTCCAGGGCCAGGACCAGATGGTCGTCAACATCCCCGGCATAACGGACCCGGACCGGGCGGTGGAGGTCATAGGCCGCACGGCGCAGCTGGGCTTCTACAGGGTGCTCACTACCGAACCCAGGCTCGGAGAGCCACCGGAGGTGGTGCCACCGGGTGAGGTGGAGGAGACCCGGGAAGACCTGCGAGAGGACCTGCAGGAAAGCTCCGCCTACGAAGAAGAGGAAGCCAAGATCCTCTTTGAGGAAACGGAGGTTCCAGAGGACGACGGCGTGGCCGTGACCGGGTACGTGGTCCCGGAAGACCCGGCGCTGACGGGCGACGCGCTCACGGGGGCGAACCTCGGCACGGACCAGGCCGGGAGGCTCACGGTCGAGATGAACCTCAGCCGGGAAGGGGCCGAGGGCTTCGGAAACCTCAGCCAGGAGATCGTGCAGAGCGCCCTGGCGGAGGGCCGTCCGGGGACCGGCCAGCTCGCCATAGTTCTGGACGAAGAAGTGATCAGCGCGCCTACGGTCGATCAGCGGCTCAGCCAGCGGACGATATCCATAGAGAACCCCGGTGCCGGCGGTCTCCCACAGAACGAGGCCGAAGAGCTGCAGATCGTGCTCCAGACCGGCGCTCTGCCGGTCAACATGGAGGTGCTCTCCGTGACCAGCATCGGCCCGACGCTCGGTGCCGCCTCGCTCAGGAGCGGCCTGATCGCGGCGCTCGCCGGCTTCGGCCTCGTGTTGGTTTTCCTGCTCTTTATCTACCGGGCGCTCGGGGTCGTGGCCGACCTGGCGTTGCTGATCTACGCCTTCCTGCTGTGGGGCGTGGTCGCGGCCGTTCCGGTGACGATGACGTTGCCGGGTATTGCGGGCATCGTGCTCACCTTCGGTGTCGCGGCCGACGCGAACATAGTCATCTTCGAGCGCATCAAGGAGGAGGTGCGGCGGGGCAAGACGCCCCGCACGGCGGTCCAGATCGGGTACCAGAAGGGCTTCCGGGCCATCCTCGACGGCAACCTGACGACCCTGATAGTGGCCTTTATCCTGTTCGCGCTTTCCAGCGGGTCGGTGCGGGGCTTCGCGGTGTTGCTGACCATCGGTGTGATACTCTCGATGTTCACCGCCATCGTCGTTACCCGGGCGCTACTGGGCGTTATAGCGAGCCGTGGCTTCCAGCTCTCGGCGGGGATGATGGGCGTCTCCAAGAGCAGCATCGCCGCCCGGCAGGCGGAGAGGGTCAGGTAGTGGGCCTGCGGCAGATCTTCAGCAAGATAGATTTCGTCGGCGGCTGGAAGATGTGGTTCGCTTTCTCCGGCGTGCTGCTCCTGCTCGGCCTCGGGGCCGTGGCCCTCGGCAACCTGAACTTCGGCATAGACTTCCGGGGCGGCGCCAAGTTCACCGCTGCGGCGCCCGAGCGGCAGCTCAGCGAACGTGAACTCCGGGATGAACTTCCGGAGTTCGTCCGGAACGAAGCCGTCATCCTGCGCGTCGGCGAGAGCGATTACGAGGTTCGCACGCCGCCCCTGGAGGGCGGCGAGAGCAGTCAGGTACGTGAGAGCCTGCAGGAGACCCTCGGGGCCGAGGTCAGCGAGGTCAACATAAGCCCAACCTTCGGTACCCAGGTGAGAAACCAGGCGTTGCAGGCCGTGGCCGCGGCGTTGATCGTCATCGTGATCTTTATCAGCATCCGGTTCGAGTTTGCATTCGCCGTCTCCGCGATCGCCGCGGTAATCCACGACATCTTGATGACCGTCGGCTTCTACGCCCTCGTCGGCCGGGAGGTGAACCTGGTCACGGTGGTCGCGCTGCTCACGGTACTCGGTTACTCGCTCTACGACACGATCATCATCTTCGACCGCATACGCGAGAACGCCCCGGAGATGGGATACAACCGCCGCCGCTTCGACCAGATGATCAACACCTCCATCCGGCAGGTCGTCATGCGTTCCATCTACACTTCCGTCTCTACCCTGGTCCCGGTAACGGCGCTGCTCATTTTCGGCGAGTCTACCCTGAGCGACTTTGCTTTCGCCTTGATGGTCGGGATTATCGCGGGCACCTATAGCTCTATCTTTATCGCCTCACCCGTTCTCTCGCTCTTCAAAGCCTGGCGGGCCAGAAAGAGCCAGGAGGTCCAGACGGCCTGAGGTCCGTAGCCGGGCTGGCGGGCGTGTATCATGTATGAGACGAAGCCTACGGCCGGGAGGTAGAACGTGCGCGGAGCAATTGGCGAGACGCTGGAGCGGTTGGTTCTCTTGCAGATAGGGGCCGCCGCGGCGACCCGCAACCGGGTGGAGCGGGTGGTGGAGGAGCTCATCGCCCAGGGCCGGGTGGAGCGCGAGGAGGGCCGAACCCTGGTGAACGAGGTCATGGGCCGGGCGCGGGAGCGTTCGGAGGGGGCCCGTTCGCTGGTAGACGCATCCGTGCAGCAAGGGCTCCGGGGGGCCGGGGTCCCCACCCGCGAAGATTACGAGGACCTGATCTTCCGGGTGGAGCAGCTGGAGCACCGGGTGCGGATGCTCGAAGACGAGAGCGCCACGCCACCGCCGGACGACGCGGAGGCCCGCTCTACCGAGGACGAAGCCGATACCCCGCCCGGGCTCTAAGCGTCCGGGCCGGTGAACACCGGTAGTACGCCGCCGGTTGTTCGACAGGGAAACCTGGCCCGGTTCTCCCAGATCAGCCGGGTTCTGGTACGGCACGGGTTCGGGTTCGTCTTCGACTTGCGGCGCGACCGGCTGGAGCGCCGGGGGTTTCAGGAGCTTTTGGCCCCCAACTTCGGCGCGCGGCTGCGCCGGGCGCTAGACGACCTCGGCCCCACGTTCGTCAAGTTCGGCCAGCTCCTCTCCACCCGCTCCGACATCCTCCCCGAGGGCGTCCTCGTCGAGCTTCAGAAGCTCCAGGATACCGTGGCCCCGATGCCTTTCGAGTCTGCCCGCGAGATCATAGAGAAGGAGTTGGGCCGGCCGGTGGGCGAGGTATTCGCCCGGTTGGACCCGAACGTGCTCGGCTCGGCCAGCATCGGGCAGGTCCACCGGGCGGTGCTGCACGGCGGAGAGGTCGTGGCGGTCAAGGTGCAGAGGCCCGAAGCCCGGGGAAGGGTTGAGGCGGACCTGGAGCTTATGCGGGAGTTCGCCAACTTCCTCGACCGGCGGTTCGGGCGCCGGATCTTTATCGACGTGCCGGAGCTGGTGGCGGAGTTCGAGAGCGTTATCCGGCGCGAGCTGGACTACGCGACCGAGGCCGAGAACGCCCGGCGGTTCGCCATGAACTTCTCGGGAACCCCGGTCGTCATACCGCAGGCTTATCTGGAGTACACCACCCCGCGGGTGCTGACGCTGGAGTACATAGAGGGAACCCGCTTTCACGACATCCGACCGCTGATGCTCGTGCCCGCCGAGCGGCGGCGGGTGGCGATAATGGGCGCCGACGCCATCTTCAAAATGGCCTTTGAAGACGGCTTTTTTCACGGCGACCCGCATCCCGGAAACCTGATCCTGACCCCCGAAGGCAACCTGGCCCTCCTGGACTTCGGCATGGTCGGCTACATGAGCCGGGGTGACATAGAGGCCTTGAGCCGGCTTTTTATAGCGGTTATCCGGCGGGACGCGGCGGCTGCCTTGCGGGGGCTGGAGGGACTTGGCGTGCGCTACAACCCGGACGTGCGGGCCGACCTGATACAAGATCTCCGCGACTTCCTCTTCAAGTACTCGGGGCTTACCGTCGGGGAGGTGACGCTCGGGCAGGCGCTCTCGGAACTGATCTCGCTGGTCCGCCGCTACCGCCTCTCCATGCCGCCGGTCTTTCCGCTCCTGACAAAGGCCCTGGTGACGGCCGAGGGTATCTCCCGCTCCATCGACCCGACGCTGAACGTCTACGAGATAGCCCGTCCCTATGCCCGCCAACTGCTCCGCGAGCGCTACGAGCCCGGGGCCCTCGCGGAGGGGGCCCGGGAGCGGGCTATCGAGTACACCCGCTACGTGGAGGACTATCCGGAGCAGATTCGGCAGCTCTTGACCGAGCTGGAGGACGGCGAGCTGGAGGTCCGCCTCCGCCACAAAGGCCTGGAAAACCTCGGCGGTGAGGTGGACGTGCTCGCCAACCGGCTCGTCTTCGCGGTCGTTACGGCGGCGTTGCTCGTCGGCTCGTCCATGATCGGGGCGTTCGTGCAGGAAGGACCCCAGGTGCCGGTTCTGGGTGTGTCGCTGGTGAGCTTCATAGGCTTTACCGTGGCGCTCATGATGGCCTCCGTAGTCTTTCTGGCCATCTACCGCTCCAGCCGCCTCTAGCGGGGTTGTCGGGAGGCGCGGTCCCGCCCGGTTTGCGACCCCGGTAACGGCATGCCTCCCGATGTTAGAATCTTCCCGTGGATGCTGCGCGTACACAGAGCTTCCCGAGGCCCGTACCGGTCCCGGACGTAACCATATCCTCGCTTATCGAGAAGGTCGCCAGCTACGGGCCTGAAGGGGTCGAGGAGCTCGTTGCGAATGCCTACGCCGTGGCCCACGCGGCCCACCGGGGCCAGGCGCGCAAGAGCGGAGAGCCCTTTGTCTACCATCCGCTCGCCACGGCGTACATACTGGCCGACCTGCACCTGGATGCGACGACCATAGCCGGCGCCCTCCTGCACGACGTGCTGGAGGACACCGAGATGTCCAAGAAAGAACTCGCCGAACGCTTTGGCGAGGAGCTGGCCGACATCGTGGACGGCGTTACCAAGCTGAAGCGGCTGCCCTCGGGGAATCTGGAGGAAGCGCAGGCCGAGTCGCTGCGGAAGATGATCGTGGCGATGAGCCGGGACGTGCGGGTCATCATCATCAAGCTCGCCGACCGGCTCCACAACATGCGCACCCTGGCCTACCTCAAGCGCGAGACCCAGCTCAAAAAGGCCCAGGAGACGCTGGAGATCTACGCTCCCCTGGCCCACCGGCTCGGTATCCACTCGGTCAAGTGGGAACTGGAGGACCTCTCGTTCGCGACCCTGCACCCCCGGCGCTACGAGGAGATAAAACGGCTCGTGGCCGCCAGGCGGGACGACCGGGAGGCGTTTATCAGCGGGGTAGCCGCGGAGCTCCAGCGCCACCTGAGAAATGCCGGCATAGAAGCCGAGGTGCGGGGGCGCGTCAAGCACTTCTACTCCATCTACAACAAGATGGTGCGCCGCAACAAGGAGTTCAACGAGATCTACGACCTCGCCGGCCTGCGGGTGATCGTGGACAGCGTAAGGGACTGCTACGGCACGTTGGGTGTGATCCACTCGATCTGGAAGCCGATACCGGGCCGCTTCAAGGACTACGTCGCGATGCCCAAGTTCAACATGTACCAGTCGCTGCACACGACGGTCATGTCCCACGAGGGGAAGCTGCTGGAGATCCAGATCCGCACCGAAGAGATGGACCGGACCGCCGAGTACGGCATCGCGGCCCACTGGATGTACAAAGAGGGTCACCGGGACAGCGAGGTAGACCGCCTCTCCTGGCTCACGAGCATGATGGAGTGGCAGAGGGAGACCACCGACGCCACCGAGTTCATGGAGTCGCTCAAGGGCGAGCTGGGGGCGGACGAGGTCTACGTCTTCACGCCTAAAGGGGACGTGATCAGCCTCCCCTCCGGCGCTACCCCGATAGATTTCGCCTACCACGTCCACACCGAGGTCGGCCACCAGACCATCGGGGCGAAGGTGAACGACCGGATCGTCCCCCTCGACTCGGAGCTGGTCTCCGGCGACCGGGTCGAGATCATCACCAGCAAATCCTCCGGCCCGAGCCGGGACTGGCTGGAGGTGGTGCAGAGCGGGCGCGCCCGGAATAAGATCCGGCAGTTCTTCAACAGGGCGGATCGCGAGGACAACCTGGCATCGGGCCGCGAGAAGGTCGTGTCGCTTCTCAAGAAGCGGCACATCGGCAAGGTCCCCTCCGGCATCCTGCAGGAGGTCGCGCAGAGCACCAGCTACGCCGCGCCGGACGACATGCTGGTGGCCGTGGGCGCCGGAAACCTCTCCGCCGAGAACGTCGCCAACCGCATCGCCGAGCACCTGCAGCCACCGGAGGGGGAGGCGGAAGCGCCTCCCGCCGCGGGCAGCACGGCGCTCGCCCCGCTGCCGCTACCGGACGTCTCGGACGACACGGGCGTGAGGGTCGTGGGCTCCAGCGGCATCCTCACCCGGCTCGCCCGCTGCTGCACACCGATGCCGGGCGACGAGATCCTGGGGTACGTCTCTCTGGGACGTGGCGTGGTCGTCCACGCGGCGGGTTGCTCCAACGCGCGGGCGCTCAAGTCCCGCAGTCCCGAGCGCTTTGTGGAGGTAGAGTGGGCCGCCGGGCCCGGCAAGCTGTTCACGGTGGAGATCATGGTCGAGGCCCTCGACCGGATGCACCTCCTGCGGGACATAACGGCGGTGATCTCCGACGCCGGGGTCAGCATCCTCTCCGCCCGGGTGGATACCATAGAGGACCGGACGGCCCTGAGCCGGTTCGCGTTCCGGGCGGCGAGCGTCAAGCACGTCGAGGAGGTAATGCGCAAGATCCAGGGCATCCCGGACGTCTACGACGTGTACCGGGTCTCCCGGGATGGCACTCCGATAGAGAATTAAGGACTTTATGACTGAGATCGAACAGGTACAGCTCTCGATGGACGGGTTCGAGGTGAACGCCTACGTGGTCCACGCCCCGGAGGGCGACATCATCGTGGACGCGGGCGCCGAGCCGGGGAAGATCCTGGCCCGCGTCCGGGAGCCGGTGGCGGCGGTCCTCATCACCCACGGTCACGCCGACCACGTGGCCGCCCTGAACGACGTCCTACAGGCGACGGCCGCGCCGGTGTACATCCACCCCGACGACGCCGGCCGTACGGACGTGCAGGTCTACGAGCCGCTGCAGGACGGCGAAGACCTCGTTATAGCGGGCCAGCCCATCCACGTGCTGCACACGCCGGGCCACTCGCCGGGATCGGTCACGTTCGTCATCGGAGAGGACCAGGTCGTGGGCGACCTCGTTCTGCCCGGCAGCGTGGGCCGCACGGACCTGGAAGGAGCGTCCTGGGAGCAGATCGAGGCCTCGCTCGACAAGGTCATGCCCCTCTGGACGGAGAACACCCGGCTCTACGCGGGCCACGGCCTGGTGCTCTCAGCGGCCGAGGAACTGGCGAACAACCCCTATCTACCCCCGGCGCGGTAGTGGGCTACAGGAGACCGCGCGGCACCTACGACGTCTATCCCGGCGGTCGGGAACCGAACGAGCGACCGGACCTCTGGCAGTGGGTCGAGGAGACGGCCCGCAGCTTTTTCCGCCGGTACAACTACCGGGAGGTCCGGGTCCCCGTCTTCGAGGAGACGCAGCTCTTCGTGCGGGGCGTGGGCGAAGCTTCGGACATCGTCCGCAAGGAGATGTTCGTCTTCGAGGACCAGGGCGGCCGCTCGCTGGCGCTCCGGCCCGAGGGCACGGCGGGCGTCGTCCGGGCTTACGTCGAGCACGGCCTGTACAAGCAGGCCCAGCCGCTCAAGCTCTGGTACGCAGGCCCGATGTTCCGGCACGAGCGGCAGCAGAAAGGCCGCTACCGGCAGCACACCCAGATCGGGGTGGAGGTCCTGGGCACCTCCGACCCGCTCGTGGACGTAGAGGTGATAGACCTCCTCTACAGGCTCCACAAGGCCGTCGGCGTCCGGGACGAGGTCGTCTACATAAACACCCTGGGGGACTTCGCCACCCGCGAGCGGTACGTGCCGGAGCTGAAGGCGTACCTGGAGAAGCACCGCACGGACCTCGATCCCGACTCCGTCGCCCGCCTAGCGTCGAACCCGCTGCGCGTCCTGGACTCCAAGGACCCGGGCACGCGGGCCGTCCTCGCGGAGGCCCCGGCCATCGGGGAGTTCTTGAGCGACGAGGCGAGAAGCGACTTCGAAGCCGTCAAGGAGGGGCTCGAAACGCTCCGGGTGCCGTATGAGGTGGACGAGCGGATCGTGCGGGGCCTCGACTACTACACCTCCACGGTTTTCGAGGCCCGCAGCGGGGCGCTCGGGGCCCAGGACTCGGTCGGCAGCGGCGGGAGGTACAACCGCCTGATCGAAGACTTGGGAGGACCCGACCTGGGCGGCATCGGCTTCGGGAGCGGCGTGGAGCGCATGCTGCTGGCCGCCGCCGCCCGTGAGGAGGAGCGTTCCCTGGACGTGTTCTTCGTCACGCTGGTCCCCGAAGCCCGGCTTCCGGCCCTGGAGCTGGCGAACGCGCTGCGCGAGGAAGGGCTCTCCTGCGACCTCGACTACGCGGGACGGAGCGCCAAGGGTCAGTTCAAGCAGGCCGACCGCGCCGGGGCGTCCTACGCGGTCGTCATGGGTGAGGAAGAGTACCGGGGTGGTTACTGCACGCTGCGGGACATGTCCAGCGGCGAGGAACGGCGGGTAACGGTCTCCGCCGGACCGGGCGAGCTCCTCCGCCGGCTCCTGTGAGTACGTGAGCGCTGCGGCCCCGGATATTCCGCCGCGGCTCGTAGAGGAGCTAAGGGCCGCCCGGCACGTCGTTGCTCTCACGGGTTCGGGCGTCTCCGCCGAGAGTGGGGTTCCGACCTTCCGGGAGGCGCAGACGGGGCTCTGGGAGCGCTACGACCCCCAGCAACTCGCCACGCCCGAGGCTTTTCTGCGGGACCCGAGGCTCGTCTGGGAGTGGTACTCCTGGCGGCGGCGGCTGGTCGGCGGGGCCGAGCCCAACGCCGGGCACCGGGCTCTCGCGGCGCTGGAACGACTGGTGCCGTCGTTTACCCTCGTCACGCAGAACGTGGACGGGCTGCACGGGCGGGCCGGTAGCCGCAACGTGACGGAGCTGCACGGCAACATCACGCGCACGGTTTGCTCCGCGGAGCGGGTAGCCGTCGAGCCGGAGGACACCGACGAGCCGCCGCCGGTCTGTCCTGGTTGCGGCGCGCCGCTCCGGCCGGACGTGGTGTGGTTCGGGGAGATGCTGCCCGCCGGGGCTATGGAGCTGGCCTCCGAGGCGGCCCGGAACAGCGATGTGTTCTTCTCGATCGGCACCTCGAGCCTCGTCTACCCGGCGGCCTCGCTGCCGCACGAGGCGCTGGCGGGCGGCGCTACGCTCGTCGAGGTCAACGCCGGGCCCACCCCGCTTACACCCCGCGCCGACCACGTACTGCAGGGGCGGGCGGGAGAGGTGCTGCCCGCCCTGGTAGAGGCCTTGCGTGGCGAAATATGAATAGGATCGTTGTCTCGGACGGTCTCCGTTTTCAAGACCGGCTTTCGGCGACAAAACCTTCGTAAAACCTCTGTAAAACGCTTTGCGAAACCCCACCGGCAGGTTTCCTGAGGCTCCGGTTTGGGAACATTAAGTAAAGTTCAGGCAAACGTTGAAAAGGAGCAGAGCGTGGGAATTATTTCGTGGATTCTGGTTGGTTTGATAGCGGGCCTGTTGGGCAAGCTGATCATGCCGGGCGACGATCCCGGCGGCATCATCGTCACGATCTTGATCGGCATGGCCGGCGCCGTCGTAGGAGGGTTCGTCGTAGGTATCCTCGGGGGCACCGGGGCTACGGGGTTCAACATCTGGTCCATACTGGTAGCCACCCTGGGGGCGATAATACTTCTCGCTATCTACCGGGTTATCGCAGGCCGGACGGCGGGTTAGATCAGGCTTTACAAGGCCGGAGCCGATAAGCTCCGGCCTTTGGCTTGGCCGGGTCTGCGGGCGATGGTTTGCGAGTATCCGGTTTCACGTTCTCGTGGGAGAAACCTCGTACGTTTACGGGGTAAGCCATGAGAGGAGATTGCTTTGTCTGTCGAAGACTTGCGCCGGAGCCCGATGATGAGCCACCTGTTGGACGCGTTGGATGACGGCGAAGACATAGGCCACTACGGGAGGCTGACGTTTGCAATGGTCGCCCGGTACTTCGTAGAAGAGAAAGACCTGGTCGAGCTTCTGGCCCGTGACGGAGATACGGACGAGCAGAAGGCCCGCGCCCTGGTAGAGCAGGTGGAAGATAAGGGATACAACCCGCCCCGGAGAGAGAAGATCCTCGGCTGGCAAGAGCAACAGGACTTCCAGATCTGTCCTGACCCCGAAGACCCCGACGCCTGCAACGTCTACAACGAACTGTCGTTTCCAGACAGCCTGTACGAAGACATCCAGGACTACCGGGAAGAGAAAGCCTGAACGTCCCCATGCCTCGACTGCCGGTTGCGGATCTCCGTAGCCGGCGGCCGGGAATTTTTTAGCGGCGGGCGCTCTTCGAGCGACACGCGTCGAACGCCGAGTTCTGCCGCCTCCGGAACAAAGAGCGGTCCCGGCACGACACCTCCCTCAGCGCCGCCGCCCGGAAACCGGGTCGCCGCCGCGCAGAGCACGGCGTAGGCCACTTCCTGTGTGTAGCCGGACGCCGATTCTCCCTCCGCGCCGCACCGCTTCTCGCCGAGGTATACTTGGGCGATCCCCTTCGCTCCTTGCCGGTCAGCGGTGTCCAGCACGAGGCTCAGGCGTGCTCCGGGGCCAACGGGGAAAGAGAGCTCTTCGAGAAGCGAACGCCGGGCCGCCAGGTTCAAGGAGAGCGGTTCCACCAGGCCCGCGAGTTCAGGACGATACAGGTTGATCAAGGGCCGGGCCACCAGGTCTGAAACCGGGTCCCGGGGTGAGTGGAAGCCTTTTACCAGGGAAAGTTCCTCCCGCTCCAGCAGGGGGCATAGAAGACTACGCACCCGGTTTGCGAGGGAGCCGGGGAGACCGGGTTCGACCGAGACCACCAACTCCCCCCGAGACGCAGAGACGCCGCGCCACAGAGCATCCCCGTATCCCCGCACCGGGCCGAAGCGCGGCATCAACTCGCCCCCCGAATACACCGTCACCCCCGGCGGCGAACTACCGGGATGCTCCAAAACACCAACTACAATTGCCTCGTCGACCACGCCCGATGCGCGGAGGTCTTCTAGCTCGTGCAGCAGGCCCGGACCGGGCTCTTCTTCCACCGGCAGCACCAGGCTTACACCGGGCAGAGGGTCTTTGCCAACTCCTGAAACATCGCCGTGAAAAGTTGTGTAGGTGTTGCGGCGGTACCAGGAGGCCAGGGCCAGGTCCCTGGCGAGGCCTCGCTCCGCCCGGCCTTCGAGGCGGGCCGAGGTCCGGACCCGCACGGCCAGCGGGCGTTCTATGTTTATGCCGCGCTGGTGGAGCACTCTTTCCAGGTACTCGTCCTCCAGGGCCGCGCGGGGTTCCAGGCCCCCGATCTCCTCGTAGAGGTCGGCCGTGAGCGCGAGCGACGCGCCGCTGAACTGCCAGTGTTCCGGTATGCGGCCGTTCGCCGGGCTCTCGAGGAGGCCGCGATGTCTCTGGCGTCCCTGGTCCAGACGCCAGGTAGAGACGCCGTCAGGGAGGTGCTCCTCTCCGGCCAGCTCGATCCGGCCGCCGATCGCCCGCGCCCCGCCGGCGGCGCACCGCAGTTGTGCGGCCAGCCAGTCGGGCATCACGACGGTGTCCGCGTCGGTCGAGGCTATAAGCCCCCCAGGGACCGGCAGGCTCCGGAGGCGGGCGCAAGCGGCTTCCATGCCCGCGCGCCGGGCGTGGCCCGCTCCTTTTCCCGGGCCGTCCAGAAAGTAGAGCCGGAGCGACGGGTGAGCCGCGCCCGCTTCCCGGGCGCGGGCCTCGGTGGCGTCCGTACAGGCGTCGAGAACGAGCAGCACCTCGTACTCTTCGTGCGGGACGCCTTCCTGGGCGGCGAGCGCCTCCAGGCAGGCGCCTACCAGGGCTTCTTCGTTTCTCGCCGGCACGACTACGGAGACCCGGAGCTCCGGGCTCGGCGGGGGCAGGCGCCTCAAGGCAGCGGGGCCCCTGATTCGACCAGCTCCCGGCCTCGCTCGTAGTCCTCGTCGCGCTCGTGCGTCAGCACGCCGACGCAGACACCCTCCAGGCCGTAGTGGACGGTGAATGCCCCGCCGCCGTGGTCCGTAAAGTGGGCGTCGTCCCAATCCTCCCCCCACGCCACGTACTTCAGCGTGTAGGCGCCGATCGTGGACCAGAAGCCCGGGGCCACGTCCCACGCCGCCACGCCGCCCGCGAGCACCGTGCCGGCAACCCGGCCGTGGTTCAGGGCCTCGCCCCAGTGCTCCACGTGCAGCGGCCGGCCGGCGGCCTCGTTGTGGGCGTAGGAGATGTCTCCGACCGCGAAGACCCCCGGCGCGCTGGTCCGCATCGAGGAGTCGGCGACTATGCCGCCCTCGGCCACCTCCAGGCCCGCCTCCTCCGCGAGCCGGGTGCGCGGCTTCACGCCGGTCCCCAACAGCACCGTGTCGGCGGCTACCGGGTCGTCGTCTTCGACTTTCACGAGGTAACCGCCGTTGTCGGGCTCGATCTCCGACAGGGGCGCGCCGAAGCGGGTCTTCACGCCGTAGGCCTCTATCCAGGAGAGGATGTGTCCGCCGACCTTTTCGCCGAGGCGTTCTTCCTGCGGGGTGTTTTCGAGGCTGATCATGGTGACTTCCGCGCCGCGCAGGGAGAGCGAGGCCGCGGCCTCGCACCCGATAAACCCCGAGCCGACGACGACTGCGCGGGTGCCGGCGGAGACGCGCTCCCGGAGCCGCTCCGAGTCTTTGATGGTCCGCATCAGCAAGACCTCGGGGTCGTCGGCCCCCGGCACGGGCAGCCGGAGCGGCTCCGAGCCCGTCGCGAGAACACAGGCGTCGAAGTAGAGCCGCTCCCCGCCCTCGAGCTCTGCGGACATCTCTCCCGGGTTCAGGGATGACACGGCCGTAGAAAGCCGCAGCGTAACCCCGTTCTCTCTAAACCAGGAGTCGTCCTGCATGCGTAGCTCGTCGCCCGGGATCTCGCCGCGGAGGTACTCCTTGGTGAGCGGCGGGCGCCGGTATGGCGGGTGTGCTTCGGCGGTCAGCATGGTAACCCGGCCCTCGCCGCCGGCCTCCCGGTATGCCTGGGCCGTCGAGAGGCCCGCCGGTCCGCCGCCGACGATGAGCAGGTGTCCGTCCCGGTTCATGGTTGATCCTCGAAAAGGTCGAGCCTGTACTCTGGTTCCAAAATAGTCTCCGTGTTCGTAAGTCGCGTGTTCTCTCGCAACAACTCGTGCACCTCGTCGCCCTGCAAGGGGTAGGTGCGGGTCTCCTTGCGCCAGTGGACGGCGAGCAGTACGCCGCCGGGTACGAGGTGCTCCTCCATACGCCGGAGGGTGAGCAACATCACCTCCTGTGGCAGATAGTACAAGACTTCGGAGGCCAGGATCAGGTCAAAAGACCCGTGGGGCATCTCCTCGGGGAGCGTCCGCCGCTCGACGCGGGCGTGAGGGTAACGCGAGAGCCGCTCCCGGGCGATCTCCACGGCCCGCCTGGAGGTGTCCACGGCGAGCAACTCCTCACACTGCGGGGCGAGCATCTCGGAGAAGACGCCGATGGAGGCGCCGACCTCCAGCGCCCGCCGGAACCGGCGGCCTCTCAGAACGTCCAGCGTCCGCCCGTACTTGCGGCGCTCGTAAGCGCTCGTCTCGAACTCCCACGGGTCGGGAGACTCCGCGTAGAGCTTCTCGAAGTACTCGCGGGTGAGGCGCTCCCTCACGGGCGCGCGTCCCTCTCGTGGAAACGGCCGATCTCCGCCTGCCCGGCCCGCACGAGAGCCGGTTCCAGCCGGTGCTGGAGCAGGAAAAGCTCCAGGTCGCGGCGGGCGCGGTCGAGCTTCCCGGCGGTGGCGAACGGGTGCGAGCCGCAGGCCCGGGCGGCCTCGTCCAGGATCGCCCGGCACGCTTCAGCTACCGACACGCGCAAGTGTACGGCGAAGGAGGCTAGCGAGGCGCGAGGGTCGGCGTCGGCCCGGCTGGCGGCGTACCCGATCCAGCGGTCCATCGTCTGCCGGGCGGTGAGCATCCGGCCCGCCGCGAGCGAGACGACGTCGTCCGGCTCCCGGCCGCCGCTCTTGGCCGCCAGGACCTCCAGGGCGGCGGCCACCGCGGCGTCCGCTATCCCGGCCCAGCAGACCGCCGTGCGGATCGCGTCGCGGCTGAAGTAAGGCTCGCGTACTAGCTCGCCCGGCTCTCCGAGCACCGCCAGAACCGGCGTCCCGCGGAATATGACCCGGTGGCTCTCCGAGGACCGCATCCCCGCAGCCCGATACCAGGTCCGGTCCACCTCGACGCCCTCGGAGAGGTCCAGGTAGACGAGCAGCGGCGGTCCGGGCTTTGGACCCCGGACGAGCACCAGCGCCCGGTGGAGTCCGCCCGCGCCGGAGCAGAAGGTCTTGACGCCCTCGACCGCCGGGCCGCGGGAGGTATCTACCAGCCGGGCCGGTGGTCCCTCGCCCGGTATGGGGTCCGCGCCCCACACGCCGAGCCACAGCTCACCGGCGGCGGCCGCTTCCAGCTCCCGGGAGCGCAGCGGCTCGGGCGCGAGCAGCGAGACCCGTTCGACGGCGTTGAAGTGGCCGTCCAGGACGCGGCCAACGGAGCCGTCGGCCTCGGCGACGGATCGCAGGGTACTCCACTCCTCGGCAAAGGTCGCGCGCCGGCCGCCCTCCGCGACCGGGTCCGGCACCGGCAGGCCCAGGATGCCGGCTGCTGCGAGCTCCCGGAACGGTTCGCGCGGAAAACCGGGGCGCGCGTCGCGGTCGGCGGCGCCCGCTGAGGTCCGGGCCAGGACCGCGGTGAGGCTCGGTGCCCCGGTTGTGGCGTGGCCGGTGGCCGTCAAGCCGGAACCTTCCGGGCCGCGGTGACCGGCGCCGGCTCGCAGCCCCGGTCTCGAACAGCTTCGACTAGCGGCTTTATGAGTGCGACCGTTTCCTTGCAGCCCGGACGCCGGGCACCAGGGCCGAGACCGTCGTGCATCAGCACCACGGCGCCGGGGCTCAGCAACGGTTTCACCTTCTGCAGCATCTCGACGGCCCGGTCCCCGCGCCAGTCGTGGGTGTCGGCGGTCCAGGGAACCAGGTCCAGGCCTAGCCGTTCCGCAACCCCGAGCGTTGCGGGGGTGGTCACGCCCCACGGTGTCCGCCACAATCGAGCCCGCACGCCCAAAGCGCGCAGGTCTTTCAGCCCAGACCGGGCGTCGGCCTCAACCTCTTCGCGGGTTTGTTCCGTGTGGCGCACGTGCTCGGCGCAGTGGAGCTCGACGCCGTGCCCGGAGTCGAGCATCTCGTGGATCAGGGCCGGGTACCGGCGCGCGCGGGGTGTGACGACGAAGAACGTGGCCCGCGCCCGGACCCGGCTCAGCTCCTCCAGCACGCGCGGCGTCCACACCGGGTCGGGGCCGTCGTCAAAGGTCAGCGAGACGTGGCCCTCGGACGCGGCGGCCGCCCGCCGGTAGCCGTTCTTCGCCTCGTGTTGACGACCCGATCCCACGCTCTCCATTCTACGAACTCGTCTTCCATCCGTGGCACACGCGGTCCCGAATACGGGCGCCTCGCGTGGCCCGCTATAAGTACCCAGAAACCGCGTACATAATACACCTAGTCTATCCCGGACAAGATAGCTGTAGCTTGTCATACGGTGATCTTCGCTGACCGGCATTGAGGGTGTTGCGGCGTTCGCCGGGGGTGACTATATTCTTTCCCGCAGGTAGACCACGACCCCGACGAGGTTCCCCATGTTTGCGAGAGTAAGCACGTTTCAAGGCCAGCCGGACCAGACGGCGGAGGGCATCCGCGTTGCGCGAGAGCAGATCCTGCCCGCCGCCCGCTTGCAGGAGGGGTTCAGGGGTATATACTTGCTCTTTGACCGCGAGAGCGGACGCTCCCTCTCCATTACGCTCTGGGAGACCGAGGAGGACCTGCGGGCGAGCGAGGAGGCCGCCAACCGGGCGCGCAGCGAGAGCGCGGCGGCCGCCGGGGACATGGTCATCGGGGTCGAGCGCTACGAGGTCGCTCTGGAAGAGCTGGAGCGCAGAGACGACGCTACCGGAGCCGGAGGTGCAGCTCCCTGAGCTGCTCCTCGGTTACGGGACCGGGGGCGTCCATCATCTCGTCGCGGGCGGCCTGGGTCTTCGGGAAGGCCATCACCTCCCGGATGTTCGGCTCGTCGCGCAGCACCATGATCAGGCGGTCAATACCCGGCGCGATGCCGCCGTGGGGCGGCGCGCCGTAGCGGAAGGCGTGCAGTATGGCCCCGAAGCGCCGCTCGGCCTCCTCCGGCCCGATGCCGATGGTCGAGAACACCTTCTGCTGGAGCTCCGGGCGGTGGATCCTGATGCTCCCCGACGCGAGCTCCGTGCCGTTGGCGACTAGGTCGTAGAGCTGGCCGACGACCTTGAGCGGGTCGCTGTCCAGCAGCGGCAGGTCCTCCTCGCGGGGCATGGTGAACATGTGGTGCATCGGCTCTATGCGCCGCTCGTCCTCGTTCCACTCGAAGAGCGGGAAGTCCGTGACCCAGCAGAAAGCCAGGGTGTCTTTCTCCGCGAGCCCCAGCCGGTCCCGGAGGTGCAGCCGCAACCGGTTCAGGCTCTCGAAGACCACCGGGTCCTTGTCCGCAACGAAGAACATGTAGTCTCCCGGCTTTGCCTCCAGAACCTCCCACAGCGCCCGTTGCTCGTCCTCGGAGAAGAACTTGGCGATGGGGCCCGACAGTGCGTCCTCCTCCACCTTGAAGAAGGCAAGGCCCCTTGCGCCGCCCTCGGCCGCGACGGCGGTCAGCTCGTCCGTCTCCCGGCGCGAGAGGTTGCCGAGATCGCCGACAGCGAGCCCCCGGACGGAGCCGCCGGCCTCCACCACCGAGCGGAAAACCTTGAACCCCGACTCCCGGGCCGTCTCCGTAACGTCCTTGATCTCCAGGCCGAAGCGGAGGTCCGGCTTGTCGGTGCCGAAGCGGGCCATTGCCTCGGCGTAGGTCAGACGCGGGAAGGGCTTTGTGAGGAGCCTCTTGTCGGTGAGCTTCTCGACGATCTCTACGTAGAGTCCCTCGACGAGGTCGAGCACCTCGTCCTGGGTGGTGTAGCTCATCTCCAGGTCGAGCTGGGTGTGCTCCGGCTGCCTATCACCGCGCTGGTCCTCGTCTCGGAGGGCGCGGGCGATCTGGAAGTACCGCTCGAAGCCCGCGACCATGAGGAGCTGCTTGAACTGCTGGGGCGATTGCGGCAGGGCGTAGAACTGCCCGGGGTAGAGGCGGCTCGGCACCAGGTAGTCGCGGGCGCCCTCGGGGGTCGAGGCGGTGAGCAGGGGGGTCTCTATCTCCACGAAACCGCGCTCGTCCAGGTAGTCGCGCATGTACTTGATTACCCGGTGACGCAGCAGGATGTTCTCCTTCATCCTCTCGCGCCGCAGGTCCAGGTAACGGTACCTGAGTCGCAACAGCTCTTCCACCGGCCGCTCCCGGTCGATCTCGAACGGGGGCGTCTCGGAGGGGTTGAGGACGGTCAGGGTGGTGGACTCGACCTCGACCTCGCCGGTCGGCAGGTCCGGGTTCTCGTTGCCCGCGGGCCGCCGCACGACCTCCCCCTCGATCGCGACGGACCACTCGGGCCGGAGCTTCTCGGACGCGGCGAAGACCTCCCGCCGCTCCGGGTCGAAGGTAACCTGGGTTATCCCCCAGCGGTCGCGCAGGTCTATAAAGATGAGGCCACCGTGGTCGCGGCGCCGGTTTACCCACCCGGCGAGCCGCACGAGCTCGCCGACGTTGCCGGCGCGCAACTCGCCGTTGGTGTGGGTTCGGTAGGGGTTGGGTTCGGGCGAGCTTTTTCCGGCCAAGGTCGGGACTCCTCTCGAGTAAGATGTAACCTGTCCGCTGGTACGCATGTTAGGGTAAGTGCGGAGTGTATTACACCAGCCAGAGACCGGCTTTCACGAGGAGCCTGCGATTGCGGGGTCCGGGCGGCTATGTTTAACTGCGGGGCGTACCGGTTTGCGCCGGAGGCGGTTCCGGAAGCGGATACGCCCGTTGTCGGTGGGTTTCGTCCTGGGAGCGTATGGGAAGACCGTCCGTGAGACTGTGGGTCGCAGCGGCGTTTGTCCTGCTCGGCCTCTTCGCCGCCGGGTGCGGAGGAGGTGAGGACGAGGAAGCCGCCGTTCCGCCGCCCGCCGCGGAGGATACCGTGGCCGGAGTCCCGGAAACGACCACGCCCGCTGGAGGCGCCACGGTGGGCGCGGGACAGGCGGAGACCGTCGAGGACGTGCCGTTCACGCTGAACCTGGAGCAGCCGGTGCCCCCCGACTTCCGGTCGGCCTACCAGCGGCGGGCCCTGATCGCGGTCGAGTTCGTCAAGGAGGACCAGGGCGCGTTCTACCCTCAGGGCCTCGAAGTCGACGACATGGTCAGCGGCGCCCTCGCCGAGCTGCGCCCCGAGTACCCCACGGTGGAGTTCTTCTCGTACGAGATCGGGAACCCGGGCTCGACGGAGGGCGACGAGGAGCTTGCGCCGGGCCAGTACGGCACGCTGGCGGCCCAGCTCGGGGTCGGTTACACGCCGTTTGTGGCGACCCTCGCCCCGCGGGGCGACACGTACGTGATCGAGAACCTCTACCAGGGCTACGTGCCGTTGCCGGTGCTCAACCAGGCGCTCTTCGACCTGACGGCCAGCGACGTCCAGGGGAACACCAGCGACATCGACGTGGTGCTGGGCCGCGTCGAGCTGACCGGGGCCGGAGGCGGCATCGAGTACTTCACCGTACAGAACCGGACCGACCGGGTCGTCAACCTCCAGGGCTTCTCCCTGCGAGCCCTCGACCCGGAGACCGGCGAGGTCAGCCCCGATTCTAACGGGGTGCTGATCAACGACCCGGTGCGGGTCCAGCCCGGCGGGGAGGCTGCGGTGGGCCGCGTCCCGGATATCCGCACCGTCGAAGGCGAGCTGGTGGCCGGTACTTTCGAGGGCGGAGGGGAACTGGGCCTCTCGCCGGGAAGCCAGCTCGCCTTGCTGGACTCCGGCGGGGCGGTGGCCTCAACCATAACCGTTTGACCGGAAGCCCGGTGGAGGCCGGTGAAATTCCGGGTTTGTAAGTTAAACTAGACCAGTAATGCTGGATGCCGACGCCGTTTACCTGGACAACGCCGCCACTACGCCGCTCGACCCCCGGGTTCTGGAGGCGATGCTGCCGCACCTCTACGGTCCCCGGGGCAACCCCTCGTCGTTGCACGCGGCGGGCGTCGCCGCCCGGGAGGCCGTAGAAGAGGCCCGCTGGTCCGTCGCGGACCTCGTCGGGGCGGCACCGGAAGAGATAATCTTTACCGCTAGCGGCACGGAGGCAGACAACCTGGCCGTTCTCGGGTTGGCCCGGGCCTGCGGAGACCGGCGTCACGTGGTGGTCTCCGGCGTCGAGCACGCCGCCGTCCGGGAAGCAGCCCGATGCCTGGAATCCTCCGGCTGCGAGGTGACGTGGCTCGGCGTGGACGAGGCGGGGATGGTCTCGCCGGAGGACCTGGAGAAAGCCCTGCGCCCGGACACGGCCCTGGCCGCCGTGGTGTGGGCCAACAACGAGGTCGGTACGGTCCAGCCGGTAGGGGAGCTGGCGGAGGTGTGCGCGGAGCGAGCCGTGCCGTTCCACGCCGACGCGGTACAGGCCGCCGGCCGGCTCCCGATAGACGTCGCAGAGACAGAGACCCCGGTTTCGACGCTCGCCCTCTCGGCCCACAAGCTCTACGGCCCGCAGGGGGTTGGCGCGCTGTACGTACGGGACGGGGTGCGTGTGGAGCCCGTACTGCGAGGCGGCGGCCAGGAGAGAGGCCTGCGGAGCGGAACCCAGAACGTGTCCGGGATCGTGGGCTTCGGGGCCGCTGCCCGGCTGGCGCGGGAAGAGCTCGAAGAGCGGGCCCGGCACGAGCGGGAGCTGCGGGAAACCCTGATTTCCGGCCTGGCTTCCATCCCCGGCGTCCGCCTCAACGGCCACCGGGAGAAGCGGCTTTCGAACAACGTCCACGTCTCGGTCGAGGGTGTCGAGGCCGAGGGGCTGGTGCTCCTGTGCGACGCCCGGGGGTACGCTATAGGCAGCGGATCGGCGTGCGCTTCGGCGGCGACCGGTCACAAGGCGTCGCCGGTCTTGCTGGCGATGAGCCGGGACGAGCGCGAGGCGTTTTCGGCGGTCAGGATCACGGTCGGCAAAGAAAACACCGCCGATGAGGTCGAGGGCTTTTTGGAGGCTTTCTCCGCGGCCGTCGAGCAACTCCGGCGTGTCTCGCCCCTGTACGCCAGCAGTTAGAAAAGGTCGGAGCTTTGTCTTACAGATCAGAGGTAATAGACCATCTCGTGCGTCCCCGGTGCGTGGGAGAGGTGCCGGAACCCGACGGCGTCGGGGAGTCGGGCCACGAGGCCTGCGGGGACGTGGCCCGTTTTACGGCGAGGATAGAGGACAACGTACTCCGAACGGTCCGCTACAAGGTCTACGGCTGCGCGGCTTGCATCGCGGCGGGCTCGGCGCTGGCGGAGCTGGTGGACGGCCGGCCGCTTCTGGAGGCGGCCCGCGTCTCTCTCGCCGACCTGGAAGGCGCTCTGGGCGGTCCGCTCCCGCCCGGCAAGGAGCACGCGCTCACGCTGACCCTCGACGCCCTGCACAAAGCCATCGAGGACTACTGGAACCGGAACGTCGAGGCGCTGCTGGCGGACGGCGGGTACGCCGGCAACGGTGCGGCGCGGGGTAAAACCGTCGTGGCGGCGATGAGCGGCGGGGTGGACTCGGCGGTGACGGCCCTGCTGCTCAGGGAGGCCGGCTACGAGGTGGCCGCGGTCACCTTCCGGCTGCACGACGGGGAGAAGGGGAGCCGGTCGTGCTGCTCGCCGGACACGGTGCTCTTCGCCCGCGACACGGCGCACCGGATGGGCCTGCCGCACTTCACGCTCAACCTCAAGGAGCTCTTCAACCGGCGCGTCATGCGGGACTTCGTCGGCTCCTACGCGGCGGGCCGGACGCCGAACCCGTGTGTGGCGTGCAACGCACACGTCAAGTTCCACGCGGCGGCGTTCCTGGCCGACCGGCTCGGCTTCCACCAGGTCGCCACGGGCCACTACGCCCGGATCGCCGACGGCCCGAGCCTGGCGCGTCCCGAAGACGCATCCAAGGACCAGACCTACGTGCTCTGGCCCATGCCGAAGGAGCTGCTCGCGCGCACGGTGTTCCCGCTCGGGGACTACCGCAAGAGCGAGGTGCGCCGGATCGCCGAGGCCCGCGGGCTGGCCGTCGCCTACACGCCCGAGAGCCAGGACATCTGCTTTATCCCGGACGGCGACTACCGGAAGTTCGTCCGCAAAAAGGTCGCGACGGAGCCCGGCGAGATCGTGGACGGGGAGGGCCGGACGCTGGGCCTCCACTCGGGCGTCGTGGACTACACCATTGGCCAGCGCAAGGGTTTGGGTATCGCCGCGCCCACCCCGCTCTACGTCACCGAGGTGCGGCCGCAGAGCCGGCAGGTCGTCGTCGGGCGGCGCGAGGACCTGGAGGTCACGGAGGTCCGGGTCGGGGTGATGAACTGGTTTCTGGACCCGGGTGAAGCGAGCATGGTTCAGGTGCGGTACAACAGCCTTCCGGTGCCATGCACGTTGCGGGATGCGGGGGATGGCTACTGGGTCGCGCGCCTCGAACAGCCTACCTCCCGGGTGGCGCCGGGCCAGTCGGCCGTGTTCTACACCGCCGACGGGGAGCGGGTCGTTGGCGGGGGTATCGTGGCGCGGACGGGTTCGTAGTGCGTTCCGGCGGCGGGCGCGGGTATAATCCAGGTTTCAGGAAGTACGCTTTGGAGGTGCGGTAGGGTTGGAAACGTTCGTTGAGTTGGCCAGAGGTTTACTGTTTCTGGGGCTGGCGGTAGCTTTCTTCGTGCTGGCGTTCATGTTCTTCCGGCTGGCGAGGATCTTCTCGACGACCGAGGAGTCCATAAAAGATGTCTCGGAGCAGGTGGTGCCCCTGATAGGCAAGACACACGTCACGGTGGACAACATAAACAGCCAGCTCTCGCAACTCGACACGGCGGTCGGGGACGTGGCGGGGATCAC
Source organism: Actinomycetota bacterium (assembly GCA_004563715.1). GTDB lineage: Bacteria > Actinomycetota > Rubrobacteria > Rubrobacterales > Rubrobacteraceae > SIRX01. Next base: position 16,182 of record SIRX01000115.1, on the reverse strand, counting down.
GGGCGAGCTGGACCAGACCACGACCGTCATAACCCAGGGGGTGCGCAGCGGCGTGATCAAGGTCTCCTCCGCCACCGCGGGGCTCTCGAAGGGTGTCAGCACCTTTTTCGGGCGCGAGAACAAGAAGAAGGGGGAGGAGTAGCCTATGGCGGGTTGGGGCAAGCTCGTCGCCGGAGCGATCCTGGGGGTCGCAGGAACGGTCTACGCCACGAACGAGGAGGTGCGCAAGCACCTGCCGAAGGCCGCCCGGGACCTGCCGGAGACGGTTCGCAACCGCTACCGGAGCGCGGTCTCGGCGGCCCGGGAAGCCTCCTCGCGGCGCCGGCAAGAGATCCTGCGCGACCTCGAAGAGCACGGGGGCGGGGACCACGCCGCCCGCGGCGTCGAGGCCGACCCCTACGAGGACGGCCAGGCCCACCGGGCCACCGGGCCGCTCTACGACGAAGAGACCCGGCCAATAGACCTGGCGAAAGAGGAGTGAGCTTTTTGTCCGAAAGAGCAACCACGGAGTACGTGTACCTCGACGTGCCGCCGGTGGCCGGCATGCGCCCGTGCGTCGGGCTCGTGCTAGCCGGCATGGTGACCCGCGCCAAGATCGGGGTCGGCGGCCTGGAGGAGGCGGTGGACGTTCTGGAGAGCCTGCACTCCGGGGAGGAGACGACCCGTTACCGCTTCACCCTCGGGGACGACGGTGTGATCGCCGAGGTCGAAGACCCGGATGCTGGAGAGCCGGAAGATACCTGGCGCACCGTTGTAGAACTGGTTGCATGAGCCGCTACCGGCGACCGGACAAGGCGCGTACCCGCCAGTTGTTGGTGCGCTACCACAAGGAGAACGACCGGGGCGCACGGGAGCGCGTGATCCAGGAGCAGCTCCCCCTGGTGGAGTTTCTGGCCCGCAAGTTCGCCGGCCGGGGTGAGCCGCTGGACGACCTCGTGCAGGTCGGCTCGATGGGCCTCATAAAGGCCGTGGACCGTTTCGACGTAGACCGGAACATCGAGTTCTCCACCTACGCCACCCCGAACATCCTGGGCGAGATAAAGCGCTACTTCCGGGACAAGGGCTGGGCGATGCGGGTCCCGCGGGGCCTGCAGGAGCTGCGCCAGTCCGCCCGCGACGCCATCCGGGAGGAGACCGTCAAGACCGGCCGCTCTCCGACGGTCGGCGAGCTGGCCGAAAAGCTGGACGCCGACGAGGAGAGCGTGGCCGAGGCGCTCACGCTGGGCCGGGCGTACAACACCGCGAGCCTCGACGCCCCCATAAACCAGGACGACTCCGAGAGCGATACCATCGTCGACCTCCAGGCCGACGAGAACTCGCCTATAGAGGGGTTGGAAGACCGGATCCTGTTGCAGCGGGCGATGGAGAGCCTCAAGGGTCAGCAGCAGACGATACTCAAGCTCCGCTTCAACGAGGGCAAGACGCAGACCGAGATCGCCGGCCAGATCGGGGTGAGCCAGATGCACGTCTCCCGGCTGCTCCGGCGCGCGCTGGAAGACCTGCGCCGCGAGCTGGGCGGCCTGGAGCGCGAGCGCGAGCGCCAGCACTAGGACAGCACTAGAAAATGCCCGCCCGAAAAGTACAATACCCTAGCTATGAATAGCAATGAAATCCGCGAAAAGTTCCTGGCCTTCTTCGAGCAACGGGGTCACCGGCGCTACCCGAGCTCGTCCCTCATACCCCACAACGACCCGACGGTGCTGCTCACCACCGCCGGGATGCAGCAGTTCATAAACTACTTTACCGGCCAGGAGAAGCCGCCCACGCCCCGGGCGACCAGCGCCCAAAAGTGCTTCCGCACCCAGGATCTGGAAGAGGTCGGCGACCCGAGCCACCTGACCTTCTTCGAGATGCTCGGCAACTTCTCCTTCGGCGACTACTTCAAGAAAGAGGCCGTCGAGTGGGCCTGGGAGTTCCTGACCGGGGAGCTGGGTCTGCCGCCCGAGCGGCTCTGGGTCACGATCTTCGAGGGCGACGAGGACGCCCCCGAGGATCTGGAGGCCAAGGAGCACTGGATACGCGTCGGGGTGCCGGAGCACAAGATCTTCGGCCTCCCCAAGAGCGAGAACTGGTGGGGACCGCCGGGCGAGACCGGGCCGTGCGGCCCGTGCTCGGAGGTCTACTACGACTACGGGGAGGAGCACGGCCTCGGCGATCCACAGGAGGACCCGAAGTACGGTCCCGGTGGCGACGACGGCGACCCGCGGTTCCTGGAGATCTGGAACCTCGTCTTCAACCAGTACGAGCAGCGCTGGGACGGCACGCTCGTGCCGCTCGGCAAGACCGGCATAGACACCGGGATGGGCCTGGAGCGCACCGCCGCCGTGGCCCAGAACGCCCGCACCGTCTACGACACCGACCTCTACGCCCCGGTCTTCGAGAAGGTGCGCGGGTACGCGGACGTGGAACGGGGCCAGTCCGTAGAGAAAGACCGGGCGCTGTACATACTCGCCGACCATGCCCGGGCGATGGCGTTCCTCATCGCCGACGGGGTGCGGCCCGGCAACCAGCGCCGGGAGTACGTGCTGCGGCGCATAATCCGCCGGGCCACGTTGCAGGCGTACTCCCGGCTCGGGCTAAAGCCGGCCCAGGTCGCCGGGCTCGCCGAAGTGGTCGTGGACTACATGGGCGAGTTCTACGAGGAGTTGGAAGGGGCGCGGGAGGACATCCGGCGGGTGGTGGAGGCCGAGGCGGCCCGCTTCGTGGAGATCTACGACTCCGGCATGTCGTTTCTGGAGGCCGAGGTCGCGCGGATGCCGGGCGGGAACTTCCCCGGCGAGGTGGCGTTCACGCTGCACGACACCTACGGCTTCCCGGTGGAGGTCACGCGGGAGGTGCTGGCGGAGAAAGGCATCTCGCTGGACGAGGCCGGGTTCGAGAAGGCGATGGCCGAGCAGCGGGAACGGGCTCGCGAGGCGGCCCAGGGGTACGAGCGGGTGGTCGCGGCCTTCCGGGGCGAGGAGATAAAGAGCCGCTTCGTCGGCTACGAGCGGGAGCAGGTCGAGACCACGGTCGCCGCGATCGAGCCCGTGCCGGATTCGGAGGACGAGGTTTACGTCGTGCTCGGCGAGAACCCGTTCTACGCCACGGGCGGCGGGCAGGTGGCGGATGAGGGTTGGATCACCTCTGAGCGCGCCCAGCTGGAGGTCTTCGACGTGGTCCCGGCCGGCGACTACCAGGTGCTGCGGGCGAAGACCGAGCGCCGGGCCGTCAACGTGGGAGACGAGGTCACCGCCTCCATAAACCGCGTCCGGCGCCAACAGGTAGAGGCCAACCACACCGCCACCCACATCTTGCACTGGGCGTTGAAGGCCGTTCTCGGCAAAGACGTGGTGCAGGCCGGTAGCTACGTCGGCCCCGACCGGCTCCGCTTCGACTACCGCTTTACCGGCCGGGTCTCGGACGAAGACCTGCGGCGCATCCAGGAGCTGTGTCTCCTCAAGATTACCGAGAACCAGCCGGTGCGTTACTACACCACCACGCTGGACGAGGCCCGCAACCTCGGGGCGATGATGCTCTTCGGGGAGAAGTACGGGGATTTGGTGCGGGTCGTAGAGATCGACGGCTTTTCCCGCGAGCTCTGTGGCGGCACCCACGTCCGGGGCACGGCGGAGATCGGGGCGTTCAAGATCACCTCCAACCGCAAGCACGGCGCGGACCTCTACCGCATAGAGGTCATCACGGGCCGCGAGGCGCTCTACTATCTGGTCGGCGCTACCGAGAAAGCCGAGGAGATCGCCGATGACCTGCGGGTGGACGTGGAACAACTCCCCGTGGCCGTCCACGGGTTGCGCGAGGAGGTCCGGGAGGCGCGGCAGGCGGTGCGGGAGCAAGCGCTAAAGGCCGGCCTGGAGGAGGTCGGCGCCCTGGTGGCGAACGCCGAGTCCATAGACGGCGCCCGGGTCGTAACCGGACAGGTCGTCGCGGCGGACGTCAAGGGGCTGCGCCAGATCTCCGACGACGTAAAGAACCGGCTCGACGGACCCTCCGCCGTCGTCCTCGCCGCCGAGCTCGACGGCAAGGCCGTCATGGTCGCCAACTTCCATCCCGAGGTATCGTGCAAGGTTCGGGCCGGGGATCTGGTCCGGGAGGCGTCGAGCGTGCTCGGAGGCGGCGGTGGGGGGAGCCCGACGATGGCCCAGGCCGGAGGCGGCGACCTGTCAGCGATCCCCGAAGCTTTGCTCAGGGTCAAGAGCATACTTAACGAGAAGCTCTCGGGCGAGACAGACCAGTAGCTTTTGGGAGCGCCGGAACAACCCTCCGGGCGTGTAGTGGCGCTGGACCTGGGAGAAGCGCGTACCGGGGTCGCCATCTCGGACACCGGCTCCACGCTGGCCCGCCCGCTGGAGGTGGTTCCCAGCCAGCAACTCCGCGAGTACCTGCGGGGGCTTATCCAGCGTGAAGGCGTCTCGGAGGTGGTCGTCGGCGTACCCAAGACCCTGGGCGGTGAGATCGGCTTCCAGGCCGGCAAGGTGCTGGCGGAGGTCGAGAGTTTGCGTGTCGCGTTTCCGGGCGTCAACTTCGTGGAGCGTGACGAGCGGCTTACGACGCGGCTGGCCGTGGCAGGCACCCGTAAGAAGCGGGGCCGGAGAAAAGGGCGTGAGTGGGTAGACCACCTCGCCGCGGCCCGGATTTTGCAGGAGCACCTCGATGCGCGGGAAAGGGGCAAAGCCTTTGGGTAGGCGCCGCAAGCAAGGCGCAGAGGATCTGGAGTCTAGGCTGGACGCGCTCCGCGAGCCGTACGCGGACGGGCCGTCACGCCGGGTGCGGCGGAAAAGATCCGGCTTGGTCCCGACGCTGGTGGGCCTGTTGTTGCTGGCGGCGGTTCTGGGGGCCGTGTACCTGATCTACGCCACCGCGACGCGCGGGGAGGAGGCCGGCGAGCCGGTGAGGGTTACGGTGGTCGAGGGGGAAACCCTGTCGGACGTGGCGGACAAGCTGCGGGAGGCCGGAGCGATCCAGAGCGCGACCGGGTTCCGGCTCCAGGCCCGGTTCGAGGGGGCCGGGACAGAGATCAAGGCCGGAGAGTACACCTTCCAGCCCGATGCGAGCAACGGCGAGATACTCCGGAAGCTGACCTCCGGCGAGCCGGTGCCCACCTTCACCGTGACGATCCCGGAAGGGTTCACGCTGCAGCAAACAGCCCAGAGGGTGGCCTCCCGGAGCGACATTCCGGCCGGCGAGATCGCGGCCGCCGCCCGAGAGACCGACTACGGTTACGCCTTTCTCGAAGACCCCGAGATACGGACCACCGAGGGCTTTCTCTTCCCCAAAAAGTATGAGTTCGAGGAGGGGGTAGAGGCTTCCCAGGTGGTGAGCCGGATGCTGGAGCAGTACTTTATCGAGACCCAGAGCCTGGACTACGCCGAAGCCCGGCGTGAGCTGGGCTTGAGCGAGTACGAGCTAGTCACCGTGGCTTCGCTCATAGAGTGGGAGGCCTCCGCCGTCGAGGAACGGCCCAAGGTGGCGTCCGTTATCTACAACCGGCTGGCGGAGGGTATGCCCCTGCAGATAGACGCCACCGTCCAGTACGCCCGGGGCGAGCCGAAAGAGAGGCTCTCGCTGCAGGACCTGGAGGTAGATTCGCCGTACAACACCTACAAACACCCGGGGCTTCCACCGGGGCCGATTTGCAGCCCGAGCCTGGAGTCTTTGCGGGCTGCCTTGCAGCCGGCGGAGACCGAATACCTGTACTACGTGCTCAAGCGGGACGGTGAAAAGCACTACTTCACCGACGACTACGACGAGTTCCTCGCGGCCAAAGAAGAGGCCGGGCACTAAAGGTACCGGCCACCCGGGACGATAAATGCCCGGTACGCATTCCGGAGGAAGTTGTTTGGAGATCAGCGCGAAAACACGTTTGGCGGGTGTGATCGGCCACCCTGTAGGCCACAGCTTGAGCCCGCGGATGCACAACGCCGCCTTTACGGCCGACGGCGTGGATTGGGCCTACGTGGCGATGGACGTTCGTCCCGAAGACCTGCCCGAAGCCGTGCGGGGCCTGTCCGCCCTCGGTTTCGCGGGCTTCAACGTAACCATGCCGCACAAAGAAAAGGTGATACCGCTGCTGGACACGGTCGAGGACTCCGCCCGGATAGCCGGCGCCGTCAACACGGTGGTGGCACGCGAAGGCGCCCTGCACGGCACTAACACCGACGGCAGCGGCTTCGTGGAAGCCTGCGCCGAGTCCGGGGTCGTGTTTGCCGGAAAGCGGGTTCTAATGCTGGGGGCCGGAGGGGCAGCCGCAGCCGTAGCCGCCTCGGTTGTCGAGGAGGGCGTGGGGGAGCTCGTCATCGCCAACCGGACGCGGGACCGGGCCGAGGAACTGCGGAACAAGCTCTCCGGGCTCGGCGCGAAAGCCGGCCTCCGGGTTCGAACCCTGGACGATCTGGAAAAAGAGGCCGAGAAAGCGGAGGTGATCATTAACACGACCTACCTGGGGATGGAAGGCCAGGAGGACGTGCCACTTTCGGCGAAGGTTCTGGGTCCCGGGAAGGCCGTCTGCGACGCCGTCTACCTGAGAGGTGCGGAGACGCGGCTCATAGGCCGGGCGCGGGAAGGCGGAGCCCGGACGGTCTCCGGCGAGCGTATGCTGCTCTATCAGGGAGTTCAGGCGCAGAGGGCGTGGACCGGCCGGGAGCCGAACGTAAAGGCCATGAGCTATGCGCTTCTCGGGTAATGATCTGCGCCGGATTTCGCCGCGCACCATAGCGGAGATCCTCGTCTCCGAGGGCGAGGTCTCCGAGGAGCAGGTCCAGGAAGCTTTGCGGGCGCACGGGCAGGACGAGCGGAGCCTGGGCGAAATACTCATCTCGTTCGGCTACATAACACCCGGGAAGCTGGCACGTACCATATCCCGGCGTCTCAACGTGGAGTACGTTGTGCTCTCTCACGAAAACGTGGATCCGGACCTCGTGGGCATGGTCGGGCCCGACGTGCTGGAGCAGTGCGAGGCGATCCCGCTGCGCGTCGAAAACGGGAAGCTGGTGGTCGCCATGAAAAACCCCAAAGACCCCAGGGCCCGGAGTTGCATCACCAAGAGCGTCGGGCGGCCGATCATACCCGTGGCAGCCGCCGAAGACGCCATACGCGCCGCCCGCAAGAGGCTTCTCGACAACGGGGTGGCCTCTGGCGGTGGGAGCGCCGGTAAAAGAGATGCCTCACCGGCCTCCGCCGGGCTGAAGATCGGGGAGATACTGGTTGCCGAGGGCAAGATCTCCGAGGAGCAGCTCCAGCGGGCGCTGGACCTTCAAAAGGACGACTCGCGCAACCTGGGAGAGATACTGCTCTTCCTGGACCTCGTGTCTCCGGCGGACCTGGCGCAGGCGCTGGCCCGCAGGCTTCGGCGTGATTACGTGGCGCTCTCCGAACTCGGCGAAGACGATGTGGACCCTGAGGCCGTGGGCCTGCTCGACGAGGAGACCTGCCGCAAGTACAAAGTTCTGCCGCTGCGCTTCGAAGACGAGCGGCTGGTAATGGCGATGAGCGACCCGAACGACCTCTTCGCCCTGGAAGACCTCCGCATGATAACCGGACGTTCCCTGATACCCGTGGTGGTGACGAAAGACGACCTCTTCAGGGCTCTGGACCATCTCTACCCGGGGGCCGAAAAGGACGAAGGCCCCGCTACCGCTGAGGTCGCGAACGGGGAGATAGAGGCCCGGGGACAGGAGCCCGAGCCATCACCTGACGCCTCGCCAGCCCTTGAGGGAACGGAAGAGGACGAGAAAGCAGGAGATACGCCGGAAGAGCCGGGGCCTGAGGGGACGGAAGCCACCGCGTCCGGGGCTGACGCCGGAGGAGCCGGCCATGCCCCGTTCAGGACTCGACGCGGAGGCCGAACGCTAACGAGCGGCAGGATAGGGGAGATCCTGGTCTCGGAGGGCAAGGTCTCCGAGGAGCAACTCCGGCATGCTCTGGAGGTCCGGGAGCGGGACCCACGGCAGGTAGGCGAGATCCTGCTTTCCCAGGGGCTCGTAACCCCGGTGGACCTGGCACGGGCGTTGGCCCGGAAGCTGCGGCTCGACTTTATCGAGTTGACCGACAATGACGTCGACCGGGGTGCTCTCTCGCTGGTGGATCAGAAAGTCTTGCGGCGTCACGGGGCGGTCCCGCTTCGGGTAAACGATGGGCGCATCAAGGTCGCCATGAGCGACCCAACCGACATCCACGCGCTGGAAGACCTGCGCATGATCTCCGGGTACCCGGTGACCCCCGTGGTGGCCACGCCGCAGGACGTCCAGCGGACCCAGAACAAGCTGTTCGCGCTGGAGGAGGGCGTCTCGGAGTTCCTCCAGGACGCCGCCGCCGATCCGGATTTCGAGGAAGACGAAGACATTCAGCTCGGCGTGGACGCCGGGGCGGACGAAGCGCCGATCATCCGCCTCGTCAGCTCCATATTGCAGCAGGCCGTTGGAGACGGAGCCTCGGACATCCACATCGAGCCGCAGGCTCAGGAGGTTACGGTTCGCTTCCGGGTCGACGGGGTGCTCCGGGAGGTCATGTCCGTGCCCCAGAAGCTCCAGAGCGGCATGCTCGCCCGGCTCAAGGTCATCGCCAGCCTCAACATCGCCGAACGCCGGGTGCCCCAGGACGGCCGCTTCAGCGTGAGGCTGGGCGGCGGCAAGGTGGATATCCGGGTCGCAACCCTGCCCACAGCCTATGGAGAGAAGATAGTGCTGCGCCTGCTCGACACCTCCAGCGTGGAGGCGGACCTCACCAAGCTGGGTTTCTCTCCCGGAGCCTTCCGGCGCTACGAGGAGGTCTTCCGCCGGCCCTACGGGGCCATCCTGGTGACAGGCCCCACGGGTAGCGGCAAGTCCACCACCCTCTACGCCACGCTGAACGAGCTGAACTCGCCCGAACGAAACATCATCACAATCGAGGACCCCATCGAGTACCGGGTACCGGGGCTGAACCAGATCCAGGTAAACCCGCGGGCCGGGCTCACCTTCGCCTCTGGGCTCCGGAGCATCCTGCGCAGCGACCCGGACGTGATCATGATCGGAGAGATCCGGGACCTGGAGACCGCCAAGATCAGCGTCGAGTCCGCCCTGACGGGTCACCTGGTGCTCGCCACCCTGCACACCAACAACGCCCCCGGCGCCCTGACGCGGCTTACCGAGATGGGCGTGGAGCCTTTCCTCACCTCCTCGGCGGTGGACTGCGTTATAGCGCAGCGGCTGGCGCGCCGGCTCTGCGGGCGGTGCAAGGAGCCAACGAACCTCGAACCCGAGGTGCTGGAGGAGATGGGTTTCCCCTTCGATCTCGTACCCGAGAAAGACCTCGACTTCTACAAAGCGGTTGGGTGTGAGCGGTGCGGCGGGAGCGGTTACCGGGGCCGGCTCGGTATCTACGAGCTGATGCGGGTCACGGAGGAGCTGCGGGAGCTGATCCTCCGGCGGGTCTCGACGAGCGAGATCTCCGCCGCCGCGGAAAAGGCCGGTATGGTGAGGCTCAAGGACGATGGTCTCCTCAAGGCGGCCCAGGGCATGACGTCCGCGGAAGAAGTGCTGCGAAACGTGGTGTAGAGGCGGAGCCGACGGAGCCGGGTAAAGTCTCTCGCGCCCCGTGCCGAATACCGGATGGTCGTAGTGAGCACCTGGTAGATCTGGCAAAGGGGCCGAGATGATACAGACCGGGCTGAACGATTACCTGCTGGACGCGGTCAACGCTGGGGCGAGCGACCTGCACATCACGGTGGGGTTGCCGCCGATGATCCGGGTCAGCGGCAAGATACAGCCGCTGGACTACCCGCCGTTTACGCCCAACGTGACCCGCGAGGTCATCTACGACATCCTCACCGGTGACCAGCGCCAGCGGCTGGAGAACACCTGGGAGCTGGACTTCAGCTACAGCCTGCCGCGCACCGCCCGGTTCCGGGTGAACGTCTATTTCCAGCGGGGGTCTATCGGGGCGGCGTTCCGCACCATCCCGCACGAGGTCCTGGACTTTCAGAAGCTCGGGTTGCCGAAGTCTGTGGAGGACATGACGGAGAAGCCGCGCGGCCTGGTGTTGGTCACGGGGCCGACCGGCAGCGGCAAGTCCACGACGCTGGCCGCGATGATAGACCGCATAAACGCCTCGCGCCACGAGCACATCATGAGCGTCGAAGACCCGATAGAGTTCCTCCACTCCCACAAGCAGTGCATCGTCAACCAGCGCGAGGTCAACCAGGACACCAAGAGCTTCGCCGAGGCCCTGAAGCACGTCCTGCGCCAGGACCCGGACGTCATACTCGTCGGGGAGATGCGGGACCTGGAGACCATCTCGCTCGCGGTGACCGCCGCCGAGACCGGCCACCTCGTCTTCGGTACGCTCCACACCCAGGACGCGCCGCAGACGGTGGACCGCATTATCGACGTCTTCCCGGCCCACCAGCAGGCCCAGATCCGCACCCAGCTCGCCAACGCCCTGCAGGGGGTCATCACGCAGACCCTCATACCCCGCCGCGACGACAAGGGCCGGGTGGTGGCGTGCGAGGTGCTCGTCCCCACGCCCGGCGTGCGTAACCTCATCCGGGAGGGCAAGAACCACCAGATCTACTCCGCCATGCAGACCGGCGGCAAGTTCGGCATGCAGACGATGGACGCCGCCCTCGTCGAGCTGGTGCGCAAGGGGGCCATCTCCCGCGAGGAGGCCGAGAAGCGCTCCAGCAACCCCGAGGAACTGCGACGGCTCGCGGGCGGAGGCTTCGGGGGTGCCCCCGGTGGTCAGGCCGCGCGGCCCGGCACCGGAGCGTACTCGGCGATCCGGCGGTAAGAAGCTCTCGTGGCGGTCTTCGAGTACAAGGCCCGCACCCGACGCGGCGAGATCCTTCAAGACAAGATGGAGGGCGACGACACGATGTCGGTGGCCGCGTCGCTCCGCCAGCAGGGGCTCCTGGTCATAGACATAAAAGAGCAGGGCGTCGGCCAGAAGGACATCCTGGAGCCCTTCAAAAAAGTCAAGCTCGACGACGTGGTCATTTTCAGCCGGCAGTTCGCCACCATGATCAACGCCGGCCTCCCGATAGTCCGGGCGCTGTACATCCTCGGCGAGCAGACCTCCAACAAGAAGCTGCAGGACGTGATCGTGGAGGTCCGCCAGGACGTCGAGGCGGGGCTCGCGCTCTCAGAGGCGCTGGAGAAGCACCCGAAGGTCTTTAACCGGCTCTACGTGGAGATGGTGCGGGCCGGGGAGATCGGGGGCGTCCTCGACGGGGTTCTCCTGCGCATTGCCGACCAGCTTGAGGCCGACCAAGACCTGCGGCGCAAGGTGAAGAGCGCGATGACCTACCCGACGGTGGTGCTCGTAATGGCTATCCTGGCGGCGGCGATAATGCTCATCTTTATCGTGCCGATCTTCGCCCGGATGTTCGAGGACCTCGGCGGCACGCTGCCGCTCCCGACCCGCATCGCCATCGGCATCTCCAACCTGCTCACCGGCTTCGGCGGGCTCCTGGTGGCGGCCCTGCTCGTCGGCGGGGTGGTGTTCTTTCTGCGGTGGAAAGACTCGGAGCAGGGCCGGAAGGTGTGGGGCCGGGTGGTGCTCAAGATACCGGCCAGGATCGGGGACGTGGTGCAGAAGGTCGCGCTCGCCCGCTTCGCCCGGACCCTCGGCTCGTTAAGCGCCGCCGGCGTGCCGATACTGCAGGCCCTGGAGATCACCGCCGCCTCCTCCGGCAACTACGTCGTCGAGCAGGCGCTCCTCAAGAGCCGGGACTCCATCCGGCAGGGCATCCCGATCTTCAAGCCGCTCGAAGAGGAGCCGGTCTTCCCGCCGATGGTGACACGTATGATCGCGGTCGGCGAGGAGACAGGCGACCTCGACGGCATGCTGGAGAAGATAGGGGACTTCTACGAGTCCGAGGTCGACGCCACCATAAAGGCGCTCACCTCCATTATCGAGCCGCTGATGATCGTGGTCGTCGGCGGCATCGTCGGCGCGATCATCATCTCCATGTACCTGCCGATGTTCCGGATTTTCGAGTTGATCGAGTAAGAGGCCGTGACGACAAGGCGTGTCCGGCGGTGGGGACGTACATATCATCGGTAATGGTTCCAGGTTCTTCGGATGAACTGTCGTACGATAAAGAGCACGCTTGCTATAGCACCTGGGGGACGATCTTCAGGAGCCTTCCGCCGAGATGCGAGGGAACACGCAGATAGCGGCCTCAGAGCCAAACAAGACCGTAGCGAGTATTGTATTCAGCAAATCAGTCTATAAAGTTTTTGGAGGTCCGATGACGTTCTCGTTGGTAGCTCGTTGTGCCCGTACGGGGCAGGTAGGAGTAGGCGCGGTAACCGCGATGCGGGGGGTTGGTAAGCTCGTGTGTCACGCGCAGGCCGGAGTGGGGGCCGTGGCGACCCAGGCCACGATGAACCCCTACTACGGTTACGATGGGTTACGCATGATGTCTGACGGCGAGAGCGCCCAGGAGACCTTGAGCTTGCTCGTGTCCAGGGACCCGGGCCGGGACCTCCGGCAGTGTGGCATGGTAGACCTCGCCGGGAACTCGGAGGCCTGGACCGGCTCCCGTACGCCAGATTGGTCCGGCCATCTCAACGGCGAGGGCTATTCGGCGCAGGGCAACAGGCTTGTCGGCCCTGAAACTCTGGAGGCGGTAGTCGACACCTTCTACAGTACAGAGGGTGAGGATCTGGTCGAGCGCCTGCTGCGAGCCCTGGAGGCTGGGGAGGCGACCGGCGCAGATAAGGAGGGCGCCATCTCCTCGAATATAACGATACTGGACACCGAGGAGTACCCTCTGTGGGACCTGCGGGTAGACCACGCCGGGGACGCGGTAGCCGAGCTGAGAAGGCTTTACGAGGAATTCTCTGAGCACCTGCTGCCCGTCGTCTTGGGTCTCCCGACGCGCCAAGACCCGCTCGGTCCGGCGGCCCGCGAGGCCGGCGCGGGCGCTGTCTAGGGCGCGCGGGTTCTAGTTCCTAAACCCCGGCACAAATTCCCGCACCGCGTAGACGCGCGCAGCGGCTGCCGCGCTGGTGGTTCGTTGTCCAGCGCGTCCTGGGTGATGGCGACTGCTTTACGCGGCTGAGACCGCCCGGCGCACTCTGGTCTCCAACTGCTTTGCAGGATGGGGTTACGGACCGCTCAACCCACGTCGCGGCGTCTGAGCCCGACCATCCCCGCGGCGGCGAGCGCTGCAGCCAGGACCACCAGCCAGACCAGGGGCGTTGTGGAGACCTCGCCGCCCGGAAGCTCCGGGACGTGGGCGAACGGCGAGACGTCCAGCAGCCAGCGGTCGAGTTGCAGGACCTCGCCGAACAGCGTGAGCAGCGCGAACACGGCCAGCACCGCCCAGCTCAAGGGGGCGAGCCGGGGCAGCAGGCCGAAGAGTGCTGTCGCCAGCCCGGCCAGCACCCACACCGCGGGCAGTTGCGCCAGCGCGCCGGCCAGCACGCGTGGCAGCTCTCCCCGCACGTCGCCGGTGTTCGCCCCGTGGACCACTCCGGCGGCCACGCCGAGCGCCGTCAGGGCGACCGCAGGTCCTACGAGCGCGAAAAAGAGATGGCCGGCGGCCCACCGTAACCGGTCGACCTGGGCGGACAACACGGGCTCGGCACGCGCCGCTGTCTCCTCGGAGCGCAGCCAGAGAACGGCCTGGACGGCGTACCCGGCGGCCGCGAGCCCCAGGAGGCTCAGGACCGCGGAGAGGTATAAGTCGGCGAGGCCGGCCTGCCCGCCCAACTGTTCAAAAATGGCCTGGAGTTGCGGGTTGTCGGTGAACATCTCCGTCACGGTCCCGGTGACGCTACCGATCATGACCCCGACCGCGGCGAAGCCGGCGGTCCAGCCGAGCAGCAGACCCCGGTGCAGCCGCCAGGCGAGGGCTAGCGGGCTGCGCAGGTAAGCCGGCGCCACAGCCGGTCCGTCCCTGGGCGGGAGTAGGCCGGCCCCGACGTCCCGACGCGAAGAGAGCGCGTAAGCTACTGCGGCGAGGGCGACGAAGGCCCCGGCGGCGAGGCCGAGGACCCACCAGCGCTCGTCGGCAAAGGGGCGAACCTGCTGCGCCCAGCCGAAGGGGGAGAGCCAGGAGAGCCAGGACGTTCCTCCCTCCTCACCGCCCACGTCGCCAGCGAGGCGTAAGAGGAAGGCCAGGCCCAGAACGCTTATAGCGAGGCCTCTGGCGGCACCGGCTCCCTGAGTGAGCTGTGCTGCGACCGCGGCTACCGCGGCGGAGGTACATCCGGCGGCGGCGAACGCCAGGCCGAGCGCGAGCGACCCGCCAACGGGCAGATCCTGGACGACGATCAGGCCGAGCGCCATCAGTCCTGCGAGGGCCAGGTTTGCGGCCCCGGTCACGAGCAGGGCCGCGGCCAGGGAGGCGTGCCGGCCGACCACCGTCGAGCCCACGAGCTCGCGCCGCCCGGCCTCTTCTTCGGTGCGGGTGTGCCGGACGACGGTGAGCACGCTGATCAGGGCGACGACAGCCAGCAGGATGCTCACCCGCCACGCCGTGAGACCGCCGACGCTCGGGTCGAATACCGGCCCGAACAGCGCGAGCAGCCCCGGGTTGTTGCCGGCCACCTCGGCGAACGCCTGGCGCTCGGCGGCGGTGGGATAGAGTTCGGCGAAGGTCGCCGCGAAGGCGGCCGGGACGGCGGCGAGCAACAGGACCCAGATAGGCAGCGGGATGCGGTCCCGGCGCAGGATCAGGCGCACCAGCGCTCTGATGCCGGCCAGCCCCTTGACCGCGTTCACCGCGGAGTCTCCGCCCGCGACCTGGCTGCTGCCTCGCCGGTCCGGTAGTGGCGCATGAACAGCTCCTCCAGAGTGGGCGGCTGGCTGGTGAGGCTCCTGACCCCGGCCGTGGTGAGCCGCCGCAGCACCCCATCCAGCCCTTCGGGATCTACTTGACAGCGCACCGTGGTGCCCTCGACCTGAAGGTCGTGCACCCCCTCCAGCTCGGAGAACCCGACGGGTGGGGCCTCCAGCTCCGCGGAGACGGAGGTGCGGGTGAGGTGTCTCAGCTCCGCGAGCGTTCCGCTCTCGACGGTGCGTCCGTCGCGGATGGTGGTGACCCGGTCGCAGACGGCCTCCACCTCCGCCAGGATGTGGCTGCTGAGGAGCACGGTGCGGCTCCTCTGCTGCTCCTCGGTTACGCACTCGCGGAAGACGGCCTTCATTAGCGGGTCGAGGCCCGAGGTGGGCTCGTCGAGCAGGAGCAGGTCCGCGCCGGAGGCCAGCGCCGATACGAGCGCGACCTTCTGCCGGTTGCCGGTAGAGTAGGCGCGGCACTTCTTCTTCGGGTCCAGCTCGAAGCGCTCCAGCAGCTCCGCGCGCCGGCGAGGGTCGAGGCCGCCGCGCAGCCGGCCCAGGAGGTCTATGACCTCCCCGCCGGAGAGGTTCGGCCACAGCGCCACGTCGCCGGGCACGTAGGCCAGCCTGCGGTGTAGCTCCACGGCGTCCCGCCAGGGATCCCCGCCGAGCAGCCGCGCCTCGCCCGCGTCCCGGCGCAACAGGCCCAGCAGGATGCGGATGGTCGTGGTCTTGCCGGCCCCGTTGGGACCCAGGAAGCCGTGCACCTCACCGGCTCGCACAGAGAAGGCCAAACCATCTAGCGCTTGGGTCCGGCCGAACGACTTGCGGAGGCCTGAGACCGAGATCGCTTCCCTCATGGCTCCTCCTTCATCTCTCTTTCTATCCTTTCGAAGATCTCCGGTACCACCCGCTCCCAGGCCACGAAGAAGTCGCGCATCTCCTCCAGGTTGCGCCGCGCCTCCGGCTCCTCCGAATCGAGGACCGCGAGCCCGCTCTCGGCCATCTCGCGCAGCACGCGCAGTCCCTCTATCCGGCGCCGGAGCATCACCTGCCAGGCGCCCGGTTTCATCCGGAAGTAGCTGCGCCGCTCCCCCGGCCTCCTGCGGCGCTCTATAAGGCCCATCTGTACCAGCGCGTGCGTCGCCTGGCTCACGCTGCTCCGGCTCGCCCGCAACCGGTCCGCAAGCTCCTCGGCCGCCAGCTCCGGCGGGTCCGCGATCAGCAGCACCCCCAGAACCCGGCCCATCATCGGCCCGCCCCCCAACTGATCAAAGAGGACCCCGAAGTCCTCTACGTACCTCTCCCTCGCTTCTTCCAAGCTAACCTCCGGTACACGTCATTATGAGCCCAGTGTACACAGTTAAATCTGAAATTACAATAAATTCTGAAATTTCAAGTGGTTGCTCACAACAAAAT
>SIRX01000114.1 GCA_004563715.1 Actinomycetota bacterium | reverse complement strand
CCTCGCGCCCGGAGGAGGCCAAGTATCTTCGAACTCGTTGTCGGCTCTAGCGACCTCTACCCCCAACTACTCTCCCTCGTATTGTCCGCGAAGAGATAGCATATCCGAAAAAATAGATCGATCGCCTCCCCCATTTGTACTATTCCCGCTGCACATAGCCCGGCGGATAAACGGACGCGACCGCGCCGGCGAACAAGGACAATAGCGGGTCTGGCAAACGAGGTGTCGGGGGACGAGGCCAATACCGGCTATTATATGCTGCGGTAGGTCGGGTGTAGAGTTCGGAGGAGGTTTGGCGCATGGCCGTAGATTTCGGCGTCTTCGTCCCGCAGGGGTGGCGGATGGACCTGATCGAGATAGAAGACCCGGTCGAGCAGTACGAGGCGATGACCCGGGTGGCGCAGGCGGCCGACGCCAGCGGGGCCTACGACTCGATCTGGGTCTACGACCACTTCCACACCGTCCCCACCCCCGAGAAAGAGACCGTCTTCGAGTGCTGGACGGCGACCGCCGGGCTCGCCCGCGACACGGAGCGCGTAAAGGTCGGCCAGATGGTCACCTGCAACGGCTACCGCAACCCGGCCCTGCTGGCGAAGATGGCCTCCACGGTGGACGCGATGAGCGGCGGCCGGCTCATCTGCGGGCTCGGGGCGGGCTGGTACGAGCACGAGTGGCGCGCCTACGGCTACGGCTTCCCGGAAGTCCCCGAACGGATGCGGGCCTTCAAGGAGGCGTGCGAGATCGTCCACCGCATGTGGACCGAGGACGACGTGGTTTTCGACGGCGAATTCTACCAGGTAGACAGACCCATAAACGAACCCAAAGCCGCCAGCAGCCCGCACCCGCCGTTCTGGATCGGGGGCGGCGGCGAGAAGGTGACCCTCAAGCTCGTCGCCCGCTGGGGCGACGCCTGCAACGTCGGCGGCGACGTTGAGAAGCTCAAGCACAAGTTCGACGTGCTGCGCGGCCACTGCGAGAGCATGGGCCGGGACTACGAGGAGATCACGCGCTCCACCAGCGTCAACGTCTACCTGCTGGAAGATAACGAAGCCCCCGAAAAAGCCACCGAGAAAGCCCGCATGGGCCGCAGCTACGAGGAGTACAGCAAAGAGTTCATCATCGGCACCCCGGAGCAGGTAGTGGAGGCCCTGCAACCGAAGGTCGAGGCCGGGGTAGAGTACTTTATCGTGTACATGCCCCGTGTCGCCTACGACCCCACTCCGGTCGAGCGATTTGCGGAGGAGGTTGTTCCGAGCTTCGGCTAGGTAGCGTCAGAGGCCACGACTACTCACCGTCCTCCCCGTCAGCGCGGAAGTTCAGCGCGTCACGCACCCTATCGGCCGGTGGGGCGACCGACGGCGCGCTCTCCTCTCCGTCCTGGATGAGCCGGGGCAGCATCCGGGCGAGGAGGAGCGTGGAGAGGGGCGAGGACTCGCCGCCTTCGCCGCCGACCAGTAAGGGACGCGGGGCGTGACGGAAGAGCTTCTCGCCGACCTCGACCCGGCGGCGGGCCAACTCGTACTGGACCATGGCGCGGTTGTCGCGGTGGGACTGGCCGAGCCGCCGGAGGGCGGTGGCCTCGTTCTCGGCTTCGGTCAATGTGGCGCGGCCGCTGGTCTCTATATCCAGCCGCACCCGCTGGGCCTCGGTCTCCTTCTCCTCCAGCATCCGGGCCACGTCCTGGCGGGCCTTGTTGCGGGCCTCCTTGACCTCTATGAGGCGGGCGTCACGCTCCTTCTTGGAGCGTTCGATCTCCATCAATAGCCGGTCGATGCGGCGCTTGCGGGTCAGCTCCCACTCCCGCTCGTAGGCGGCGAGCTCCTTGGCGACGCGCTCGCGGGTGGCGAGGTGCTGCTGGTACTGGTCGGGGAGCTGCACGTCCGGGATGTTGGCGCCCAGGATGCGGACGCCGTAGCTCGCGAGCTGGCGGTTCAGGTACTCTTGCATGTCCCCCACGTCGCCGCCGCGCAGGTCGTAGGCCCGCTCCGTGCGCACCTGGCGGCTCCTTTGCCGGATCGCGTCCTGCACCGCGCTGGAGAGGACCAGGTCGAAGTTCGACGCCCCGATGGTCCGCACGAAGGCTATGGGGTCCGTGATGCGGAACTTCAGGAAGAACTCGATAGCCTTCAGGGGCACGTTCTCCTGCGTCGGACAGACGGCCACGGGGGCCAGGTAGGGGATCTCGGTGGCCGTGTCCACCACGAACTCCACCTTCTGCCACGGCCACCACAGGTAGTGGCGGCCCGGCGAGAGGGTGCCGGTGATCTTGCCGTAGCTCGAAAGCACGCCCGTCGTGCCCTGCTCGATCTCCACGATGGCCCCCCGCCACAGCCAGAGGCCCGCAAGCACCAGGAAGAACAGGGAGCCGAGTATCGCGAGCAGCATGATAGCGCCGCTCCCGGAGAAGATACCCACGCCGAGCAGGTAGACCGCCACGCCGAGCAGGAACAGCCAGCCGTAGCGCCGCCGGTCTTTCGGGATGACGACGGGGACGATCTGGCCCTCGTCGCCCCCGCGCAGGTAGCGCCGGACGCCGGCCCAGCCGGTCACCACCTCTTTTATCTTGGAGAACTCCGGTACGCTCGACGCCGTCGCCATTACTCGTCCTCCTCGCGGCCCGCGGCCGCGTCTATGTCCTCCACGTCCTCGCCGTGGCTGATGCGCTCGACGCGCTCGCGCACCGCCTCGTCAGTCACGGACTGCCGGATCTCCTCCAGCCGCTCCTCGTTCTCCTTTTCGGCCTCCCGCGGCTCCTCCGGTTCTCCGGCGGTCTCCCGCTCCACGGAGACTACCTCCTCGATCTCCTCGCCCCGCTCGCGGATGCGCTCCTGGATCTCTTCCATCCGCTCCCGGATGGCCTGCATGTCCTCCGGCGTGAAGAGCGGCTCGTCGCTGGTCCCGATCATCTTCCGCGCGATGTTGAGGAAGTCCACGGCCTCTCCACCGTTCTCCCCGAGCTGCACGACCTGCGGCAGCCGGCCGGCTACGGCTTCCAGCCTGTCCAGCACGTCCTGCTGGAAGCGGTACTCCAGGATCTCCGGCGCCCCCGCGCCGCTGACGGCCCGGATGTCGAGGGCCTGGGCCTCCAGGAGCGCCGCGTTGGCGTTGGCCTCGCTCTCCGCCTCGACCATCCTTTGGCGGGCGCGGGCGTTGGCCCGGTTCGTCTCGCGTTCGCGGGCGGTGTCGATCTGGGCCTGGTAGCTGGCGATCTCGGCCTGGATCGCGGACAGGGTCTCGCGCAGGGAGGCAAGCTCCTTGTTCAGGTCGCCTTCGTCCTGCTCTTTGCGCAGCCGCAGCTCGTACTGGTAGGTGTACGCCTCTTTCGCCACCCGCACCATCTCCGGGGCCGCCAGGTCCATCCGGTACTCCTGGCTGGAGGGCTCGGCGTGGGTGATGTTGGCGTTCGTAAAGCGGACGGCGGGCAGGAACTGGTCGTTGAGGGACTCCAGGAACTTCTGGGTGTTCTCGCCGACCAGGTCGTAGATATCCTCGGCGTTCTGCTCGTAGATCAGGGCCCGGGTCATCTCGCTGATCGCGTTCTCCAGCTTGTCCGCGAAGCCCTTGACCCCGCCGACGGTGAAGATGAACTCCGCCGGGTCTTCGATTCGGAACTGCAGAAAGAGGTCAACCGAAGCGTTGACCCGTCCCGCTGTCGGGGCCTCCCGGATCGGGGCGTTGTACGGGTACTCCCGGGTGGTGTTGACGATGTAGCTAACCTGCTTCCACGGGTTGAAGAGCAGGACCCTTCCGGCGTCCACGACTTCCTCCAGCCGCCCGAAGCGCGTGATGACCGCCCGGCACCCGTCCGGGACCATCACCACGCTCTGCCGCCACCACACGAAAGCCGCCAGGCCGACCAGCAGCAGCCAGAGGTGCGGCCCGAGAAACATCAGCCCGAACCCGCCTAGCGGCAGGGCGCTCATTGTCAGCGTGACTACTATGCCCAGAAAAACGAAGATCACTAGCAGCCCTATGGGCAGCAGCCGCCAGAAAAGAGACTGCCGGTTGGGGATCACCACCGGGGAGATGGCGTTGACGAACTGTCCCGACTCGTCCCGCTCCGGGAAGCTGCGGTTGACGACCTCCGCCGCCTCCGAGAGCGAGACGCTCTGCTGCTCGATCCTGGTCCCGGAGGTCCCGCCGCGCTCCCGCGCCGAGAGGAAGTCTTCGGCGTTTGCCTTGAACTCGCCGAACTCCTCTTCCTGGCCCAGCTCCGACACAGCCTCCTGCGCCCGCTGTCTTACTCTGCCCATTCGCTGCTCCTGCCACTCTGTAATGGTCTCGCCGCTCCCTCCAGGCAAGATCCTACTACACGTGTTGCGCGGGCAGTGCGCAGCCCGAGTCTATTCTCCGATCCTCTCGGTTTTTAGCAACGTCCTCGACCGGCCGGATGGTTCTTGTCCGCGAGAGATGTGCTCCGGGCTGGCAGGGCCGTCCGCAACCGGTCCTGTGTCAGGACGGCTTCTCGACCCACTCGGGCTCGGGGGTGATCTCCGGCTGCGGCTCCGGGCCGGGCCCGTCGAGGCCCGTAGAGCTTACGGTCATCAGGGGACGCACCTTCATGTCGCGGTCGCAGACGGTCTGGCACGAGAGCCGCGCCTGCCCGAGCAGATCCCGGCTCTCCAGAACCTCCAGTTCGGCGCGCGTCATACGTTCCGGCTCACCCTCCAGGTACTCGATGCGGCACGTGGTGCACTTCGCGTAGGCGCCGCAGCGATGCAGGATGTCTACCCCGGCATCTTGCTCTATCGCCAGAACCAGCCGCTTGCCCTCTTCGACGTCGAACTCCCCGACGCCCTCTACCTCGAGCCTGGGCATGTGTCCCTCCTCTTTAGAACCACGTTCGGGAGACTGGCCCCGATAGAATGCCACAACACACACATCCGCACAAGCGAATGCTTTCGTTTGTTACCCGCAGCGGGTCGGCGGCAAACACTTCGAGGGGTGTGGAGGATACTCTCAAGGCGGCTCGCGAAGAGGCGGCCTGCACGGGCGCAGACGGATAGTCTAAACTACCAACCTCCGAAACGAGAGGAGCCGCGAGCGTGAACGACAAGCCGCCTTCCATAAAAGTAGACAAACCGTGGGGCAAGTTTGAGCAGTACACCCACAACCTGCCCTGCACCGTCAAGATCATCACGGTCGCCCCGGGCGGCACCCTCTCGCGCCAGTACCACCACCACCGTGACGAGCTGTGGGTGGTCCTGGACCCCGGTGCCCGCGTGGAGCTAGACGAGAAGACCCTTCACCCCGACCCGGAAGAGAAGCTCTTTATCCCGCGGGGAACGGTCCACCGGCTCTCGTCGGCCGGAGAGAAGGCGGTGCGGATACTGGAGATCTCCTTCGGCGAGTTTGACGAGAGCGACATCGTACGCCTCGAAGACGTCTACGGCCGGGTAGGACCGTGACCTATCTACAGACCTCTCACCCGCGGCCGTAGCGACCCTGGCGCCCGCGGCCCGGTGCGCGAAGGCGGCGAACCGTGATCCGCGGCTCCGGCCATCATCCGCCGGAGCGGTTCTGGGCCGCGCTGCGCGGCGTGTGGTTCTCGCCCCGCCGGTTTTTCGGCCGGCTGGACCCACGGGGCGGGCCTTTGCGCCCCGCGGTCTTCGCCGCGCTCGTCTTCTATCTGGTCCTGCTGCTGGAAGAAGGGCTACAGGCCGCATGGAACTGGGAATTCGGCCCCAACCTCGTCTACGTGCCCCTGCTCGGCCTCGCGGTCGCCGCCGTGCTCGGGCCGCTGCTCGTGGCCGGCTTCGCGGCGCTCGTCCTCGTCGTCCTGGACGGAGCCCCGTCCCGGACCAGGTTCGGCCCCGTTTTCCGCCACCTGGGCTACGCAAGCGGCGTCCTGATCGTGCTGTGGATCCCCTACGGGCCGCTACTGGCCCTGGCCTACGGCCCCTACGTGGCAACCGTCGCCGTGAAAGAAGCCTTGAACCTCGACTGGCGCCGGGCCGCCGCCGGGGTTCTTATACCCCTGACCGCCATGCTCCTGGTACTGGCGATCCTGGCCGGCTTCGACGAAGTTTCCCAACTGCTCCTCAACCCGCCACAGAGCTAACCGGGAGAACAACAGAAGCCCGGTGCTCTTTCCTATAGGGGTGATAGGTGGGGAAAGGGAAAGGAGGAATAGGAAATTGGGTATGAGCACCGGGCAGCTATATTCTTACCGCATATATGCGCGGCTGTCAAGCCCGATGGGTAACCCGGCGGAAAACTCTTGCCGGGCGGGCTAGCGGGAGGAGAGGGTTTCCAGGGCGAGGGCGGTGAGCAGGGCGGCGCCGCGGGGGAGTATCTCTTCGTCGAAGGCGAAGGCGGACGTGTGCAGCCTGGGGACGTCCTCCCCAACCCCGAGCCAGACGAAAGCGCCGGGCAGCTTTTCGAGGAAGAAGGCGAAGTCCTCGCCGCCCATCGAGGGGTTCGGCAACTCCCGGGCGTGGTCTCCGCCGAAGAGGCTCCCGGCCACGGCGAGCGCCCGCCGGGCTGCTTCGGGGTCGTTGGCGGCCACGGGGTACGAAAAGTCGTAGTCCAGCTCGACGTCGCCGCGCATCCCGTTCGCCACGCCCCGGGCCAGCTCTTCGAGGCGCTCCGGCATCCGCTGGCGGAGGTCCGCGTCCAGGGTACGCACGGTCCCGCCGAGGCGCACCTCACCAGGGATGATGTTGAACGCCGAGCCGGCGGAGATCTCGCCGACCGACACCACCGCGGGCTCTACCGGGTCCGCCTCCCGCGAGACGAGGGTCTGCAACGCGGTTATGATCTGGGCGGCCATCACGACGGCGTCGGCGGTTTCGTGGGGGAAGGCCCCGTGTCCACCGGTGCCCCGGACCTTCATCTCGAAGGCGTCGGAGGCGGCCATGATCGGGCCGGGCCTGGTGGCCGCCACGCCGAACGGCAGCCCGGGCCACAGGTGGAGCGCGAAGATAGAATCAACGCCGTCCGCGGCGCCCTCCTCGACCATCACCCGTCCCCCGCCGCCGCCCTCCTCGGCGGGCTGGAAAAAGAACCGGACGTCGCCCTGCAATTGATCCCGCATCCCCGAAAGCGCGCGGGCCGCACCGGCCAGCATGCTCGTGTGCCCGTCGTGGCCGCAGGCGTGCATGCGGCCCTCGACCTCCGAGGCGAACGGCAGGTTGGTCTGCTCCCGGATCGGCAGCGCGTCCATGTCCGCCCGCAAGCCGACCGTGGGGCCGTTGCCCGACCCCTCTAGCGTGGCGACGACGCCATTCTCGGCCACCCCGGTCTGCACCTCCAGCGGGAGGCCGTCTAGCGCGTCGAGGACCTTTTCGGCGGTCTTCCGCGTGTCGAAGCCCAGCTCCGGCTCCCGGTGTATGTCGCGGCGCAGCGCGACGATGCTCTCGCCGAACTCCTCCCGCACCCGCTGTACGAGACCGTTGTACCTCTGGGCTGTTTCCATTGGCCCTCCTCTGCTGCGGCCCTTCGAGGCGCCGGACGGCGCAAGGGAAAGTTACCATACAACACGGCCGGGCCCCCGGAGTTCATTCCTCCGGGGCGTAGACCGTGGGCCCGCGCGGCAGGTGATCCGGGTGAAAACGGTCGAGCAGATCCCGGGACGTTGGGTCCTCGCCGGGTTCAGCCAGGCCGAGCGAGGCGGCCATCCAGCCGAGGAGTCGCAGCGGGCCCTCGCCCCGGCCGGCGCGGTCGGCGAGCGTCACCGCCCCGTGGCGCTTGGCCAGGCGGCTGCCGTCCGGCCCGAGCACGAGCGGCACGTGGGCGTAGCCGGGCTCTGGCAGACCGAGGAGCCGGTAGAGCAGGAGCTGGCGCGGGGTGGAGTCGGCCAGGTCGTCGCCCCGCACTACCTCGCCCACGCCTTGGGCGGCATCGTCCACGACGACAGCGAGTTGGTAGGCCGGTGAACCGTCGTTGCGGCGGACCACGAAGTCGTCCACCTCATCCTCGTGGCGGCCGAGCAGGCGGTCCTCGAAAGCTATCCGAGCTTTCTCCGAGCGTACCCGAAGGGCCGGTGGCCGCCCGGATGCCTCTTTCTCGGAGCGCTCCCGGGCCGTTAGATGGCGGCAGGTACCGGGGTAGCGGTCGGCGGCGGAGATGCCGTGCGGGGCGGAGGCGGCGGCCCGAATCTCCGCCCGCGTGCAGTAACAGGGGTAGAGATAACCCCCGGTTTTGAGCCGGAAGATGGCTTCCTCGTACAGGTTCAGCCTCTCGGACTGGCGTACTACGGGCCCGTCCCAGTCGAGCCCCAGGGCCCGCAGGTCGGCAAGCTGTGCTTCTTCGATGCCCGGCCGAACTCGCGAGCGGTCTAGGTCTTCGACGCGAACCAGAAAGTGCGCGCCCGCCGACCGGGCGAAGAGCCAGGCCAGCAGGGCGGTCCGCAGGTTCCCGAGGTGCAAAGGCCCCGTAGGACTGGGCGCGAAGCGCCCGGTGTTGTTCGCCCCGGTCATACCCGGGAGAACCTGTCGGCTACCCTCCCACGCTACGGCCCGTCTCGCTCCCGCTCTTGGAGCCGCTCGAACTCGGCGTCTACCCGCTCCCAAAGCTCGTCCTCGGTGACACCGAGCGACACCGCGTCCCGCACGAGCTCCGACAGCCGGTCGTAGAGGCCGGCGAGCCGCCGCTCGCGCGCCACCGCCCCCACCCCCTCAGCCACCACCGTGCCCACACCGGGCCGGCTCTCGATAAACCCCTCCCGCTGCAACTCGTTGTATGCCTTGACGACCGTGTTCGGGGCCACCTCCAGCTCCCGCGCCAGCGCCCGCACGGTCGGCAGCCGATCTCCAGCCCCCAGGCTCCCCGCCTCCGCCGCGCGCCGCACCCCGTCCACGATCTGCACGTAGATCGGGACCCCGCTCTTTACGTCAACCCTCAACCATAGGGACGCCACGCTCCACCTCCGATTTTGTTTTATATACGCAGTACAAATATACGCTTTTGTGCACGGCTGTCAATACCAGCGGGCGGCGGTCGGGCAGCCAGAGAAGGCTTGTTGGCTTCTCGTGGGGGCCGTTCACCTCGAATTTACGCCGAATTTACCTCGAATTCACCCGAGAGCTTGCCTGGACGTTTATAAATATGCTGGTAGGGTATATGTGCGTTTGGCAAATAGAAGATGTCAAAGATTCGATCACGGAGGTAAGACCTTGGAGATGACCCGCAGCATGGAGCGGATGGCCCGGACCACGCAGGAGATCAGCGAGGCTCAGCGCGCTTCTTACGAGGCGGCGGCTGACAACCTGGCGGCTTTCCAGCGGCGCAACGCGAAGCTCGCAGAGGACGGCCTGGAGTTTCTGAAGTTGATGGAGAGCAACGCCCGGGCTGCGCAGGAGTGGTGGGCTAGCAGCGTCAAGCTGCTGCAGCTCCAGCAGCGCAACGTCAAGTTCGCCCAGGGTTGGTTTAACGAGAGCGTAGAGTACGCTCAGGAGCAGGTGAACCACAACCGCAACACGGCCGAGACCTTCGCGCAAAGCGCCCGGGCGCAGCAGGAAGGGTTCCGGGCGCTCACCGAAGAGTGGGCCCGAGCATACCAGGGTTTCTTCTCCCCGTTCACCTACGCCCGTGAGGGCCTGAGGACCGCCCAGCAGGCTACCCAGCAGGGGCTGGAGGCTACCCAGCAGGCGACCCGGCAGGGGCTCCGTCTGGCGCAGGAGGCCACCGAGCAGACGGAGCAGGCCATCCGGAAGACGGAGCGCACCGCCCGGCAGGCCGAGCTAGAAGCTACCGTTTCCAGCGTTTTCAAGGGCAAGAAGTACGAGGATCTCACCGTAGACGAGGTCTCCAAGAAGCTCGACGGCCTCTCGACCGAGGACCTGAAAAAGGTTCGCGAGTACGAGAAGCAGAACAAGAACCGCGAGACGCTCGTGGAGCAGATCGACCGCAAGATAAAAGACGCCTCGTAGGTATTACGTAGAAAACTCGAACGAGCAATAACCGAAGGCCGGGAGTTTTGAACCCGGCCTTCGTTCCTTCTCAAGGTTTCTATGGACCTCACGACGATCTCGCAGATAGCGAACCCCATCTTGCAGACCATCTTTATCGTGGTCATCGGCCTGGGTTACTACTTCACCGTCCGGGCGACCCAGACCATGGTCCGGGAGATGCGGGAGGAGCACACGGCTGGGGGTGGGAGGCCCCTGATCACGGTCTCCGAGGACTACGCCAACCTGCCCAACATGAACATCATCGTCCAGAATGTCGGGCAGGGGCCGGCCAAGGACATCACGTTCGAGTTCTCCGCGCCCGTGGAAAGCTCCGACGGGTTCGTGATCAGCGACCTGCCTTTTTTCGAGGAGGGCCTGACCTCGCTGGCGCCGGGCGCCAAGATAGCTTGTTACTGGGACACCCTAGATAACCTGCTCCCGGCTATCAAGGAGGGCAGGATCGCCTCGGACATCACGGTCAAGGTGCGTTACAAGGACCTCAACCTCAAGCCCCGCGAGCACGAGTGGGACGTAAACCCCAGGCTCTATGAGGGCATAAGGAACGTAGATTACAGCGGCATAACCGACCTGGTGGACGTGACCCGAAAGATCTCCGAGGAGGGGATCAAGGTAAACGATGGCAGGGCCGCAGAGAGGTAGGGTCCTGTCCGGTAGCTGCGGTCAGGGGATCCAGACCTGCGGCGGAGATTCTCCGGGCAGGGACGTGAGGACGACTTTCTCGACCCCGAGCTTCCAGAGCTCGCGCGTGATCACGGCGGCGTCCGCCATGCTGCGGCCCGGGCTGACGCCGGTGATCAGGGCGGCCTTTCGCGTTCCGGACGGCACTTTGCCGAGAGGTCCCTGCCCGAGAGCCCGGGCAAAGGCCCGGGCGGTGATGCTCTGTCCGGGCCCTATCCCGGTCAGCTCGGAGAAGACCTCCGGCCGGTGTACGTGCTTCTCGTCTACCGGCTTGCCGAAAGCCTCGACGTTGCCCACGGCGACCACCAGCGTTGCCGCGTAGGGCAGGGCGGGTTCGTGGGAAGCGGTTCCTTTGAGGGGCCGCCGCCGGGAACCGTCGGCCTCGACGAGCGTCACGTCGGCTAGCGGGGCGAGGGAAGAAACCCATCCGGGCTCTACCCCGCCGACGCGCTTTTTGGAGAGCAGGCCGCTGCCGGCGACGACGGCCGTAGCACCGTATATGGCGTCTTTTACCTTGATCCGCAACTCGTCCAGGGTGTCGGCGGTCGTCAGGGCACCGATTTGTTCCGCCTCTCTCAAGAACATCTTGGTCGTGGGGGCCACGAGGACCGTCAGCCCGTCCCTCTGCAACTCGGCGGCCAGGGTCAGGATAGCGCCGGACTTGCCGCCCGCGCCCGCGAAAGCAACGACCTCTCCCGTGGATACACCAAGTGCCTCGTAGAGCTTCAAAACGTTCTCCTCTCCCGACGGAGAACCGGGATCTCTCCGTCACCTTCCCTAATCACCTTTTCTATATTATCCCAAAGGGGGTAGCTTCAAGGGCTTTATGCTATCTTGGGCACGAGAAATTTACATGACACCCGATGCGCTGTGGGAGAATAAGGGAGAGGTTACCCGGCGGATGGCGAGGGTATTAAGAGGCTTAATCTCAGGGTTCTGAAGTCGAGGAAAGGAGCGCAGGTGACGGATCAAAGGGAGCGGGTGGCGGAGTTCACCCGGGAGTTACGGGAGGGACCCGAGCCTTCGGACCGGAGCATCCGGGAGATAATAGACGTACTGCGGCCCCAGCTTCAGGAGTTGGCCGCCAAGCAGGTGGAGCTGGCGAAGACGGAGCTCACGCCGGTCGGGCGCCAGGCTGGCATCGCGGTGGGCCTTCTGGCAACGGGGGCCGTGTTCCTGCTGCTCTTCCTGGCCTTCTTCTTCCTCACCGGCATGTACATAATGCAGGCGGCGGGCTTCCCGCTGTGGGCCGCGGCGGGTATTATCACGGTCGTACTGCTCCTTATCGGGGGTATACTGGCCGGGTCCGGCGCCGGCCTTCTGAGGGGTCTGGATCCCAAACCGCACCACAGCATCCGGACGCTTCAGCAGAACATAAACTGGGTGAAGGGACAGTTCAGGTCATGAGCGAGATACCAGAGCGCATAGAGCGGGAGATGTTCGAGATCCGGAGCCACATGGCCCCGGATGTCCAGGATCTTCGCAAGCACACCGAACCCCAGGTTATCGGCAAGCAGGTGGGCGAGAAGGTCCGGGACCGGCTGAAGGTGGCCGCCACCGCTTTTGCCCAGAGCCTGCTGAACTCGGCGAAACACCAGGCCGAGAAGGCGCGGGAGGCCGGCGAGAAGCGAGACCCCACACCGTTCACCGACGCGGTAAAGAGCGACCCCCGGCCGCTCATACTGCTCGCCCTGATGCTCGCCCTCACCCTGATGATGGGCCGGAAGATCACCGGCGGCCGCTCTTCCTAGAGAAGCCCCGCTGACGCACGTACACTTCCAGCCGGTGGGCGGCGCCGCCGGCGACATGATCCTCGCCAGCCTGGTCTCGGCCGGCGCGTCCCACGAAGCCGTGTCCGTCGCGCTCGAGGGCCTCGACATACCTTTCGAGCTGGCATTTACCCCGGTCGAGGTGAACGGCGTGGGTGCGTTGCAGGCGGAGGTGGGCCACCCCGAAGAGCACGCCCACCGCACCTTCAGGCATATAAAAAAGCTCGTCGAGAAGGCCGGGCTTCCGGACCGCGCCGCTCGGCGGGCGCTCACGGCGTTCCGGCTGCTGGCCGAGGCCGAGGGCAAGGTCCACGGGCTGGACCCGGAGGAGGTAACCTTCCACGAGGTCGGCGCCGTGGACTCCATCGTCGACTTAGTCGGGAGCTGCGTGGCCCTGGAGCTGCTGGAGGTCGAGACCGCAACTTGCGGCCCGCTGCCCCTGGGCCACGGGGTCGTCAGGGCCGCCCACGGACCGCTGCCCGTACCCGGTCCGGCGACGCTGGAGGTGTTGGGAGGCTCGCGGGTACACTGGCGAGACGCGCCGCACGAGCTGACCACCCCTACCGGAGCGGCCCTCATGCAAGCCCTCACCGGCGGCGCGTTCACCGACGCGGCCCCGCCCATGGTGCTGCGCGGCGTGGGGTACGGCGCCGGACGGGCGCGTTTCGAGGACTTTCCGAACCTGCTACGCGCCGTGGTCGGGGAAGTCGAGGGCATCGCCGGGGACGTAGAGCTTCTGGAAGCCAATGTGGACGACGCGCCGGGAGAGCTTCTCGGCGCCGCCGTGGAGCGTCTGCTACGAGCTGGTGCGCTGGACGCCTGGCTCGAGCCCATAACGATGAAGCGTGGCCGGGGAGCCTACAAGGTTTGCGCCCTAACCCCGGCCGGTGACCGGGAGCGGCTGGCCCGGCTCCTCATGCGCGAGACCGGCACCCTGGGGGTCCGTCATCACGCGGTAGGCCGAACCGTCGCAGAGCGCCGCGTAGTCGAGGTCGAGCTGTCCTACGGCCGGTGCCGGGTGAAAGCCGGCAGCCTCGACGGGGAGGATTACGTCGTGTCTCCCGAGTACGCGGACGCGGCCAGCCTCGCCGAAAAAGCCGGTTTGCCGCTCGCCCGGGTCTACCAGGACGTCCGGGCCGCCTTCAAAAAGTAGAGGCCGGGTTTCAGCCCGGCCTCTGTGGTCGAATGTCGTATGTCGTCGTCTTGCTCTACGCGAGCGAAACGTTCTCTGCCTGCAATCCCTTTCTGCCCTGGGTCACCTCGTAGGTCACCTTGGTGCCCTCTTCCAGGCTCCTGAACCCGTTTCCGGCTATCCCGGTGTAGTGGACGAAGACGTCCTCGCTACCGTCATCCGGGGAGATAAAGCCGTAGCCTTTCTCGTCGTTGAACCACTTGACCGTTCCCTGGGCCATATACAGCGCCCGCCTTTCTGTGCTTCGGACCCGTGTAGAGCGCGCTTCGTGTTCCCGAAGAGTGCCTGCTCACCTGGTCCTCTTACCAGTTACGAGACCTATTGTATTACATACGGCCCGGCTGTTTGCGGCTCTAGCGGACCCAGGCCGGAAATCCGGACTCTAGAAGGTCGGCGCAGTTCTCGTAGACCTCTACGGCTCCGGCCTCCTTGAGGTCTTCCCGGCTGAAAGCCCCGCCGGTGAGGACCCCGACAGCCCGGATGCCGGCGGCCCCGGCGGCTTCTACGTCCCAGATGGTATCGCCCACCACCACCGCCTCCTGCGGCTGGGCCCCTGCGCTCTCCAGCGCCAGCCCGAAGATGTCCGGTGCGGGCTTTGACTCCTCTACGTCGCTGGAGTTGACGACCCCCGCCAGCTTGTCGCCGGCTTCGAGATCCTCCAGCGAGTGCTCCAGCTCCTCCGGGTCGGCGCTGGTGGCGAGCCAGACCTGGTAGTCCTGCTTGGCGAGCGCGTCTATGAGCTCTTTCGCGCCGGGTAGCGGGTAGGCGTGCTGCTGGAGCCCGGCATACTCCTCCGTGTGGATCTCCCCCACCCTGGTGGCCGTCTCTTCGTCGTCCACGAACTCCGAGATCAAAAGCCCCGACCCCATGCCGATCTTGGGGTGTATCTCCGCCCGCGGAGCCCGGCGTCCCACGGCCTCCAGCGCCCGCGCCCAGGCCTCCACGTGCAGGTAGTTGGTGTCCATCAGCGTGCCGTCGACATCCAGTATTACGGCCTTCATCAGATACTGTTGGTTTATTCAACACGCCGGAGCCAGGGCTGCCAGATGGGAGCGCCGGGTAGCGGCGATGGGGGCTCCGTTCAGCCAGTTGCTCACCCGATTGACGTTGACCGCCGCCGCGGTTC
>SIRX01000113.1 GCA_004563715.1 Actinomycetota bacterium | reverse complement strand
GGGCTTCTGCGCGCGGGCCACCCTCGCCCTGCTCATCCAGCACATCGCCCTCAGCCTGGCCTCGCTGGCGATCGTGCGCGAACGGCTCTCCGGTGCCTACGAGCTCTTCGAGGTCTCGCCGCTGGGTCTCGGGGAGTTACTGGTCGGCAAGTTCCTGACCTACGCGGGGCTGGTCTTCGCGGTTAACCTGGCGGTGGCCGCCGTCCTCGTCGGGACACTGGAGGTGCCGGTGCTGGGCGGGTTCCTGATGCTCTCGGTGGCGATGCTGCTGCTGACCCTGGCCTCGCTCGCGACGGGGTTCCTGCTCTCGACGCTCTCGCGCAGCCAGCTCCAGGCCATACAGATCGCCATGCTCATGTTTATAGCGAGCGGCTTTTTCGCCGGCTTCCTCTTCCCGCTGGACCAGCTAGGCCAGCCCGCCCGCAGCTTCGCCTACCTGCTGCCGGCGACCTACGGCATCCAGGCCCTCCAGGACGTCATGATCCGGGGACAGTGGCCGGCCTGGACGGACTTCCTGGGCTTCGCCCTCATTTTTACCGTCTCCCTCTCTATCGCCCGGCACCTGATGGGAAGGAAGAAGCTCTGATGCCGGCGATCCGGGTAAAACGGCTGGTGCACGACTTCGGGCCGGACCGGGTCCTCAAAGGCCTGGGCCTCACCGTGGAGGAGGGGGAAATCTTCGGCCTCATCGGCCCCTCCGGCGCAGGCAAGAGTACCCTCATGCGCGTCCTGACCGGCTACCTGGAGCCCTCCGAGGGCGAGGTGGAGGTATTTGGCCGGGACCCGACGGCCTTCGACGCTGCCGACCGGCGACGGATCGGCTTTATGCCCCAGAGCTTCGTGCTCTACGGGGGGCTCTCCGTGCGCCAGAACCTCAACTTCGTCGCCGGGCTCTACGGCCTGGGCTTTCTCCGGCGCCGACGCCGGGTGCGCGAAACGCTGGAGTTCGTAGAGCTCTGGGACGCCCGGCGCAAGACCGCCGCCAGGATCTCCGGCGGCATGCAGCGCCGGCTCCAGCTCGCCGCCGCTATCGTCCACGAGCCGGCCCTCGTCTTCGTGGACGAACCGACCGCTAACCTCGACCCGATCCTGCGCCGCAAGTTCTGGGACGAGTTCAAGCTCCTGCGCGACAACGGGCACACGATCTTCGTTACCACCCAGTACGTGGGCGAGGCCGAGCTGTGCGACCGCGTCGGCCTGCTCTCCGAGGGCCGCATCATAGCCGCCGGAACGCCCGACGAGCTCCGCCGCCGGGCGTTCGACGGAGAGGTCATAGAGCTGACCCTGGCCGGAGACCCCGGACACACCGGCGCCCAGCTCGAAGCCCTGGAGAACGTCGGCCACGTGGTCGAGGTCCGCGAGGAGCGGGACGGCGACGGCCCCGTCAGCCGCGCCCGCCTCGTAGTGGACGACGCCGACGTAGTCCTGCCGAAGGTCTTCGAGGCCCTCAACGGCGCCGAGGTCCGCTCCGCCGAGATCCTGAGCCCTTCCTTCGACGAGGTCTTTTTCCGCCTCGTCCGCAGCGGGTAACCCAGTAGAGCGTTGATGCAAAAGGAGATCTAATGGAGACCTTGCGGAAGAGGATCGAGGGCGGGGAGATGATCCTGCTCGACGGGGCGACGGGGACGGAGCTGGAGAGGCGGGGTGTGCCGATGGACGGGGCGGCCTGGTGCGCGGCCGCGCTGGCCACGCACCCGGAGGTGGTGCGGGAGGTCCACGAAGACTACATCCGGGCCGGGGCAGAGGTGATCATCACCAACACCTTCCCGGCGGCGCGGCACGTGCTGGAGGAAGCCGGTCTGGGAGAGAGGTTCCGGGAGCTGAACGTGCGGGCGGTAGAGCTTGCGAGGGCGGCGCGGGAGAACGCGGCGGAGGAGCCGGTGTACATCGCGGGCTCCATCTCGACCTTCCCGGCGCGGCTCGACCACCGCTACGACCCGGACGAGGGGGTGGCGCGGGCCAACTACGTCGAGCAGGCCGGGGTGCTGGCGGAGGCGGGGGTTGACCTGCTCGCTCTGGAGATGATGCGCGACCTGGACCAGACGCGGTACGCGGTGGAGGCCGCCGTCGCCACGGAGCTGCCGGTCTGGGTCGGCTTTAGTTGCAAGCAGGCCGCGGACGGAACGGTGGTGTTGTGGGACGGCCGGGATGCGCTGGCTTCGGCGCTGGACTCCCTGCCGGCGGGTGTCGCGCTGGTCTCCGTCATGCACACGCTAACCGAAGATACGGTGCCGGCGTTGGGCGAGGTGTCCGGGCGGTGGCGGGGGCCTGTTGGGGCCTACCCGCATTCCGGGAAGTTCGTCATGCCCAACTGGCAGTTCCTGGATGTGATCTCTCCCGAAGACTTCGCCGCCGAGGCGCGGAAGTGGCCCGATCTGGGGGTGCAGGTGATCGGCGGGTGTTGCGGTATCGGCCCGGAGCACATCCGGCGGCTCAAGGAGCAGCTCCCAGCCCGGCTCCCGGCCAGAGAGTAGCGCCGGGGGCCGGGCGTGCCTGCGGCGTCGCCGGGTGCTACTGTTCGCCGGCGGCCCGCTCCAGGTCCTGGAGTATGGCCCGCGCCTCCGCGTTGAAGCGCTCGATGCGGGGCAGGTTCTCCTGAACCGCCTCGTTGATGCGGCCCACGTCGCCGCTGTCGGCGGCCTCGATGATCTCCGTGTAGGCCGGGAGCGTCCTCTCGTAAGCTTCTATGAGTTGCTCGTTTATAGGCTCCAGGGATGGCGGCGGGTCTATCTGCCGCAGCTCGTCGAGGCCGTCGCGCAGATCGTCGCGGGTGCTCTCCAGCCGGTCCAGCGGCAGGTCGAGCGTCAGGCTGCCGTTCTCGACCCGGACCTCCGGCTGCGCCAGGCTCGACACGTCCTGCACGGAGTCCTCCACTATGGGCTGGACCTGGTCCAGGTACTCCTGGGCGTCCGAGCGGCTCACGGTGACCTCCGGGACGGTGGTCTCCGGCGTGTCCTGGCTCTCGACGACAAAGCCGCCCACCGACACCTGCTCTCCGTCTACCTCCGCCGTGGTGCCCTCGGCAATCTCCGCGGTAGTCTCGGTGGCCTCTCCGTTTGTAGCTTCCACGGTGGTCTCTTCCGCGGTGGCGGCCTCTTCGGCCGTCTCCGCGGTCTCCGTGCCGGCCGGCGTCTCCTCGGCCTCCTGGGGCTGCTCCTCGGCGCAGGCTGCCAGGGCCAGGACGAGCAACAGTGCCAGCAAGGTTAGAACGAATCTCCTGTGCATGATCTCCTCTCCCTAAAAGATCTCACCGAATGTGCACTTCTGGCGGACTCCGCTTACATTCTAGCCGCTATCGGGGCGGGAAGACGGCTGTGAAGGCCGGTGATGCGGGTGAACCCGGGAATCGGTTCTGGCTTAGAATAACGGTACGCGGGCCTTTTGGAGGGCGCCAGGAGCGATGGAGCTAGAGAGAAAAGCTGGTAGGACGAGGGGAAGTAGGGGCCGCAGGAGATCCCCGGCCCGTACCCCGACCCCGATCTCCATGTCGCCCCGTCTGGCGGCCGTTCTCGCGGTGGTCGGGGTCCTGTTCCTGGCCTTCGTGCTCTACGCCGCGCCGCTGATACCGGTGGTGGCGTTCGGCGGGACGGCCCTCGCCATAGTCCTCTCTTACCCCGTGCGGGCCCTCTCGCGGCTGATGCCGCGGGGCCTGGCGATCCTGGTGACCTTTCTGGCCCTCGTCGGGCTTACGGCGCTCGCCCTCGTCGTCCTCATACCCATACTCATCGAGCAGTTGAGCCGCCTGATCGCCTTTACGCCCGCCATAGCCATGACCGCCGACCAGTTGCTGAACAACACGCTGCAGTGGCTGGACCAGCGGGACCTGCTCGGGGGGGCCCGGCCGGAGGAGTTCGTAGGGGGGTTGGTAGAGGATATCTTCGCCCGGCTGCGGGAGCTTACCGAGAACTTGCTGAGCAGCCTGGTCGGCATTATCTCCGGTGCGTTCAGCTTCGGGGTGATGATGTTCGGCATCTTCTTCGTGGCGATCTACTTGCTGGTGGACGTGCGGAAGGTGAAGGCGGTCTATCTGAGCCTGGCCCCCCACCGCTACCGGCACGACGCCCGGGAGCTCTGGGACGCTTTCGGGGTCTCCCTCTCGCGCTACCTCGGCGGGCTTGCGTTCGTGGTCGTGATCCAGGGCCTCATCGCCGGGCTGGCGCTCTACCTGCTGGGCGTTCAGTACGCGCTCCTGCTCGGTGTCTGGGTCTCGGTAACCGCCATAATCCCCTACATCGGCGCGTTCCTGGGCGGGATACCGGCGGTGATACTGGCCGCCGTGCTGTACCAGCCCGCGGTGATACTGCCCGGCCTCCTGCCGGAGGGCGGGTTGTCGAAGGCGATCGTGGTGGTGGTCGTCTACACCGCGATCCAGCAACTCGAAGGCAACGTCCTCACCCCCCGCATCCAGGGCTACGCGC
>SIRX01000112.1 GCA_004563715.1 Actinomycetota bacterium | reverse complement strand
GGCACTCCAGGAGGTCCGGCGTTCGGTGCGCGCCCTGGAGCCCGCCGCGATGGAGGAACAACGGGGCACAGAGGCCCTGGAGCGCCTCGTGCGCGAGTTCGAAGCCTCCGGCATGCGGGTCTCCTTCGAGGTCCGCGGCGAGGAGCGGGAGCTGCCGCCCGAGGCCGCCCTCGCGCTCTACCGGACGCTCCAGGAGGCCCTGACCAACGTGCTCCGGCACTCCGGGGCGGACCGGGCCCGCGCCACGCTCGCCTTCGGCAACCCGAGCGTCCGGCTGACCGTCGTGGACGACGGCCGGGGCGCGCCGGAAGGAGGGGGCGGGCGCGGCTTCGGGCTACGGGGCCTGCGCGAGCGGGCCGCCGCCCTGGGCGGCTCGCTGCGGGCGGGCAACGCCCCCGGCGGAGGTTTCGTGCTGGAGCTGGAGCTGCCGCTGGAGCCGGCCGGTGGTTGAGCCGATCCGGGTCATGATCGTGGACGACCAGGCGCTCATGCGCCAGGGGCTCAAGACGCTCCTGGACCTGGAGGAACGCGTGGAGGTCATCGGGGAGGCGGCCGACGGCGTGGAGGCGCTGGAGCTGCTCCCCACCATAGACCCCGACGTGGTGCTGGTGGACGTGCGGATGCCCCGGATGAACGGCGTGGAGCTCGTCGGCTACCTCTCCCGCCGCTACCCGGGGGTGGCCGCCGTCATCCTCACCACCTTCGACGACGACGAGTACGTCTTCGAGGGCCTGCGCTCCGGCGCGCGCGGCTACCTGCTCAAGGATACCCCCTCGGAGGAGCTGGTGGCCGCCATCGAGCGGGCCCACCGGGGCGAGGCCGTGCTGGACGGTCCGATCACCTCCAAGGTAGTCTCGGAGTTCCGGCGACTGGCGCCGCCCCGGGAACGCGCCTCCGCCCCGGACCTGCTCTCCGAGCGCGAGGGAGAGGTGCTGCGGCTGCTGGCGACTGGAGCGTCGAACCGAGAGATCTCGCGCAAGCTATACATCACCGAGGGCACGGTCAAGAACCACATCACCAGCATCCTCCGCAAGCTGGACCTGCGCGACCGCACCCAGGCCGCCCTCTACGCCGCCGAGCACGGCTGGGACAGGTAGTTTTCAGTAGTCAGCCATCAGTCGCCAGAGGACTGACTGCTCCGACTCACATGACCCCGGTCATACTCCGGGCCGGGCCGGAATCCGACCTCCGGCCGATGCGCAGGTAATCCGGCTTGGCTGGCTTTAGGTCAGACAGATAAGAACCCGCAAAGGAGGCTGCGTGGAGGCGAGCGTGAAGACTCGGGCGGCGGTGGACGAGATAGTGGTCGCCCGCGGCGTGAACAAGACCTACGACACCGGCGCGATCCGGGTCCACGCCCTGCGCGGCGTGGACCTGAGCGTCCGGCGCGGCGAGACGGTGGGGATCATGGGGCCCTCCGGCTGCGGCAAGACGACGCTCCTCAACTGCCTGGCCGGGCTGGAGAACTTCGATTCCGGCGAGATCATCGTCGACGGCACCCCGCTCAAGGGCATGTCGGACAACAAGAAGACGGAGTACCGGGCGCAGGAGATGGGATTCGTCTTCCAGTTCTACAACCTGCTGCCAGTCCTCACGGCGGTGGAGAACGTGGAGCTGCCGCTGCTCGTCTCCGGCGCGCGGGCGAAGGAAGCCCGCAAGTGGGCGCTTGCAGCGCTGGAGATGGTGCAGATGGCCGACCGCGCCGGGCACCGGCCGGCGGAGCTCTCCGGCGGCCAGCGCCAGCGGGTGACCGTGGCCCGGGCGCTCGTCAACGAGCCGTCCATCGTGTGGGCCGACGAGCCGACCGGCGACCTCGACTCCGAGACCGCCGACGAGGTGATGGGCGTGATCCTGGACCTCAACAAGACTAACGGCCAGACCTTCGTGATCGTCACCCACGACGCGAGGATAGGCGGCATGCTCGACCGGGTGGTGCGGATGCGCGACGGCGTTATCGTGAACGGAGACGGCCGCGATGGATGAGCTCTTCGGGGTCCCGATGGACGGGCTAGCCCTCACGCTGGCCGTCGTCCTCGCCGGGCTGCTGATCCCGGTGTTGTGGACGCTGCTCTTCAACCGGGTCATGTTCCGCATCGGCCTGCGCAACATCCCCCGCCGCAAGGCCCAGAGCGCCCTGATCGTGCTGGGCCTCATGCTCTCGACCCTCATCATGACCAGCGCCTTCGGGTTCGGGGACTCGCTGAACTACTCCATCAAGTCCGACGTCTACCGCGAGCTCGGCCCCATAGACGAGACCATTACCGTCAAGGGCCAGGACGAGGAGAGCGGCGGGCTGGCGCTCTTCCCGGAGTCGGACTACGTGGGGCTGGTCCCGCAGCTCTCTGACGAGCCCGCCGTAGAGACGCTCGTGCCCGCCCTCGAAGCCCCGGCCGCCGTACGGGCCGGAGACCGGAACGCACCCGGCGCGGCGCTGATGGGCCTCCCCACCGACCAGGAGATGCAGGAGCTGCGGGCCGCGAACGGCACCGCCCTCCCGGACCTGGACGAGAACGAGGTCCTGGTCAACGAGGCTCTGGCCGAAGAGCTGGAGCTCGCGGGCGGCGACACCGTAGAGGTCTTCGCCGGGCCGCAGCCCCTGGAGATCACCGTGGCCGGCGTCGTCCCGGACGGCGGGCTGGCCGGCACGGAGCCGAGGATGCTCGCCCCGCTGGACGAGGTGCAGGAGCTGACCGGAGCCGGCGACCGGCTCTCCGCGATCTTCGTCTCCAACCGCGGCGACGCGGAGACCGGGGTAGAGGAGACCGGAGCCGCCGTGGAGGCGCTGGAGGCCGCGACCGCCGGATCCGGGCTCTCGGTGGAGGCGACCAAGCAGGACGGGCTCAGCGAGGCCGAGGAGGTCGCCAACGCGTTCACCTCCATCTTCATGATCCTGGGCCTCTTCAGCGTGATGGTCGGCGTGCTGCTCATCTTCCTGATCTTCGTCATGCTCGCCGCCGAGCGCAAGCCGGAGATGGGCATCAGCCGGGCGGTCGGGACCAAGCGGCGGCACCTGATCCAGAGCTTCCTCTCCGAGGGAGCGCTCTACTCCCTGCTGGCGGCGGCCGTGGGGGCCGGG
Organism: Actinomycetota bacterium; assembly: GCA_004563715.1. Lineage (GTDB taxonomy): Bacteria > Actinomycetota > Rubrobacteria > Rubrobacterales > Rubrobacteraceae > SIRX01. The sequence continues at coordinate 11,620 of SIRX01000112.1, read as the reverse complement.
CTCGGCATCCTCGTCTCCTGGCTGCTCATAGACACCATGGGCCGCGTCTTCGCCACCCTGGAACCGGGCTGGACCTTCAGCTTCGACATCACGCCCTGGAGCCTGATCGCCGGCTACTCTTTAGGCATGGTCATCACCTTCGCCACCATCCTGTTCAGCTCCTGGCGGGTCTCGCGGCTGAACATCGTCGCCGCCATCCGGGACGTGCCGGAGCCGGAGAACCGCCGCCTGCGCGGCCGTTCGACGATCATCGCGCTGCTCGCGCTGGTCGGGGGAGCCGCGCTCTCCGCGGTCGCCTGGCAGCAGATCTGGGGCTCCGCCTTCTGGCTCGGGACCTCGGCGGTCATCGTCGCGGCGGCCGTGCTGGTGCGGCGCTTCGTCGCCTCCGAGCGGGTCGCGTACTCGCTCGCGGGCGGCGGGCTGCTCGCCTGGTGGTTCGGCAGCTTCTGGCTCGACGACCGCGTGGAGCGGATCTACGAGCTCTCCGGCGGCTTCGAGATGTTCTTCCTCTCCGGCGTGATGCTGGTCGCCGGGGCCGTGTGGCTCGTGATGTACAACGCCCAGAGCGTGCTCTCGCTGGCGACCGTGATCTTCCGCCGCTCCCGGTCGCTCGCGCCGGTCATTAAGACGGCGACCTCCTACCCGCTGGCCTACCCGTTCCGCACCGGCCTCACTTTAGGCATGTTCGCCCTCATCGTCTTCTCACTGGTGATGATGAGCGTGATCTCCGAGTCGTTCTCCGGCGACGAGAACACCATCCGGGACTACGCCGGCGGCTACATGGTGCAGGGCTCGGCCAACCCCAACAACCCTCCCCAAGACCTGGAAGCCGCGATCTCCGACGACCCGGAGCTGCGCGACCGGGTGGCGGGCTTCGCCACCGTCTCTACCGCTCCGGCCGAGGTCCGGGAGGCCGGCGGCGAGAGCGAGTTCGCCGAGGCCGCGCTCCAGGGCGTGAACGAAGACTTCCTGCGCGAGAACGAATTCCCGCTCAAGGTCCGCGCCGAAGGCTACGAGAACGACCGGGAGGTCTGGGAGGCCCTCCAGGACGACCCGAACCTCGCCGTGGTCAGCGCGATGAACGTGCGCATGGAGGACGCTTTCATCGTCGGCGACACCGGCTTCCAGCTGGAGAGCGTGTCCTACGAGCAGGACACGATGCGCCCGACGGAGATCACGGCCCGCAACCCGCAGACGGGTGAGGAGACTAAGTACACGGTCATCGGCGTGCTGGACTTCGCCCGCACCTTCGACATCTACACCTCCGAGAGCGGGCTGGAGCGGTACGCCGGGATGGCCGTCCCGCCGAACCAGTACCTCTTCCGGCTGGAGAGCGGAGCGGAGGAGGTCGCCACGGCCCGCGAGCTGGAGTCGGCGTTCGTGACCAACGGCCTCCAGGCCAGCTCGATGACCGCCGAGTTCGAGGAGCAGAACAGCACCAGCGACACGTTCAACACGCTCCTGCAGGCGTTCATGGGCCTGGGGCTGCTCGTCGGCATCGCCGCCCTCGGGGTCATCTCCATCCGCAGCGTGGTGGAGCGGAGGCAGCAGATCGGGATGCTCCGGGCAATCGGGTTCAAGCGCCGGATGGTGCAGGCGGCGTTCATGATCGAGTACTCGTTCATCGCGGTGGTCGGCATAGCCATCGGGCTGGTGCTCGGCATCTCCCTGGCGTACCTGCTCCTTACCGACGACCAGATCGCCGGCACCAACGCCGCCTTCAGCCTGCCGGTAACGCAACTGGCCGTGATCGTGGGCATCGCCTACCTCGCCGCCCTCGTCACCACCTACTGGCCCGCACGCCGGGCGGCCAACATCCCCGTCGCCGAGGCGCTGCGCTACGAGTAGCTTCGCCGGATTTCGGGACATCCGACAAGCTCGACACTTCAGCGCAGAACCTCTCCGGCGGCGGCAGCAGCGTGTGTCGGCTGCCCTGACCCTTATCGGCGCGCCTCGCGTCGTGGTGCTGGACGAACTGACCGCGGGCCTCGATCCTCGAGCGCGGCGGGAAACTTGGCGGTTTATCGAGCGCGTCCGAGAGCGCGAGGCACTCATCGAGGCTATAGGACGAGCTTTAGCGGGCGTCACACCCTACGAGGCGGCCGGGCTGGTTAGCCCACGCTGGTTACTGGCCTCAGGATCAATCCTTATAAAACCGCTCTCAGATAACCCTCTGCCGCGTGCTGCGTCCCGCAGTGGGCGGGCGGCTCCGGCGTAGGGTGTCGAGAAGCACGGCCACCACCGCAACGGCCGCGGTTACGGCGGCGATGGTCGTGATCAGCGAAGAGCCGTACTGGTTTACGACCACGCCGACGAGCGCCCACAGTACAGCGGCCGCATAGGCCCCGTAGCCCAGGACGGGTCCATCCCTGCCTGCCAAGATCACCGCCGCGGAGATCAGGCCGCCCAGCAACAGGAGCCCGGCTCCCACCAGGGCTCCGGCCGAGCCCGTTCCCAACTCTCCGAGGCCTACGAGCGTCGTGGCGAGGCCGACGAGAAAAGCCGCCGTTACCCAGCCGGAGAGCAGCCCGAACGTCGGGGCTGCGAGCCAGCAGTGCGCCCGGTTTCGAGGATCACACCCGCGCTGCACGAGCAGGTGTGCGACGACTGCGCCCACGAATATGAGCACGAACACCACCTGGGCCGCTACGAACAGGCGCAGGGGAAAGAGGATCTGCCAGAGGCCGTTGGAGACGAACACCAGGGCGGCGAAGGGCGCGATCCTCCCGAGCAGCGCGTCACTTCGCTGGGAAGGCAATACCTGATAGGCGGCGTAAGCGAAGCACAGCAAGAAGATCGGGGTCCAGATCCCGAACGCGTAGCCGGCCGGTTCTACGAGGGTTGGGTTGTCGTCCGAGACCCGCCCCACGTCCAGGCCCAGAGGAAACCCCACCACCGGGATCGCGACCTGGAGTACTGCCCCGACGACTACCGCCGTCCGCCACATCGTCGCCGTTTCGAGTGCGTCTCTCAGCGCTGCCTCCTGACGTTTGAACGTTTGCGACCCAGCCTACCTGGCCAAACCACTGGCGGCACCGCTTGCCGCCTCCGTGCTGGCCTTCGAAAGACCGGTCAAAGGCTACGTCCAGGTAAATGTAGCAAATCGCAGCTGCCGGCAGGTTGCCGATCTCCTCGACCAGTCGTAGCTCAGCCACGCTTCGGACCCCGCGAGCCCTCCCACCAGTTCGCCGACGAACCCGCGAACCCCAGACGCGTGTGCCCGCCTTCGTGCCGGCCAGCGCCAGCTCGTGAGAACAGTGTCCGCCGCCCGACCAACTCTGCGGTCGATTTACCTCCTTTGATCTCCTTACCGAACAGAAAAGTTCCTGTGATGGCCGGTACGAGAACCTCTCTTTGCGGAAGTGTGTGTATCTGGCTGCGGAGCATGCCACAGCAGCGGCAGAACCGCGGAAGTTCCGTTCCTGAAGATAGCCCCGGCCACGTATCGAGCTTTCAGCGACGCCCGGATCGTCAGTCGTCGTAGGACGAGGGTCCGCACAACCAGCGTGTCGATAAGCACGCCGAGCCCCACGATGAACCCGAGTTGGGCGAACAGCATGAGCGGAAGTACGACGAGGGCGGCGAAAACCCCTGCGAGCACCACGCCGGCGCTGGTAATGACCCCGCCGGTGGCTACGAGAGAGCGTGTCATGGTGGCGCTGGTGCCGTATTCGGGCGTTTCCTCCCGGACCCGGCTGACGAGGAAGGTCGTGTAGTCGACGCCCAGCGCCAGCAGGAACAGGAAGGCCAGCAAGGGGACGTTTACTTCCAGCGCCGGAAAGTCCAGAAGACGCTGCCCGAGCCAGCTACCGGCACCTATCGCCGCCAGCGAGCTGAACGCGTTCACGGCTATCAGCACCACCGGCGCCATCAGCGGCCGTCGAAGGAGGATGCGACGTCGGCCCTGAAGGCGGGACCGCCCGTAACCTGGACCTCCAGACCTTCCGGCAAGCCGGCCTGCGCGGCGTCGGCGCGCGACGATTCGATAACATCCGCATTTTCGTCCGGAGAGAGGTCCGTTTCGAGCGGCACGTTGAGGAGTGCTGCCTCGCCATCCGGCGACGGCACCGGAGGAGAGGCCTCCTCTCCGACGCGCTCGCCCATGCTCTCGCCGAGCCTGGCGGCGGTGGCCAGGTCCTCCTCGCTCAGCCGTTCGCTCTCACGGGAGAGGACAGCTATCGCCAGGGCGCGGTCGCGAACCTCCGCGTATGCTTCCCCGCCCGGCGAGCAGAAGAGATCGAAGCGTTGTGCCTGAACGCAAAGCGGCTAGGCCGAACCCCGGTGCATGAGTTCATGCGGATGCTGGCGATCTGAACTTGATGTTCCCCAGGAGGCTAGAAATGCTAGAGAGGTTCTCCAGGGTGGAGACGGCAAGGGCGCTCTCGGAAGCCAGAGAGGTACTCCAGGGCTACGAGGCGTCGGCGCTCGCGGGCGTGGCGGAGACGCTGGCTGGCGTGGCCGAGAGCCTGGAGCGGACGTCCCGGGAGTTGAGGGAAGCCGGTCAAGATGAGTGGATAGACGTCGAGGAAACCGCCGCCTACCTCAAACGAAATCCGAAAACCTTCAGGAACATCGTCGTGTCCGAAGACGTACCGCGGCACTACCTGACTGAGCGCGGCGTACTCTTCAGCCGCAGGGAGATCGATGAATGGCTCATGGGCCGATAGTGGCCAGGCCTGCAAGCGTATAGAGGGCCGCTCGTGGCGCGTTGGCAGTCAGGCTTCGAACATCGATTTCTGGCCCGGTTCGTCGGCACCCTTTTGTAGCCGTGGAGAATCCGTCTCGTATTCTACCTATGGTCTTTCACGACAATCTGCAAGCCTAACCGGGAAGCGACCAGAGTGTGAGAAACGCAATGCGCGCATCAGTGATACTATGTGAAGCGCACGGTTCATGTGGAATGAGAGGTAAGCTATGCGAGCGGACAACCGCATCCCGCTGGAGACGCTGCGCAGGTCATTGGGGCGAGTAGCCCAGGACGTGGAGCGGGGGGATTCGTTGGTCGTCGAGCGCCGGGGTGAGGAGGCCTTCGCGCTGGTGCCCATGAGGATCTACCGTCTCCTTGAGGAAGAGAGGCGCGCCTTGATCGAGTCCACGCGGCAGGCCAGGGAGTCCTTCTCCGACCTCTCCGGGGAAGAAGTGGAGGACTTGGTGGCCGGTGAGCTGGAGGCCACCCGCGGCCGGACTTCTCCTTCCGCCAAGAGCGTCGCCGACTGTTAAGCCTTGAGGGTCGTCGTGGACGCCAACGTCTGCGTGTCCGCAGTCCTGAGCGCGAAGGGCAGCCCGGCCCGCATCCTGGACCATGTTCTGGGAGAAGGGCCATACGACTTCGAGCTCTGCGCCCCGTCGCAGCTCTTCCCGAAGATCGAGGAGGTGCTCGCCCGCCCCAAGATAGCCGACCGCCTACGATGGAGACCGGACGAGATAGCCGTATACGCCCGGCGGCTCCGGCTCGCCGTCACGGAGGTTCCCACAGGAGGCCTAGATGTCCCCCGGTACACCACCGACCCGGAGGACGACCCATATGTCCTGGCTGCGGTCCTGGTCGGAGCCTCCTACCTGGTCAGTGGCGACGACGATGTCCTCCGGATGGACGATCCACCGGTATCGGTGTTGGGCCCGTCGCAGTTCGTCCGGCTCTGGAAGGCGGGGCTCCTCTGAGACGGCTGATGTGCAATAAGCTAGATCAGCAGGTCCGCCAAGTGGCGCAGCGGTCGGCCGAGGGTGTCGTTGATCCGTTGGCCGCAGGTGTACGCGGCGACCTTTGCCGCCAGACAAACCAGCAGCCCACCGAGGGTCTTCGCACGGTGGCGCTCCAGACCGAAGAAGTCCTTGAGCTGACCGATGACCCCTTCTATGATCTGGCGCTTGCCAGACGCCCACCGGCGATCCGCCTTCGCCCACGCCCTGCGGGAGTTGTTCTTGGGCGTCGCCGCGACAAGCGCCCCGTATCGCTCCATCAACAGCCGCTCCCACTCTACTCCCGTGAAGCCTTTGTCGGCCAGCTCCTCCCGCAGGACGCGCATCGTTTCCGGCGCCGCAAGGTCGGCGAACGGAAGTCCGGGTGCGAGCCTGGTGGAGCCCAGACGAGGGCTCAGACGCCACTCCTCCGGGATGATTCCTCCCTCCAGTTCGGGATCCAGGGGCTCTTCGTCCTCCACCTGTTTGAGACCGGCGAGCAACTCCAGGCTCGGCCTGAAGCGCGCGACCGTCTCCCCGAACGCCCCCGCCCGCCCAGTGGCGCAGTAGACAACCCGGTACCGCTCCTCTTCCGGCACATCTCTTTCGGCCGAGGGGTCGTCAAAGCGGTTCCCGAAGGTGCCGTCTGGGAGCGCGTAGGTCCAACCTGGCGGCGCGAAGGCGTCGAAGCCGCGGCCCACGCGGTAGATCAGCCTGGGCGGCGCTACGGCCGGAAGAGTAGCGTCAGCCACCGGCGATGAAGGCGCGCGCGGCTGCCTTTGCTTCCTTCAGCTTCCCTTCGCGGATCGTCTCGGCGGGGGACACGTCATCGAGCTGGGGGTTGAGGCCTATAAACCAGGCTTTCACTATCCTGGGCGAGTCGAACTGCACGAGCAGTTGCGCCACCTCGTAGGCCGTGCGGACGCGCTCCTCGCTCTCCTGGCGGACGGATCCCACCTCACCGTTCGCCCAGCGCGAGACCGTCTTCGCGTCTTTGACGCCCGCCACGTAGGCTACCAGGCGTCGTCCCAGGAGGTCCTGCAGAAAAGAGACCACGTCGCCCATGGGCGTCACCACCGCCTGGCGGTGGGCCTGCTCCCAAACCTGTGTCTCCATCGCGCACCTCCTCTACGAACGCTAATGCCCTCGTAGTGTCCTGTCAATGCCCCTAAATTCTACACCGACCGGCTTCCAGCGTCTGCTACCGCAAAGCCCGTACTTCACCATCCCGGGCCGGACTCCGATCTGGCGCGAGCCCGAACGCGAGGGAAGGTGGGACGGGCCGCAAGCCTTCGGCTCCCGGCCCTGAACGAGACCCGGATTGGGGCGAGACGCCCGACAAAGCGGCGAGCGAAGCTGGCCGCCCGCGGAAGCGGGTCTGGTGTTCTCGAGCGGTGACACTGAATGAAACCCGACCAACGGTGATCGCCGGTCGCGGGAGTATCCGGAAACGAGCAACCCACCGAAACCCGAATGGTTGCGCATCAGATACTAACATGAATGTTACTAACATAAGTGTTAGTGTCTACCCGTCTACCAGTAAAGGGGGATCGTGGCTGGTTTCGTGGGCCGGGAGCGTTACCTGCGGGCGCTAAACGACGAGCTCGAGCAGGTACGCTGGACCGGCGAGGGGCGTTTCGTGTCCATGAGGGGCCGGCGCCGCGTGGGCAAGTCGCGTTTGGTGGAGGAGTTTCTGCGGCGCCAGGGAACGCCGGTGCCCCACGTGTTCTTCACGGCCTCGAGGCAGCCTTCCGAACGCGAGCTCTCGTTTTTCGCCGAAGACGTGGCGGGCTCTGACCTTCCGGCGGCCGAGGTGGTACGCGGCGGGCTGGCCTTCGACTCGTGGGATGCGGCCCTGACCCTGATCTCCTCGACGGCGGACCGTTCCTCCCCGGCGGTCGTGGTATTGGACGAGTTCCCCTACTTGGTAGAGGCCGATCCCGCCATCGAGGGAACGCTGCAGAAGGTCTGGGACCGCCGCCTGAGCCGGGTGCCGGTGTTGCTGATCCTTATCGGCTCCGACGTCTCGATGATGGCGGCGCTCACCGGGTACGGCCGGCCGCTCTACGGCCGGCCGACGAGGGAGATGGTGGTCGAGCCGTTCGACCCGGCCGAGACGGCGGACATGCTGGGCCTCCCGGCCGCGGAAGCCTTCGACGCCCAGTTGGTCACCGGGGGGTTCCCCCTGATCGCGCAGTCCTGGGGACGGGGGAAAGACCTGTGGGGGTTTCTGTCGGAGGCCCTCTCCGACCCGACTTCGCCCCTGATAGTCAGTGGCGAGCGCGTGCTGGCCGCTGAGTTTCCGGTTGAGGCGCAGGCCCGCGACGTCTTGCGGGCCATAGGGGCGGGCGAGACCACCTTCACCGCCATCTCCCGGTCGGCGGGCGTAGGCGGGACGCCGCTAACGCGCTCGCTGGAGCTGCTGGTCGAGAAGAAGCGGGTGGTCTCCGCCGAGCGTCCCCTGTCCGCGAAGCTCTCGAGGGAAACTCGCTACCACGTGGCAGACCCCTACCTGCGCTTCTGGCTCCGTTTCGTGGGTCCCGGCATAGAAGAGGTCGAGAGGGACCGCGGCGAGCTCGTGGTGGAGGATATCCGGCGCTCCTGGACCGACTACCGGGGCAGGGCCGTCGAGCCCCTGGTCCGGGACGCCATCGAGCGTATGCTGCCCGACGAGCGCTTCGGGGCGGCCCGGTACGTGGGCGGCTACTGGACGAGGACCAACGACGTCGAGGTAGACCTCGTCGGCGCCGGTCGGGAGGCGAGACCGGGGAGGATCGAGTTCGTGGGCTCGATCAAGTGGCGGGAGCGGGCGCCTTTCGCCAGGCGAGACTTGGCCCGCCTGGTCTCCCAGACCACCAGGGTTCCGGGCACGGACCCGGAGACGCTCACCATCGGGGTCTCCCGCTCGGGATTCGACGTCGAGGACCTCGACGCGACGCTGGGCCCCGAAGACCTCCTGGTCGCGTGGCGGAGCCCGGCAGAACCCTGAACCCCGAACTGTTGTACCGGGCGGGGACTCGGCCATCGGGCAGGCGGAATCCGGCGGGACGGGGTACAGGGCGTCCCGGATGGCCGCCCCGAACCCCTCTGCGGGCGTTCCTTCCGGTCGAACACCGACAGAGCGGCAGGCTCCCGCCAGCCGCCTTCTGGTGGCGAGACCTGGTGGGACGGGACGCAGACCGCCCCTTTGGGCCGGCCCCCGTCCCTTGACCCACGGACCCGGGGGGTGAAACCCGTCAGAACCGGCAGGCTGGCGCCCGCCGGGCCGTCTGGGGTGACGCAACCCGCTCAGGGATCAGACGATGTCGTACCCGAGGCTTGCGGCGATCCTTTCGAGCGGGACGAGCAGGGCCGCGTCGGAGAGCGGCCTGTTGAAGTCCGGGGCTTCCGGCAGCGCGCGGGCGGCGCGCTCATAGAGGGCCACGGCCGGCCTGTTCCCGTTCATCGAGGAGGCGTAGAGTAAACCAAACACGTCGGGGTAGGCTTCGTAGATCGCTCTCGACCACCGCCGGCACCTCGGGCGGGGTCCCGAGTTTATGTTGGCCGAGGCCCCGGCCTTCGTCGGCCATCTGTCCCTCAGGCTCAAGAGCGGCACGTCTTCGGCGAGGGAGAAGCAGGCTAGTTGGGGGTCGCGCCGGCGCGTGTCAACCAGCCGCGTCTCCTGGAACGCCTCCGCGACACAGGTGGCGATGGCCTCCTCCCCAGTGGCGGCGTACAGGATCGCTCGCTCTTGAGCCTCCGGGGGCTTGGAGTGGTGATCGAAGCGGGCGTTCGGGAGTGGCCCAAAGTCCCTGAATCGGTCCCACCCGCCCGGATGCCTGCCGCCCCGGGAGTAGATCCGGTAGAGCCTCGTGCCCGCCGGTAGCGTCTCCACGTCGGGCGGCATGCCCCGCATCGCTGCGGCGGTCGGGGGCTCGGGGAGCTTGGCCACCCGCTTCTTAGAGCTCTTCGGCAAGGGGCACGAGAACCCGCGGGCCCCCGCCCGAGAGTAGCCATTCTCTCGGAGAGACGGCCCTCTCCTCTTCTTCGTCCAGGTAGAGTTCCGGGGTGGGCAGCGTGAACCAGTTCGCCAGCGCGACGGGGTGCAAGGACCTGTCCACGTGCCGCAGGACCTCGCCGACGCCGGGCACCTCCCCTCCGCCCTCGAACTGGAAGGCAGGGAACCTGTTCTCCCTGCCCGCCTTCACACCGTAGAGGGTCTTCTCTTTCAGCCTCTGGCGGACGCGGCTCTCGCCGGTTCCGAGCAGCCCGGCGGCCTCCCTTGTGGTGAGGGCGGTGGCGAGCATGGCGGCGTATCTGGCAGCCGTGCGCGCCAGGGGATCCGGCTCCTCCTCCGCGGGCGGCGAAAGGTCCAGGCCCCCCTCCTCGAGCACCGCGGCCTCCTCCGGCGAAAACTCCCTGGCGGGCTCCGTCACCCACCGGCCCGTGGGCAGAGAGGCGACGACCCGAAAGGCGAAGCGCCGCGCGTCGTCCTCGATCTCCTCGCGGTTCCTCCTGATGCCCCTGTCCCGCAACTCCTTCTCCGTCAACTCCAAAGCCAGTCCTCACTCTTATGCTAACGCTACATTACAGAGTTCGCTTACGTTAGCAAACAGAGTATACCGCAGGAGGCGAAGACGAGATACGGCACGGGCGAAGGTGCCAGACGGCTCTGGTTGGCACCATGCGAGGTCGGGACGCCCTCGCAGCGTCCCTGGCGGGGCCCACAGTCGAGGTGGACGGTAGGTTCGGGGTCTCCCTGGTCCGATGTTGGCTCGACGGAACTAATCACGGGGCGGCGATTCGGGCCGCCCGGAAATCCTCGACGATAGAGAGATGGCTGGCGCGTTAGCCGTCGTTCGAGGGCGAGACCCGGTGTGACGGGACGTAGGCCGCCCCTTCGGGCCGGACCCCGTCCCTGAACCGACGGCATCGAGCGGCGGAGCTCTTTGGAACCGGCGGGCGCCAGCCTGCCGGGCTACTCGGCACGGTGCATCCCGCAGCTCTGCGAGCCCTTGCCCGCTCCCGCACTCTCTTCGAGTCCGGGCGGTCCTTCGTGGCGGCGTCCTCCTGCGCCGAGGAAGGTGAGGCTCTCAGGAAGAGCGCGAAGGGGCAACAGCGTAGCACCGGCAGCCGTCCGCGCAAGGTACGCTCCGAAAGCTCGGCCTACGCCTGCGTCTCCGGCCGCCCTCTGGGTTCCACCAGCGAAGCTGGCGAAAACCTTTCTACGCTCTTACGCCCTTGCGCTCCCTTCGTGCCGGCGCTCTTTCGGCCCCCACGACGCGCTCCGCATGGAAAGGACGCGGGACAGAGAAACGCCCCGGCGGTGTAGCGGCACCCCGGGGCCCGGACCAGGGAGGGTGTTCCTTGATCGAGGAGAGTGTACGGCGGGAGACGGAGGGAGCCAAGAGGGAGGTACATCACAGGGTATCGCGGTGCCTGCTGCGGCTCAGGGATCGGGCGGATGCTCGTTCCGAGCTGGACGGCGAAGGTCTCCAGCGCTGGCTCGACTACGACCTCGAAGCCCTGCGCTGGGAAGTAGATCCCGACATCTCCCGCGAGGAGCTTGAGGTATTGGTGGAAGGCTCGACGGTAGAGATCGGCCGGCAGGAGCACCGCGAGCATCACGCCGGCGACTTCGCGCGGTGGGGCAGACGTGGCGGTCTCGCCACCTCAGGCGTTACGGGACCGCCTGGTTCTCATTGTTGGCGAGGAAGCGTTGGAAACGAATTACATCGGAGGCTTTGTCCGACGCCTTTGAGGTGCTGAATGGAGGGCGGCCGTGACGGCCGTCCTCTTTGCTCGGAGATAGCAGCGCGAGAGACGCTATGTCGTCGACGTCTGGCCCAGGAGCCGGTGACCGGATCCCATTGTCTGTACCACTCACGATGAGAGCCCTGGTACGGATTCTAGCTGCTCTGACGAACCAGAGTCTTGGCCCGCCAGAGCTTCAATGGCCGCG
>SIRX01000111.1 GCA_004563715.1 Actinomycetota bacterium | reverse complement strand
GACCTGGGGACCAGGCGGACTTCTTCGCCGTCCTCCTCCAGCACCACCGAGACGAGCACCCCGCGCTCCTCCCCCGGCCCGATACGCAGGCTGAAGGAGATACTTCCGGAGATACTTCCCGCCTCCGCGAGCGGCTCCACGTCCTCCCCCGAGACCCGCACCGCGGTCCCGCGCCGGAACTCCCCGCGCCGATACCCGAACCGCAGCCAGCCTTCCCCGGCCTCGCCCGTGACCTCGCCCCGGTTCTCCGCCCGCCGGTAGCCCCGGACGTCGAACACGTCCCGGAAGTCCGCCGCGCACCGAAGCTCCACCCGGAGGTCTACCGTCTCTCCAGACCCGTTGGAGAACGAGACCCGTTCCTCCATCCCGCCGCCGAGAACCCGCCGGCGCACCACCTGGATGTTCTCCCCTTCTCCGGCGGCGAGAAAGAACTCCGCCTCTCCCGCGCGGGTCGAAGAACGCCGGGGGGAGGGGAGGACCCCGTCCACCGTCAGAAAGAACTCGCTTAGGTGCCGCGCGTCGCGGTAGAAAAGCCCCTGCCCCTCCGCCCCGTCAATGTCCCCCGTCGCCCCCGAAACGGCGTACGCCCCCGGCGAAACAACGCTCACGGATTCTTCAAGTAACACTGGTCCTCCGGTGTCTGGCCTGCCCGGCTAATCATACCGGCCCCGGGCTTGAACGACCGTTCAACCAGGAGTACACTGTTTATTGAACGATCAATCAAGTAGGATCGGAAGGTGTACGGGTGTTTGAGGTGGTGGACCGGCGGTCGCAGATACTCGAGGCGGCGTTGGAGGAGTTTGCGTCGAAGGGGTACAAAGGCGCGACGATAAAGAGCATCGCGGCGGCGGCGGGTTTGCAGTCGCCGGCCCTGATCTACCACTACTTCCCGGACAAGGAGGCTCTCTTCGACGAGGTCCTGGAGTCTCACGTTCCGGTGGTGCAGGCTATCGCGGACCCCGGGGCGCTCATGGGGCTGCCGCCGGAGGAGGTGCTGCCCGGGATCGGGCGGGCATACCTGGCGTTCGACCAGCCCAACACGCAGGCGTTACGGCTCATTATCGCGGAGGCTCTCCGGCGCCCGGAGGTCGCGGAGACTTTCTTCCGGGGCGGGCCGGGGCGCGTCCTGGGGTTCCTCAAGGCGTACATGGAGCGGCAGGTAGAACTGGGCCGGCTCCGGCCGCACGACACCCGCTCCAGCGCCCGGGCTTTTGTGGGCATGGTCATGCCGCAGGTCCTGGGGAAGGTGCTCTTCTCATCCCTCATGGACGACGGCCTGACCGACGAGGAGCATTTGCAGAACGTGGTCGCCGTCTTCCTGGAGGGGCTGCGGCCCGAAGGTTAGGAGAGAGCTATGTACGCCGTAGAAGTCTCCGGGTTGGTTCGCCGGTACGGGCGGGCCGAGGCGCTGGGGGGCGTGGACCTCCGCGTGCCCGAAGGCACCGTGTTCGGCCTCGTCGGTCCCAACGGCGCGGGCAAGACCACCCTCATAAAGGCCCTGGTGGGCGCGCTGCGCCCGTCGGAGGGCGAGGTCCGGGTGTTGGGGCTGCGGCCCTTCGGAGACCGGGCGAGGCTCCGCCGGCAGATCGGGTACATGCCCCAGGCGCCCGCGCTCTACGAGGACCTCTCCGCGCGGGACAACGTCGGGTTCTTCGGCGCCGCCCACCGGACGCCGGACCTCCGCAAGCGGACGGACGAGGTGCTGGAGCTGACGAACCTCTCGGACCGGGCCGGGGACCCCGTTCACAAGCTCTCCGGCGGCATGAAGCGCCGCGTCTCCCTGGCCTGCGCCCTCGTACACCAGCCGCGGATGCTGTTCCTCGACGAGCCGACGGCCGCCGTCGACCCGCTGCTCCGGAACCGGCTCTGGAAGACTTTCCGGGGGCTGGCCGGCGAGGGCGTGACGCTGTTTATCAGCACGCACCTCATGGACGAAGCCATGCTCTGCGACCGGGTCTCGATCCTACTTGGGGGGCGGGTCATCGTCTCCGATGACCCGCGGCGCATACTCCAGAAGGGCCGCGCCCGCCTCGAAGTCCGCCGCAACGGCGAGAGCGAAGAGCGGACCATCGGCGGACGCCCCGAGGACCTGGCCGCCGCGCTCCGCCCCTACGGCCTGGAGAGCGGCGTCGAAGCGGTGAGCGTGGAGGAGGACTCGCTGGAGAAGGTGGTGCTCTCGATCATCGGGGAGGAGCGGAGATGAGGCGCGCGTTCGTCGTCGCCCGGCGGGTCGTGAAGCAACTCTTGCGCAACCACCGCTTTCTGGCGCTCTCCATCATCGCGCCGCTCGTGATCGTCTACTTCCTCAAGCTCTTTTTCGACACGCTGCCGGAGGGCTTCGACGTGGCCCGGTACGCGGTGCCGGTGGCGGCGTTTCTGGTGCACTTCCTGGCGTTTATCCTCTGCGCGATCTCGCTCGTGCAGGAGCGCACGGCGGGCACGATGGAGCGCATGTTCGTAAACGGCTTCCGGAGGGTCGAGGTCATAGGCGGCTACTTGCTCGGCTTTCTGGGGCTGGCGACCTTCCAGGCGGTGGCGGTGCTCGCGGAGGCGATCTGGCTCTTCGACCTCGACTACGCCGGGGGGACGCTGGCAACGCTGTTCGCGGTGGTGTGGCTGCTCGCCATCGCCTCCGTGATGCTCGGCATCTTCGTCTCCACCTTCGCCCGCCACGAAGGCCAGGTCTTCCCGTTCGTACCCCTGATCATACTGCCGTCGGTCTTCCTCTCCGGGATGCTGATGGACGTGGACGAGCTGCCGGCGTGGGCCGAGTGGCTCGGGCACGTCTTCCCGCTGTTCTGGGCCAACGACGTGATCCAGGAGGTGATAAAGCCCGAGGGGAACCTCGGAGACGTCACCTTCAGCTTCGCCGTGCTCGCGGGTTACGGCGTGGTGCTCTTGCTGCTCGCCTCCCTCACCCTGCGTGAGGCCGAGTAGGAGGTGACGGAAAAGGAGACCCTAACCCTCAGAGCTCCTCGAGCTCCAGCCACGCCTGGCTCTCGGGCCGGGCCCGCGCCTGCTTCTTCCACTCCTCGTAGGCGGCGTGCCAGGGATGGGGGACTTCCTCGACCCGGCGCTCCTCGACCTCTTCCTCGCCCGGCACCCAAACGTAGTCCTTGCCGTAAAGCGTCTCGACCACCTCGTAGTGGCCCTTCACGCGTCCTGTGGTGACGGTCGTCATGGCAACTTCCTTTCCCTGGGTCTGCTCTCCGTATACCCTGCTAAAAGCGGGAGGACGTGCTCGCCTCCAAGGGAGAATACTGCTCCCGGGCTATGACGAAGGGACCGCCCCTGATGCCGGTCTCCGTACCCGGGTTACAGGTTTCCTTTTCCGGCTACGGAGGGGAACCCTTCCCGGCTGACCCGGCCCCTCATCGGGAGAATACCGGGCCGGACTTCTTCCCGGTATCCCGCCTTCTCCGCTTGTCAAGCTACCTGGGGATTCCCTCTTCGGGTCCCTTTACGGAAGAGCTTAGCGCCGCGAGATAGCCCTGCCATGACACACATTGATACTTTCGCTGATCTAAATTGATCAATATCAGGCGAACTACCCGAGCTTTCGAGGCTCGTCGCCCCCGGACGCTCTGATCGCCTCGCCGGCTAGCGTGTCTTCGACGGTTCGGGAGAAGGCGCGCCCGCCCGGGCGCAGCCGGTGCAGTTGGCCTCCTTCGAGGTGGCCACCCAGTCCTCCTCGTTCACCGGCCGGCCGCAGTACGTCCGCTGCATCTGGGGCATGGCCACGTGTACCCGGCCGAGCCCGTTGGCCTGTCGGACCCGCACAACGCTTCCGGACGACGACGAACTATAAGACCTGCCCATGCTGCTCTCCTTTTTAGTGGGACGGGCGTCCAGTCTACCCCGAAAGCCCTCGGGTTATCTGAAAGTCCGGGTTCATCGTTTGCCCTCTTGCAGGCCGGCCAGAAACTCTCCGGCCTGCTCTTCACCGTGGTCCATCATCTCCCGGATAAAAGACGGACGCCGGTCGAGCTTGGAGGCCGCGTCCAGGCTGCGGAGCATCTCGATCTTGCGCACCTCGATGTGCTTGTACTCGTCCTCCGGCAGATAGGGGAGCAGGTCGTTGATCGCCTCTATAAACCGTATCTCCTGGTTTAGCGAGAGGTTGCCGGACAGCTCGTTGCGCCGGTCCAGGATGTCCGCCGTGGACACCGGCTCCCGGCCCCGCCGCTCGGGGTTTATCTGGATCACCCAGATCTCGTCGGGCTTCGCGCGGGCGTCGGGCATGCCCCGCACGAACTCGCTTACGGGAGGGTTCTGGGAGAAAAGGCCGTCCCAGTACACCCCCTCGCCGATCCGCACCGCCCGGAACAGGTTGGGCACCGCGGCGGAGGCCAGGATCTCCTCCACCCCGATCCCGGCGTCCCTGAAGACCTTGAACTCGCCGGAGAGCACGTCCACGGCGCTCACGAGCAGCGTCGGGCTCGAAGGCTTTACGAGCTCGTCGAGCTTCCCGAAGTCTACCCGCTCCTCCAGCATCTCCCGCAGGCGCTGCCGCGCCCAGGACGGGTAGAGGTACGGGCTGAGCTCGGGCACGGCCACGGCGCCCCGCAGCCGGTTGGACTCCACGAAGAGGTCGTTGAGCACCATATCCCAGTGGGTGTTCGCCGAGCTCTCGCTCCAGAAAGAGTCCAGCAGCTCTATCGCCTTCTCGCGGTCGCCGGTGAGCAGGCCGTACCAGACCAGGAGCGCGCAGATAGCTCCCCCGGAGGTGCCGCTGAACGCCGCTAGCTCGTAGCCGGGGCCGCCCTCCCGGAGGATCCGCTTCAGAGCCCCGGCGGTAAAGGCCGTGTGGCTTCCGCCGCCCTGGCAGGCGACCGCGACGCGCCGGGTTTCGTGTCGAGCCTCCGCCACAAGACCTCCCGAAGCAGGATACTACAGCGGGCGCGGCACCGGGTGCCCGGAGCCTCCGGCGCGCGCCGGTTCGTCCGGAGGCTTGCAAAGCCAGCGCAAACGGCGTTATGTGAACGATTTAATTTGCCTTGGGTCCCGGTAAAAGGTACATTACGGTAGGAGCGGAGGAGGGAGTCCTCCGCGTGCGAGCCGATAGATCGAGCTGGACAGACAACAGGTCCCAGACCAGCGTCCTACAAGCCAGGAGAGCGGGTACATGTACAAAGAGATCTACGTCCCGGTAGACAACTCGGATTACTCCAACCAGGCGTGCGTCATCGGGGTTGACGTGGCCCGGCACTTCGGCGGGCGCGTCGCGGGCTGTCACGCCTACGCCGCCAAGATGCACGACGTGCGCTTCCGGCAGATGGAGAGCGGGCTCCCCGAGGAGTTCCGCGACGAGGACGAGATGAAGCGGCAGCGCAAGATCCACGACCAGCTCATCACCAAGGGGCTGGAGATCATCACCGACTCCTACATAGACGTCCTCGAACCCCTCTGCGAGCGGTACGACGTGGAGCTCGTCCGCCGCTCCCTCGAAGGCAAGAACTTCAAGGTCATCGTCGAGGACGTGAACGCCGGCGACTACGACCTGGTGGTGATCGGGGCGATGGGCATGGCCGCCGTCAAGGACACCGTGCTCGGAACGGTCACCGAACGCGTCGTGCGGCGGCTCACGAAGGCCGACACCCTCATCGTCAAGGACCTGGACCGCAACCCGTTCGAGCACATCGTCGTCGCGGTGGACGGCAGCGCCAAGTCCCTCGGCGGGCTCAAGAAGGCTATAGACCTCGCCCGCGAGTTCGGCGGCACCGTCGAGGCGATAAGCGTCTTCGATCCGTACTTCCACTACGCGATGTTCCACTCCATAGCGGGTGTCCTCAGCAGCAAGGCGCAGAAGGTCTTCCGCTTCAAGGAGCAGGAGAAGCTGCACGAGGAGATCATCGACAGCGGGCTCGCCAAGATCTACACCGCCCACCTGGAGGTGGCGCGCAAGATCGCCGAGGACGAGGGCGTGGAGCTCAAGACGACGCTTTTGGCGGGCAAGCCGTTCGAGCAGACGATGAAGTACGTCAACGAGGTGAACCCGACGCTCGTGGTGATGGGCCGCATCGGCTACCACTCCGACGACGAGATGGACATCGGCGGCAACACCGAGAACATGATGCGCTACCTGCCGACGAACATCCTGGTCGGCAACTACGAGTACCAGGCTCCCGACCTGTACACCGCCGAGGAGCACATGACCTGGACCGACGAGGCCAAGGAGCGGCTCGACCGCATCCCCGGCTTCGTGGTCGGGATGGCGACCGGCGCGATCATCCGCTACGCCATCGAGCGCGGGTACACGGTCATCACCACCGGCGTCATCGACGAGGTCATAAAGAACATCCTCCCGCCCGGCGCGATGGAGTCCATGCGGGCCATCGGCGACCAGATGCGCGAGGCCGAGGCGATGGGCGAGGACAAGCCCATAGACAGCCTCTTCAAGGACTTCGACGAGCGCACCGCCGACAAGCAGGCCGCGCAGGCCCGGGCCAACGGCAACGGCCACAAAAACGGTTCGGCCAACGGCGCCAACGGCTCGAACGGTGACGACGCGGCGGCCAAGCAGGAGATCTTCGAGGCCGGCCGCGGTGGCTTCGGCCAGAGCGAGGACCAGGGCGACATCGAGGGCGTCAGCGCCGAGGTGCAGGCCGAGATCCACCACGCCGCCCAGGGCGAGGGCCGCTTCGAGTGCGACACCTGCCGCTACGTCGCCAAGACCAAGCCCGCCCGCTGCCCCGTCTGCGGTTCCGGCCCCACCCACTTCCACCCGGTGGACGCCGAGATCGCCACGACCGCCGGCGACGAGAACCTGAACCTCTCCGAGGTCTACGACGGCCGCGAGCTGCACTGGACCGACGACGCCCAGGCCCTCCTCGACAGCCTGGAGGAGTGGCAG
The DNA here is from genome assembly GCA_004563715.1 of Actinomycetota bacterium. Taxonomy (GTDB): domain Bacteria; phylum Actinomycetota; class Rubrobacteria; order Rubrobacterales; family Rubrobacteraceae; genus SIRX01. Next base: position 1,790 of record SIRX01000111.1, on the reverse strand, counting down.
GAGAAGCGCCGGGTCAAGGCCCGCGTCGAGAAGAGCGCGCTCAAGAAAGGCTACACCACCATCACCCGCGAGTACGTCGAGCAGCAGTACCGCGAGGAGACCGGCCGCGAGGCCCCCGAGGTAAAGAGCGGCGGCTGCCCCGTGAGCCACGCCAAGCAGAAGGTCCAGGAGACCACCGGCGGCAAGTGCCCCATAGACCACAGCGCCTTCCAGAAGGCCGGCGCCCTGGTCCCCGAGGGCGGCTCGAAGGAGTTCGCCTGGACCCAGGAGGCCATAGACCGCCTGAACCGGGCGCCCAAGGGCTTCATGCGCAACATCTCGCGCAACATGACCGAGAAGCTCGCCCGAGAGCGGGGCGTCACGCACATAGACCTCCCGCTGGTGGAGGACTCCCTATCCGGGGCGCGGACCACGATGGAGGACGTTATAACCGGCAAGATCTCCATCGCCGATCTCGCCAAAGACACCGGCGAGAAAATAGAGGCCGACAACGGCGAGGCCCCGCACCCGCCCATGACCGTCACGATGGTCTGCACCACCTGCGGCGAGGAGATGGAAGGCATACAGCCCCCCGAGGAGTGCCCCGTCTGCGGCGCCCCCGGCGAGGAGTTCACCGCCAAAGAGCTGTAAAAACCAAACGACCAACGCAGGCCCCGGTTCCCGCAAGTCGGGGCCGGGGCCTCACCTATACGGAGCGAACATGGCGAAGACGCATAAGGTAACCTTCAAGAAGAGCGGCCTCACCGTAGACGTGGCCGAGGACGACTACATCCTCGAAGCCGCCGAGGAAGCCGGACTGGACCTCCCCTACGACTGCCGCAGCGGCACCTGCACCACCTGCATCCAGAAGTGCCTCGAAGGCGAAATCGACCAGGACATGGCGTTCGCCATCGGCGACGAGGAGTTGGAGCAGGGGTTGCGTCTAATCTGCATCGGCAGCCCGCTAACGGACGTGATACTGGATGCTTAGCAGCACAGCCTTTTTGAGACTGATTGAGTTGAAGTCCGTCAATCGTCATAATAGTAAAATGCAGCCTTCACAGAAAGCACGCTAGTTGTGAAAGTAGCTTACAGAACAAATCTGGGTGTTTGCCTTCAAGGGCTTGCCGAGAACTTGCTTAGTCAAGGGACCGCAAGACACTACTCTCATTCTGTTGACCTGATTTTTACTTCGCCGCCATTCCCTTTAAATCGCAAAAAGAAATATGGCAATCTACAGGGTCAGAAATATATAGATTGGATAGCTAGCTTCGCACCGATCTTCCGCGATGTCTTGAAACCACAAGGCTCGATCGTAATGGAGGTAGGCAACGCTTGGGAACCTAGGCGACCCGTAATGTCTACCCTGGCTTTAGAAGCTTTGCTTGCTTTCCTTAAAGAGGGCGAGTTTCAATTGTGCCAGCAGTTTGTTTGGCACAATCCTGCTCGACTCCCCAGCCCTGCGCAGTGGGTCAATATTGAACGAATCAGAGTTAAAGATTCATTCACTCATCTTTGGTGGATGGCTTCGTCAGACCGTCCGAAAGCAGACAATAGGCGTGTCCTGCAGGAGTACAGTGACGCAATGCAAAAGCTCTTGCGGACGCAAAAATATAATGCCGGGAAGCGCCCATCGGAACACGGGATCGGTGAAAAGTCTTTCCTGAAAAATAACAAGGGAGCAATACCGTCGAATGTCATTTCAGTCTCCAATACTCAGGCGTCTAGCGAGAGGTATCGTCAAGAGTTGTGGATTGGATTCTCCAGTCACGCGGCTACCTTCTCCTCATCTCCTTCTACCAACTCTCCAT
>SIRX01000110.1 GCA_004563715.1 Actinomycetota bacterium | reverse complement strand
CTGGAGGCTGTACGCCGAGGAGGGGCTCGCCAGACAGGACGCCGCGATCTGGCTACAGCCGACGAGCCTCACCATCGAACACGACGGCGAGACGCTCTCGCGCTACGACGTCGAACTCGAGCCCGACACCGGCAAACTCCAAAATGTTGGTCGGCCGAGACTGTTCGAGACCCCGTACAAGCGGAACTGGCCGCAACTCAGGCTCTTCGCGCTCGATGAAGCCGGCTGGCTGAAAGTCGTCGAGCTGGAAGGGTACGCACCCCGGCGGGCGCGGCGACCCCTGGCATTGCAGCAGGTGCTGTTCCCTTACCTCGATGCCCTCTGAGCAATCCTTGTTCCTGCCAGGCTCGCGGCACCCATACGTCACAAGGTTAATGTCTTAATTTGTCCCGGCGAATCCGGAGGTGGCGCGGTGGCTCGCGCTCGGTGCCGTCGCCGGCCCGGTCCTGTTCACCCTGTCCTGGCTGGTCCTCGGTCTAATGAGTCCCGGGTACACGCTCTTCGGCGCCTGGATCTCGCCCTACTCGTCCGTAAGCCAGCCCATCAGCGGCCTGGGCCTGGGATCCACCGGACCGTGGATGAACGCCGCCTTCGTGCTCGGCGGGTTCCTCACTCTCGCTGGCGTGGTCGGCGTCTTTCGGACTGTAGCCCCGGGCGGACGGCCCGCAGCGCGCCGGGCGTGCGCGGCGCTGCTCGCCCTCTCGCCGCTCGGGATGGTGGTCGCCGGGATTTTCACGCTCGAGGCGGTCTTTCCGCACCTGATCGGATTCCTGCTGGCCGTCGGGACGCCGGTGGTGGGCTTCCTGGCGTGTGGGCTCTTTCTCCGCGGCATTCCGGGGTGGCGGCGGCTCGGCGGCTGGATGCTCCTCGGCAGCCCCCTGACCCTGGTGCTGGTGGTCCTCTTCTTCTGGACTTTCGACCCGGTGGCGGCCGGCTCCGGGCTCGGGGTGGCGGGCCTCACACAGCGTGTGCTGAGCGTCGAGGTCCATGTCTGGTTTATGGCCATGGGATTGCTGGCCTTCCGCCGTTCGAAGGCCTGAAGGGGCGGACGGATGACCTGGCAACTTCCGCGCAAAGGAACCCGTTGCCAGGCCGGGCGTCAATGGTCGAGGAGGACCACTTCGAGGCGGCGGAGGTGCTGGTGGAACGCTGCTTACCCGAACTACGTTCGCTCCGTGCTCTATGGCATGCACGGCATACGAGTCGGCATCTGCAACGGGGAGCCCGAAGGACCTTTGCGGGAATTCTTCAGAAGTACCGGAGGTGGGACTCGAACCCACACGGCCCGAAGGCCACCGAATTTTGAGTCCGGCGCGTCTACCGATTCCGCCACTCCGGCAGGAGAAAGCATCGGCATTATACCAGCGCATCGGGCCTCGGCCCGAAAGCCGCCCTACTTGACAGCCGCGAGCGGCTACGTAGTATTGCATTCTATGGTTGTCTGGAGAAGCGCTGCCCCGGGGTGGGGATCGTGACGGGGGTCCAACGGGTTCAACCCGGATCTGGCCCGGCTCCCGGCTGGCGTTGCTTCGCAGATGGCCGTTACGGCATGGGTCACACCGTCGTCCGCCAGCCGGGTGCTATGCGCGGCGCGGTAATAGGTATAGAAGGACGTTTCCGGGATGGAGCGCTTTGTAGAGGGGAGGTGAAATAGAGACCAGATCGGGAGGGTGATCCATGACCATCGAGCGCCACGCGGGTTTTCGTGAGGCCTGCCAAGAACTAAATCCAACGCGCCCAGATTACGCCTACCACCCCGTGGAGTACGGCTTTGATTGGACTTCTCTTGCATCACACGACTTCGAGGCCCTGTACCTGGTGGTCTTCCGCTCCGTGCGCCGCCCGGACGCGGACCACGCGCTGCTGAAAGAGCACGACGACCGGGCTTACGCCACGGCCCGGCGCACCGGCGGCCTGCTCCGGTACTTCAGGGGCGAGCTCGGCGAAGACCGCACGTGCCTCTCGTTCTGCCTGTGGGAGAGTCGGGAAGAGGCGCGGAGGGCCGCGGAGGCCGGCGAGCACCGGGCGGCGGCGGAGATCGTGGGCGAGGCCTACGAGTCTTACCGGCTGGAGCGGTACCGGTTGACCAACGCTGGGGGGAAGCTGGTCTTCAGCACGCTCGATGGGTGAAGGGGGAGAACGGGGTCGGTGGCGGCGGGAGCCTACGGTATAATCCTGGCCGATGCGTGTCTACCTCATCGATGGTTACTCCTTGCTCTACCGGGCTTTCTACGCGCTGCCCCAGAGCATAGCCACCTCCGGCGGGCTCCCGACCAACGCCCTGTACGGCTTCACGAGCATGGTGCTCAAGCTGCTCGACACCGACGAAGAGGTCGGGATAGGGGTGGTGTGGGACGGGGGGATGCCGAAGTTCCGCACGGAGGTATTCCCGGAGTACAAAGCCCAGCGTTCGGCGATGCCCGAGGAGCTAAAGGCGCAGCTAGATCACCTGGACGAGATCCTGGAGGCCATGAACATCCCCGCCATCCGGGCCGAGGGCTACGAGGCCGACGACGTGCTCGCCACGCTCTCGAAGCGCCTGCCGGAGGGCGTGGAGTTGATGATAGTTACCGGCGACCAGGACGCCATGCAGCTCGTGAACGGCCGGGTAAAGGTGCTGCGCACGACCCGTGGTGTCTCCGAGACCAAGAGCTACGGCCGCAACGAGGTGATCGAGGAGTACGGCGTCACCCCGGAGCAGATCCCCGACTACAAGGCCCTCACCGGCGACCCCTCAGACAACATCCCCGGCGTGCGGGGCATCGGTCCGAAGGGCGCGGCCGGCCTGCTGCAAAAATTCGGCACCGTCGAGAACATCTACGAAAACCTGGAAGAAGTTTCCGCAAAGGGCACGCGCAAAAAGCTGGAGGAGGGCCGGGAGAGCGCTCTTATGTCGCTGGAGTTGGCCCGGATGCGCTTTGACGCCCCGGTCGAGTTCGATCCGGAGGCGGTGCGGTTCGAGGGGGTCTCACCCCAGACCGGCGAGGTGCTGCGCCGCTACGAGTTCCGGAGCCTGGAGCCGCGTTTCGCGGCGCTTCCCGTTACGGGCGGCGAGGCGATGCCGGCTCCCGAGCGGTTGACGGTCCGCGTCTCGGAAGAACCGCTGGAGCTCTCCTTCGAGCCGGTCGCGGCGGCCCCGGTCGGGGATGGGCGCTGGTGCGCGGCCGCCGGAACAGATGAGGTGCGGATCTCTTCCGAGGAGCCGGACCTGCCGCTGCGGGTACACGATGCCAAGGGGTTCGGGGTGCGGGGTGCGGCTTTCGATACCTACCTCGCCGCGTACCTCATAAAGCCCGGTCTCGGTGGTTACGAGCTGGAGACCCTCGCGGCGGACCGGCGCTTACCGGAGGTCGTGGTGGAGCACGAAGACCCCGGGGTAAGGAACGCCGCCCGGCGGGCGGCGCTGGTCCAGGCCCTAACGCCGCTGCTTGAAGGGGAGTTGGAGAAGATGGGCCTCGCCCGGCTCTACTACGACGTGGAGCTTCCGCTAGCCGATGTTCTCGGCTCCCTAGAACGTGTCGGGATGCCGGTAGACGCCGACACCCTGCGGGAGGTCGGGCGGGAGATACAGGGGCGGATCGAGGGGCTGGAGGAGAGCATCTACGGGGACGTGGGTCACCCGTTCAACATCGGGTCGCCCAAGCAGCTCGGCGAGGTGTTGTTCGTCGAGATGGGCATCCCGCCGGTGCGCAAGACCAAGACCGGCTTCTCGACCGACGCCCGCGTCTTGCAGCAGCTCTCCATCGAGCACCCGGTAGCGGACAAGATCATCCGCTACCGCGAGCTGACCAAGCTGCGGGGAACGTACGTGGACGGCTTGCTGGGCCTGATCTCCGAGGACGGGCGCATACATACCACCCTCAACCAGACGACGACGGCCACGGGCCGCATCTCCAGCGACTCGCCGAACCTCCAGAACATCCCGGTCCGCACCGAGCTCGGCGCCCGCATCCGGGACGCCTTTACTGCCTCGCCGGGCCGCGAGCTGGTCGTCGCCGACTACTCCCAGATAGAGCTGCGCATCCTGGCCCACATGACGGGCGAGCCGGCGCTCGTCGAGGCGTTCACCGGCGGAGAGGACGTCCACACCCGCACGGCAGCCGAGGTCTTCGACGTGCGCCCGGAGTCGGTGACGCCGGAACTGCGGCGGCGGGCCAAGATGGTCAACTTCGGTATTATCTACGGCATCTCGGGTTTCGGGCTCGCCAGCCGGCTCGGCAACGTGCACCCGGCGGAGGCCGACCGGTACATAAAGCGCTACATGGAACGCTACCCGAAGGTGACGGAGTTCATGCGGGCTACCCTGGAAGAAGCGGAGGAAGTCGGCTACTCGACGACGCTCTTCGGGCGCCGGCGCTACGTCCCGGAGCTGCAGAACTCAAACAAAAACGTGCGCAAGCTGGGAGAGAGGCTCGCCTTCAACGCCCGGGTGCAGGGTACGGCGGCAGACATCATAAAGGTCGCGATGGTTGACTTGCACCCGCGACTAACTTCCCTGGGTGCCGACATGCTCATGCAGGTCCACGACGAACTGGTTTTCGACGTGGACCGCAGGCGGGTGGAGGAGGTGGCGCGGCTCGCGGCCGAGAGGATGGTCGCGGCCTACGACCTCGACCCGCCGTTAGAAGTTGAGGTAAAGGTCGGCGAGCGTTGGGGACGGGTACGCGACCTCCCGCTAGATGGGTGATAAAATACCACCCGGATTGTAAAATATACTTTTCATGGAATATCTGTATAATCCCACCGGCAAGCAAGGAGAAGGAAGCGCCTAGTACATGACGGACACCACTGAAAACGCGACCCGAGAGCTAACGATGAAGGACTTCTTCCGCGAGGAGAACGGTGAGATCGTTCCCGTCGACGAGGGGGTCCTCATAGACTTCAAGGACGGCGACATCGTAGAAGGCGACGTCGTCCGCATCGACAAAGACGAGGTCCTCGTGGACATCGGCTACAAGTCGGAGGGTTTGATCCCGACGAACGAGTTGACGATCCGCAAGGGGGCCGACCCCACAGATATCGTGGAGCTCGGGCAGCACATAGAGGCGCTGGTACTCCAGAAAGAGGATGCCGACGGGCGCCTGATCCTCTCCGCCAAGCGGGCCGCGTTCGAGCGGGCCTGGAACCGGATCGAGGAGGCCTACAACAACCAGGAGACGGTCCGGGGGCCGGTTATCGAGGTGGTCAAGGGCGGCCTCATAATAGATATCGGGCTCCGCGGGTTCCTGCCGGCGAGCCTCGTGGATATCCGGCGCGTGCGCAACCTCGAAGCCTTTCTCGGCGAGCAGCTGGAGTGCAAGGTCATCGAGCTCAACCGGAGCCGCAACAACGTGGTGCTCTCCCGGCGGGCGGTGCTGGAGGAAGAGCGCAAGGAGGAGCGCGAGAAGATCCTCACGAACCTCGAGGAGGGCCAGATCGTCACCGGCACGGTCTCGAACCTGGTGGACTTCGGGGCTTTCGTGGATCTGGAAGGGATCGACGGCCTTATCCACATCTCCGAGCTCTCCTGGAACCACGTGGACCATCCGAGCGAGGTCGTAGAGGTCGGCGAGGAGGTCCAGGTAAAGGTGCTGGAGGTGGACCGGGACCGCGAGCGGATCTCGCTCGGCCTCAAGCAGACCCGGAAGGACCCCTGGCAGGAGATCGTCGAACGGGTCAACGTGGGCGAGACGATTCAGGGTCGGGTTACCAAGCTGGTCTCCTTCGGGGCCTTTGTCGAGGTCGCCGAGGGGGTGGAGGGCCTGATCCACATCTCCGAGCTCGCCGACCACCACGTCGAGGAGCCCAGCGAGATCGTGCGCAGCGGCATGGAGGTCGAGGCGCGCATCATAGACGTGGATGCCCGTCGCCGCCGGCTCTCGCTCTCCCTGCGGCCGAAGAAGGAGGAGCGGGAGCAGCGCGAGGAGCGCCCCCGGCGCGAGCGCGAGCCCGAGCGCCCGTCGGGCGGCCTGCGTACCGGAGCCTTCGACAAGCTGAGCGACCTGGACCTGGGATAGTTCAAAGCCCGGCAGCCCGAAAGCCATGAAAGGGCCGGTGAAGATCGCTGTCACCGGCCCTTTCGCGTGCGGCAAGAGCACTTTCGTCCGCATGTTGGGCGACCTCGGCGCGGAGACCGTCTCGGCGGACGAGGTAGTCCACGACCTGCTCGCCACCGACCCCGAGACCAGAGAGCGCGTGATCGGGCGCTTCGGAGAGGAAGTCCGGGGTGAGCGCGGCGTGGACCGCAAAGCTCTCGGGCGAAAGGTCTTCGAAGACCCGGAGGCGTTGCAAGACCTAGAAGAGATTTTGCATCCCCTGGTGCGCCGGGAGACCGACCGGCGCGCGGAGGCCTCGGTAGCCGAGGTGTTCGTGGCCGAGATCCCGTTGTTGTTCGAGGGACGTGGCAGCGGCAGGTTCGACCTCACGGTCGCCGTTACGGCCCCGGAAGCGCGGCGCCGGGAGTGGGCGGCGGGTCGGGGCGTGGAGGAACGCCAACGTCAGGCTATAGAAGAGCGACAGCTATCGGGAGAAGAAAAGGCTCGCCGGGCCGATTTCGTGGTGGCAAACGACGGGGGGCTGGATAAACTCAGGGAGCAGGCCAGAGACCTCTGGAAACAAGCTACGGGCGGGAGCAACCACGGCGGCACGCGCGCGCAAGAAACCTAGATACGCCAAAGCCCGGCGCCGTCGCCGCCGGACGCTGCTCTTTATCGGGGTTGTCATCCTCGGGCTCCTCGTGCTGCCCTTTATCCTCCGGTTGCCGGAGACGATCCAGCGGTTTACCCACCCGCTGGAGTACGAGGCGGAGATCCGGCAGGCCAGCGTGGAAAACGAACTCGAACCCGCGCTGGTCGCGGCGGTCGTGTATACCGAGAGCCGCTTCCGGCCCGACGCGGTGTCTCCTGAGGGGGCGTACGGCCTTATGCAGCTCCTGCCGGATACGGCCAGCTTTGTCGGCGAGCGCGCCGGCATCGAAGGCGACTACCGCGAGCCGCGGGTAAACCTGAGGCTCGGGGCCTGGTACCTCAGCTACCTGGAAAGCCGCTACGAGGGCCACGAGCGGCTCATGTTGGCCGCCTACAACGCCGGCCAGGGCCGGGTGGACAACTGGGTAGCCCAGGAAGGCTTCGACATCGAGCGGGACATACCGTTCCGGGAGACCCGCGACTACGTGGAGAACGTCCTCGAAGCCCGCGAAGTGTACCGTGACCTCTACGGGAGGAACCTGTATGGAGACTAGAGCCGGTTTTCTGGTGAACAGCGAGTACCAGCCGACGGGCGACCAGCCGAAGGCCATAGAGAACCTCGCGGCCGGCCTGGACTCCGGCATGAGAGCCCAGACGCTGCTCGGCGTCACCGGCTCCGGCAAGACCCATACGATGGCCCGCACCATAGAGCAGGCAGGCCGGCCGGCGCTCGTTATCGCCCACAACAAAACGCTCGCGGCCCAGCTCGCCAGCGAGTTCGCGGACTTCTTCCCCAACAACGCCGTCGAGTACTTCGTCAGCTACTACGACTACTATCAGCCCGAGGCGTACGTGCCCTCATCGGACACGTTTATCGAGAAGGACGCCCAGATCAACGAGGACATAGACCGCCTCCGGCACTCCGCTACCAGCTCGCTGTTCACGCGGCGGGACGTGATCGTGGTCGCCAGCGTCTCGGCTATCTACGGTCTCGGTAGCCCGGAGGAGTACCGCTCGAAGATGGTCTTGATGGAGAAGGGCGGCTTCTACGATTTGGACGACGTGCTGCGCGACATGGTCCGAATCCAGTACGCCCGCAACGACTTCCAGCTCGCCCGCGGCACCTTCCGCGTGCGGGGCGACGTGCTGGAGATCCACCCGGCCTACCAGGACACCGTCTACCGCATCTCCTTTTTCGGGGACGAGGTCGAGGACATGACCGAGGTCGACCCGCTGACCGGCGAGGTCCTGCGCGAGCACGAGACCCTGACCGTCTACCCGGCCACCCACTTCGTTACGGACGAGGAACGACTACAGGTCGCCGTGAAGAACATCGAGGCGGAACTGGAGGAACGCTACGCCGAGCTGGAGAAGGAAGGTAAAATTCTCGAAGCGTACCGTTTGCGGCAGCGGACCCTCTACGACCTGGAGATGATGCGGGAGCTGGGGTACTGCTCCGGCATCGAGAACTACTCCCGACATCTGGACGGCCGGGCGGCGGGCTCCACGCCGTACACCCTCCTCGACTACTTCCCGGACGACTACATCACCTTCGTGGACGAGTCGCACATCACGCTGCCGCAGGTGCGGGGCATGTACAACGGCGACCGCTCCCGCAAGACCACGCTCGTCGAGCACGGCTTCCGGCTGCCTTCAGCCCTGGACAACCGCCCGCTCATGTGGGACGAGTTCTTGCTCAAGACGAACCAGCTGGTCTTCGTCTCGGCGACGCCGGGACCTTACGAGCTGGAGAACTCGGAGCAGATCGTGGAGCAGATCATCCGCCCGACCGGCCTCTTGGACCCGGAGGTGGAGGTCCGCCCGACGAAAAACCAGATAGACGACCTGCTCAACGAGGTCGCCAGGCGCGTCGAGCACGGCGAACGAGTCCTGATCACGACGCTCACCATCAAGATGGCCGAGGACCTGACGGATTACCTGCTGGAGCACAACGTCAAGGCCCGCTACATGCACGCCAACATCGAGACGCTGGACCGCATCCAGATCATAAGGGGACTCCGCACCGGAGAGTTCGACGTGCTTGTCGGCATAAACCTGCTCCGAGAAGGGCTCGACCTTCCGGAAGTCACCCTGGTAGCCATCCTCGACGCTGACAAAGAGGGCTTCCTGCGCGGAGAGCGCGCCCTGATACAAACCATCGGCCGCGCCGCCCGCAACGTCAACGGCCGCGTAATAATGTATGCCGACAAAGAAACGGACGCGATGCGGGTCGCGATAGGGGAGACGGAGCGGCGCCGCGAGATCCAGGCTTCATACAACGAGCGGCACGGTATCGAGCCTAGGACCATCACGAAGGGGGTTTCGGACATCCTCATCGCCGCCGAGGCCAAGGGTCTGTACAAGGCTGGCAAGAAAAAGGCCGCCCGCGAAGCGCCGCGAGACCCGGAGGAGATCCGGAACCTCATCGCCGACCTCGAGGCCGAGATGCTGGAGGCCGCTGAAGAGCTAAAGTTCGAGTACGCCGCCAGGCTGCGGGACGAGATCAAGGACCTGGAGCGCCAGCTACAGGGTGTCGCCTCGTAGCGGCTGGTTTCGATCCGGGGTGTGTTCGTTCCCCAGGCCCCCGTCCGCGCGCACGTACCTGTTGCGGAGCAGGTAGAGGCCGTAGGCGATAAACCCGATCGTGGTGGCAAACAATAAGAAGGGGAAGACGAAGGCCCGGACCACGGCGACCTCAATCGCCAGAAGCAGTGCAAAGTGCGTGAGCATCACCGGCCAGATCGAGACGGTACGCCACCTGATCGCCGCATAGGTAAAGCCGCCGCAGGTAGCCGTCAGCGTCAGGTAGGCGGCTTCGGGCCAGGGACCAGACGTGAGGGTTCTCGCCAGTACGACGACGCCGGAGAGAATCGAGGTCAGGAAGACCGCCCGCAACAGCCCGCTGGGAGCCAGGAGGCGTAACATGATCCCCCGAAACATCAACTCGCTGCCGAACGCTTCGATGGCTATGATCAGGACGGTGATTGTGAACACTGGGGTTGGGGATATCCTCGTCCCGCCCGAAAGGGTAAGCCCGATGACCAGCAGCGGAAACCAGAGAAACAACAGGTTGCGTGGTGGGTGAGGCCGGTTGAAGCCGACTTCCCGCCACCATCCGAAGTAGGCGACGACCGCCACGGCGAGCAGCAAAGTCAACCCGATAAACAGGGTTTCGGCGTTTGCCAGAGAAGAGATCGCCTGCTCCATGCCGGTGGGCTGGCGGGTCTGCTCGGGGGTAAGGTCTCCCACATCACCCACCGTTACCGTTGGAAACGGTAGCCGGCTAATGTACAGCAGCCCTAGCAACACCAGGGCTAGCAGCAGGCTGGAAACAATCGGGAAACGCAAGAGTAAACTTTTCACCTGTCAGCCTCTCCGACGAGAAACCTTGCGAGCACGATATGCAGTGTACAGATGTACGAACGGTTTTACTGCCCGGTCTGGATGTTGCTGAGCGGGGGTTGCCGCGCTCGGATCGTTGCGAGGCGGTCCCGGGCAAACTAAACTTCCCGTGTGCGAGACTTTGGTGAACTAACCTGCGGTCCACGGCGCAAGCGGAGCGTGGCCGGCTATCTCTGCCTGGTGTTTGCATGTTTGTTCCTGGCCGGGCTGGGGGCCGTGGCGGCTTTGACCACCGGCGAAACCAGCGCGAGCGACACCGGAGAACGAGACCCCGAGATCCCCGGTTTGCTGGAGAACCTCTCTAACGTCTCCGACGAACCCCGCAACCTGCTTGTCATGGGGCTAGACCGGCGGCCGGAAGGCTCGGAGATAGAGGGTGCCCGCGCGGACGTCCTGATGCTTGTTCGAGCATATCCGGGGACGGGGAAAGTGAGGGTAGCCTCCATACCGCGAGACCTGCTGGTAGAGGTAAGGCCGGGCCTGGAGGACAGAATCAATGCGGTGTACTCGTACGGGGGCGCCGCGGAGACTGTAGAGGCCGTGGAACGTCACGCGGGTATCTACATCGATCACTACGTGGTGGTCGATTTCGACGGGTTCGAGGCGTTCGTGGACGCCGTGGGGGGTGTCAGGGTGGACGTGGACGAGAGCGTGGTTCCCCCTAACTGGAAGGTCAAGGACGGCCCGCAGAGGCTCAACGGCCGCAAGGCGCTGCTCTACACGCGCTACCGCACCAGCTCCGGCGGAGACCTGGACCGTATCCGACGTCAGCAAGAGGTGCTGGCCGCCCTCCGCAGCCAGGCATTCCGCTGGCGCTCGGTCGAGAGGTTCCCCCAGATCATCCGGGCCGTAACCGACAACGTCGAAACCGACATGAGCGTCTCGGAGATGGCCGCCCTGGGCCGGATGCTCGGAAAGCACGGGCGCAACAGCGTGATGACCTCGACCCAGCTAAAGGGTACGCCCGGCGCGCTGCCGAGCGGCAACGAGGTCTTGATACCGGATCGGGAGGCCAACGAGACTATACTGCGCGAGTTCCGCGACTGACGGATCACCAGATAGACTTGTACGAAACCACGGCGCCGGGTGCACCCCCATGGCACACTCGACAAGTCAGGTTCACGTCCATGATGCGCCAGGTGACCTGGACACCGTCGGCGACGTCGCGTCGAGCCTGGTCGCCGCCTTCTTATCCTCAAGCCCGGCCCGGACGCAGACTTGGAGCCGGGGTACGTGGTCGGTGTGCTGGAGGGCACTCCCCCGAACAGCGGGCCGCTCTCCGGCTATCGCCAGCATATAGCTTGCGCCCTTAGCGTAAAGGGTGGTCAAGAACGGTAGCGGGTGTCGGGGAACACAAAGGCTGCTGTTATAATCGGGCGCAGGTTCTTGCGGTGAGCGAGAGTGGTGGAATGGTAGACACGCTAGATTTAGGATCTAGTGCCGCAAGGCGTGCGGGTTCAAGTCCCGCCTCTCGCACTCCGTTGCCGGGGCTGTCGGAGCGCCGGGCCTGTTGTTTGGTAGTCGAGAAGAGTAGAGGTGTATGACTGCGAACGTAACGAAGCTTGAGGACAACAGGGTCCGGCTCGACGTGGAGGTTTCTCCGGAGGCGGTGCGTAAGGGCGTAGAGGCCAAGGTCCGTGAGCTAAAGCAGAAGGTGCGGGTTCCCGGTTTCCGTCCCGGCAAGGCCCCGCGACGCATGATCGAGAACCACCTCGGGCGCGACTACATCTACATGGAGACGCTCCAGGACCAGCTGCCGACTTGGTACTCGGAGGCCATCGTCGAGACCGACCTGCGGCCCATCGACCGGCCGGAGATAGACTTCGAGGACTCGATAGACGAGAGAGAGGGGTTCCGCTTTTCCGCCACCGTGCCGGTGCGGCCGGAGGCGGTCCTCGGCGAGTACGAGGGGCTCGAAGTGCCCAAGCGCGAGGTCGAGGTCTCCGAGGAGCAGGTAGAAGAGCAGATCGAGGAGTTGCGGGGGCAGTTCGCCACGCTGGCGGCGGTCGAGGACCGCCCGGTGCGGCAGGGCGACTACGTGATCCTGGACTTCAAGGGCGAGCACCTGACGGGTGGTCCCGTGGAGGGCGCCGAGGCCGAAGATTACATGCTGGAGGTCGGCGGTGGGGAGCTGCTGCCGGACTTCGAGGAGAACCTCGTGGGCACGAACGCCGGGGAGCGCAAGCAGTTCGCGGTGACGTTCCCGGTGGACTACCAGGAGGAGTCGCTGCGGGGCCAGTCCGTGTTGTTCAACGTCCACGTCAAGGAGATAAAAGAGCGTGACCTGCCGCCGCTGGACGATGAGTTTGCCAAGGAGGCGAGCGAGTTCGAGACGCTGGAGGAGCTTCGTGAGGCGGTGCGGGAGCAGGTAGAGGCCGCGCTCGAGCGTCAGGTGGAGGCCGAGTTCCGGGGTCGGGTGCTGGACGCGGTGGCGCAGAGGGCCGAGGTCGAAGTGCCGGAGGTGATGGTCGAGGAGAAGTCTGAAGAGATGGTCGGTTCCTTCGAGCGCAGCATCCGGGCGCAGGGCATAGAGCCCGAGCAGTACTACCAGCTCGCCGGGGTGAGCCTGAACGACCTGAAGGCCCGGGTCCGGCCGGACGCAGCCGACACGGTGAAGAAGGAGCTGGTCCTCGACGCCGTAGCCGGTGCCGAGAACGTGGAAGCCGACGAGCACGCCGTCAGGCGCGAGATAGAGCACCTCGCCGAGGAATCCGGGCGCGAGCCGGAAGAGATCGTTGAGACCATGCGGAGCAACGGCACCTACACGCTGCTGGAAGAGGAGATGGCCCGGCAGAAGGCGCTAGACCTCCTGGTAGAGAAATCCGTCGCCGTCCCGATGCCGGAGGAAGAAGAGGCCGAAGAAGCAGAAACCGACGTTCCGGAGACGGAGGAAGCAGCGCCCGAGAGTGGCGGGGCGGCGGTAGAGTCCAGAGTCGAGGTCGGTGAAACGGCCAGCAGCCCGGAGACCAGCGAAGGAGAGGAAAAGCAATGAGCTACTACGACCCCCAGGGCGTCATCCCCTACGTCATCGAGCAGAGCCCGCGCGGAGAGCGGGCGATGGACATCTACTCGCGGCTGTTGAAGGACAGAATCATCTTCCTGGGCACGCCGGTGGACGATCAGGTGGCCAACGCCATCATGGCGCAGTTGCTGCACCTGGAGAGCGAGGACCCCGAGCAGGACATCAACCTGTACATAAACTCGCCCGGCGGCAGCGTCACGGCGGGGCTCGCCATCTACGACACCATGCAGTTCGTCAAGCCCGACATCGTTACCACGGCGCTGGGCATGGCCGCTTCGATGGGCGCTTTCCTGCTGGCGGCGGGCGCCAAAGGCAAGCGCAACGCGCTGCCCAACACGCGTATCCTGCTGCACCAGCCGAGCGTCGGCGGTCTCGCCGGACAGGCGTCGGACGTGGAGATCCACGCCAAGGAGCTCATCGCCACCAAGCGGCGCCTGAACGAGATCCTGGCCGAGAACACCGGACAGCCCTACGAGCGGATCGAGCGCGACACCGACCGGGACTACATAATGGGACCCGACGAGGCCATCGACTACGGTGTCATAGACAACATAATCCGCAACCACTAGGTAACCAGGTCGGCAGGATGTTGGAAGCAGACATGGGGAGGACGTAACCGCATGAGAGACCCGTCGGACCAGTTGCAGTGCTCTTTCTGCGGGAAGAGCCAGCGCCAGGTCAGGAAGCTCATCGCCGGACCCGGCGTCTACATCTGCGACGAGTGCATCGAGCTCTGCAACGAGATCATCGACGAGGAGTTCAGCGGGCCCGAGATCCTCAAGGACGACGACCTCCCCAAGCCCCGCGAGATCAACCGCATCCTCAACGAGTACGTTATAGGCCAGGAGGACGCGAAAAAGGTGCTCGCGGTGGCCGTCTACAACCACTACAAACGCATCCAGATGGGGCCGGAACCGACCGACGGCACGGAGCTGCAGAAGTCGAACATCCTGCTCATCGGCCCGACCGGTAGCGGCAAGACGCTGCTGGCCCAGACGCTGGCGCGCATCCTCAACGTGCCGTTCGCCATCGCCGACGCCACGGCGCTCACCGAGGCCGGCTACGTGGGCGAGGACGTCGAGAACATCCTGCTCAAGCTGATACAGGCCGCCGACTTCGACGTGAAGAAGGCCGAGACGGGCATCATCTACATAGACGAGATCGACAAGATCGCCCGCAAGTCGGACAACCCGTCCATCACCCGCGACGTCTCTGGCGAGGGCGTGCAGCAGGCGCTCTTGAAAATCCTGGAGGGCACAGTGGCGAGCGTGCCGCCCCAGGGCGGGCGCAAGCACCCGCACCAGGACTTCCTGCAGATAGACACCAAGAACATATTGTTTATCTGCGGCGGGGCGTTCGGCGGCCTTGAAGACGTGATCCGGCAGCGCATCGGCAAGCGGAGCATCGGCTTCGGGGGCGACGCCGCAGAGCGGATGGAGGAGGAGCCGGGCGCGGTCTTTATGCACACCCAGCCGGAGGACCTGCTCAAGTACGGGCTCATCCCCGAGTTCGTGGGCCGCTTGCCGGTGATCTCCACGCTCCGCGCGCTGGACGAGGAGGACCTTATCCGCATCCTCACCGAGCCGAAGAACGCCCTGGTGCGCCAGTACCGGCAGTTCTTCCGCTACGATAAGGTGGACCTGGCCTTTACCGAGGCTGCGCTCTCGGCGATCGCGGAGCTGGCGCTCGAACGGGGCACCGGCGCCCGCGGGTTGCGCAGCATCCTGGAAGCTTCGCTGCTGCCAACGATGTACGAGCTTCCCAGCCGCTCGGACGTCGCCAAGTGCATCGTGGACGCGGACACCGTCAAAGAGGGTGTGCAACCGGCGCTGGTAACGGGCTCCGGCAACTCCAAGTACTCCTACGACGAAGAGACCGCGTAGACTCCCTGACCCCTTGAGCCAACCCCGAGAGATACCCAAGACCTACGACCCGCGCGCCGTCGAAGCGCGCATCTACGAGGAGTGGGAGAGGGCCGGCGCCTTCGAGGCCGAGCCCAACCCGGACAAAGAACCCTACTGCGTCGTCATCCCGCCGCCCAACGTTACGGGCGAGCTGCACATGGGCCACGCCCTGAACGGCGCCATACAGGACGCGCTTGTCCGCCGCGCCCGGATGAAGGGCTACGAGGCTCTGTGGCTGCCCGGCACGGACCACGCCTCCATCGCCCTCCAGAATGTCCTGGAGCGGAAACTCCTGCGGGAGGAGGGCACGTCGCGCTGGGACCTCGGACGCAAGGAGTTCGTGAGGCGCTGCTGGGAGTTCGCCATAGACGCCCGGACCAAGATCCTCGGCCAGCTCCGGCGGCTGGGGGCGTCGGTGGACTGGCGGCGGCTGCGCTTCACGATGGACGAGGGATACATAGACGCCGTGCTCACGGCTTTCGTCGAGATGTTCGAGGCCGGCCTGATCTACCGGGGCAACCGCATCACCAACTGGTGTCCGCGCGACCGCTCGGCGATCTCCGACCTGGAGGTCAACTACGAGGAGGTCAACGGCAGGCTCTACGGCCTCCGCTACCCGTTCGTGGACGGCGAAGGCTACGCTCAGGTCTTCACCACCCGCCCGGAGACGATGCTCGGCGACGTGGCGCTCGTGGTCAACCCGGAAGACGAGCGCTACACCGGCCTCGTCGGACGCAAGGTGCGGGTGCCGTTCGTCGAGCGGGAGATCGAGATCCTCGCCGACGACTACGTGGACCCCTCCTTCGGCACCGGCGTCCTGAAGGTCACCCCGGCCCACGACCCGAACGACTTCGAAATCGGGCAGAGGCTCGGCCTAGATCCGGTGAACGTCATGAACCCCGACGGCACCATCAACGAAAGCGGCGGCCCGTTCGCGGGCCTGAGCCGGGAGGAAGCCCGGGCGGCGGTCGTGGATCGGCTGCGCGAGGAAGACCTGCTCGGCGAGGTCAAGGACTACGTCCACCGGGTCGGCCACTGCGATCGCTGCGGCGCGGTGATCGAGCCGTGGCTCTCGGAGCAGTGGTGGGTCTCGATGCGCGAGCTGGCCGAGCCCGCCATAGAAGCGCTCCGGGAGGAGGAGATAAAGGTCTACCCGGACTCGTGGCGGCGGGAGACGATCCGGTGGCTGGAGAACATCCAGGACTGGAACGTCTCCCGCCAGCTCTGGTGGGGCCACCGCATCCCCGTGTGGTACGGGCCCGCAGGCGAGGTCGTGGCCGCCAAGGAGTCGCCCGGCGAGGGCTTTGTGCAGGACACCGACGTGCTCGATACCTGGTTCTCGTCTGCGCTGTGGCCGTTCGCCACGCTCGGCTGGCCGGAGGAAACCGGGGACCTGGAGTACTTCTATCCCACGCAGCTGCTCAGCACGGCGCGCGAGATCATGTACCTGTGGGTGGCCCGCATGATCATGACCGGCCTCCGTTACCGGGACGGGGTTCCGTTCGAGAAGGTCAACGTCCACTCCATCGTGCTCGCCGAGGACGGCACGAAGATGAGCAAGTCCAAGGGGAACACCATAAACCCCCTGGAACTCTTCGATGAGTACGGTACGGACGCGGTGCGCTTCGGGCTGCTCTATCAGTCCTCGACCCAGGACTTCGCCTACTCCTACGAGCGGGCGGCCATGGGCCGGGCCTTCGTCACCAAGCTCTGGAACGCGACCCGCTTCGTCCTGAGCTACCCGGAGCCGGAAGAGGACGGCGAGCTCTCCGCCTCGGACTGCTGGATCCTCTCGGAGTTCAACCGCGTCGTTGGCGAGTACGACGCGCTGCTCGAAGAATGCGCGTTCTCGGAGGCCATGAGGGTCGTCTACAACTTCGCCTGGGGCGAGTTCGCCGACTGGTACATCGAGATCGCCAAGGCCGCGCCCTCATCCGCCACACCACGCGTTTTGCGGGAGGTCTTCTCCGGTGTTCTGCGTCTGCTGCATCCGGCCATGCCCTTCGCCACCGAGGAGATGTCCCACCTGCTCGGGGAAAAAGAGCTGCTCGTGCGGCAGTCGTTCCCCGCTTTCGACCCGGATCTGCGGTATGATGAAGCCGGGGAGACGCTGGACCGCACCAAACGGGCCGTCTCGGCGGTGCGAAAGTTCCGGGCCGAGTCGAAGGTTGATGGCGAGTTGGCCGGGCGCGTGCCGGAGGGGGTAGAGACGGGCGTTTTCTTGTCGCTGGCCGGCGTGCGGCCCGCAAAAGATTTAGAGGGCGCGAAAGCCGTCCTGCCAGCGGGCGACGTGGTGGTCGAGGTGGCGCTCAGCGAGGAGCAGCGCCGCGGCGAGGTCGAGCGCCTGCGAAAAGAGATCGGGCGCGTCGGCAAGGAGGTCGAGCGCGCAGAGAAGAAGCTCGCAAACCCGAACTTCGTCGAGCGCGCCCCCGGTGATGTCGTTGCCGCGGAGCGGGAGAAGCTCGACGTGAACGCCCGGATGCTCGATACCCTCACCCGGCGCCTCGAAGAGTATCTCTAGGAGGTCTTCGCACCTGGCTCGCTCTTTCGCGCAGGTAAGCGACGAGCTGGACCGGCGCCGGTACATTACCCTTGGCCTGTCCCGCGTAGAAGCGCTGCTGTCCCTGCTCGGGCAGCCGGAGGGGTCCATGCGGGTGGTGCAGGTCGTCGGCACCAACGGCAAGGGCACGACCGCCGTGGCGCTCGCTACCGCCCTGGAGGAAGCGGGCTGCTCTACCGGGGCATACCTCTCGCCGCACGTGCTCTCCTATGCCGAGCGGGTAATGCTCCGGGGCCGTTACGTCTCGGAACGAGAGTTCGCCGCCGCGATGGACCTTGTCATGGAGACCGCCGATGCCAACGGTGTGCCGGCCTCGCAGTTCGAGCTGCTCACCGCCGGAGCGCTCCGCATGTTCCGCGATGCGGGCGTTTCCTGGGCCGTACTCGAGGCCGGGCTCGGCGCCCGCCACGACGCCACCACCGCGGCGCGGCCCGAAGCCGTAGTGCTCACCAACGTTGGCCTGGACCACATCACGTACCTGGGGGAGACGGTCGAACAGATAGCGGAGGAGAAGCTCGCCAGCGTGCCTCGCGGAGGTGTGCTCGTGCTCGGCAGCGAAGACCCGCGGGTCGTGGCCGCGGCGCGATGCCGATGCCGGGAAGCCGGCGCGAAGCTCGTGGAGGCCACGGGCGATCTGTACGGGGTGGCCGGCGCAACTTCCGCGCCGCACCTCGCGCGCAACGTTTCGTTGGGCGTTGGGGCCGCGGAGGTGCTGCTGGGGCGGTCTCTCGGCGCGGAACTGCGGGAGCGCGTGCTGCGCCGGGTGGCCAGTATTCTACCTGGGCGCTTTCAGGTTTTCGGGCTGCGGGGCGTGCCGGTCGTCGTGGACGGCGGCCACAACCCGGACGGGATAGAGGCCACGCTCGGCGCCGTCCGCGAGGTGTACGGGGAACGGCCGCTGGGCGTCGTTTTCGGCGTCTTGCGGGATAAGGACGTAGGAAGTATGCTTACCGGGTTAAAAAACGCGGCCGCCCGGCTCGTGCTCACCCGGGCGGCGGACGGGCGGGCGGCGGACCCGGAATGGGTTTCACGCAGGTTCGGCCCCCGCGACCGGGAGGGACGCCGGGCACCGGTTATCGAGGACGCGGTCGAGGCATTGGAAGAGGTTGTGAAGGTTATGCGCGAGACAAACGGTGTTGTGCTTGTGACGGGGTCTCTATCTACCGTCGCCGCCGTTATGAAGCGGCTGCGTGAAGGTGGCTAGCGCCCTCAAGCTAGCCGGGTACCTGCTCGTGGTGGCGGTCGTCTTCTTTGCGGCCGGGTACTTTCTGGTGCCGGGGTATCTCGGATGAAAGCACCGGTTTTTGCCCTCTTGCAGAGAGACTCCGACCCCTTCCAGTTGATCTCGGACTTCCTGGGCAGCCCGATCATCCGCATCGGGACGCAGTTGTTGATCTTGCTGGCCATCGTGCTGTGGTTCGCGTTGGTGTACTGGACCTACACCGATGCCCGGCGCCGGGGAACCGCGGCTATCTTGTGGGGGATAGTGGCCGTCATCTTTCCCTTCGTGGGCAGCCTCGTGTACCTGATCGTGCGCCCTCCCGAGTACGAGCTGGACGCCCGCGAGCGCGAGCTGGAGCTGGCCGTGCTGGAGCGGGAGTTGCGCAGCCGGGTTCTGCTGTGTCCCAACTGCCGGACGCTGGTCGAGAAAGACTTCCTGGTGTGTCCCGCCTGCAACTGGGAGCTGAAGAAGCCCTGCATCGAGTGTGAGAGACCGCTGGATCTCAACTGGAAGACCTGCCCCTACTGCGGCACGAACCAGGAGACCGGCAAGAAAATGAGTTGGTAGAAAGGGAGATATCGTGGAAGAGACGTTGGTACTGGTAAAAGGTGACGGAGTAAAACGGCGGCTCATCGGCGAGATAATCCGCCGCATCGAGGCCAAGGGCCTGGAGATCGGCGCCATGCAGATGATGGATGTGAGCCGCGAGCTGGCCGAGGAGCACTACGCCGAGCACCGGGAGAAGCCCTTTTTCGAGGAGCTGGTCGAGTTCATCACCACCACCCCTGTGGTAGCAATGAAGGTTCAGGGGGAAGGCGCGATCAAGACGGTACGCAAGTTGATGGGCGCCACCAACCCGGCCGAGGCGGAGCCCGGCACCATCCGGGGAGACCTGGCGCTGAGCATGCCGGACAACCTCGTCCACGGCTCCGACTCCCCCGAGAGCGCCGGGCGGGAGTTGAAGCTCTTTTTCGGCTCCTAGCCCGTATTTCCTTGTGCAGTTCGTTCTGGCCTCCGAGTCGGCCCGCCGGGTAACCCTGCTCCACCAGGCGGGCTATGCCTTCGAGACCCGCAAGAGCGGCTTCCCCGAGATCACCCTGCCAGACCCGGTGGCGACCGCCGAGGCCAACGCCCGGGGGAAGGCGTTAGCCGTCGCCCGGGACCACGACGGCGTGGTGCTCGCCGCCGACACCGTAGTCTATCTGCCGGACCGGCCCGCAGGAGAACGGGTACTTGGCCAGCCCGCGGACGCCGGCGAGGCGCGTCGGATGCTGAAACTGCTCCACGGACGTACCCACGAGGTCTACTCCGGCGTGGCCGTCGCCCGGGGAGACGAGGTGCTCGTGCGCCGCGCCGTCACCAAGGTAAAGCTGCGCCCGCTTGGTGACACGGAGGTCGAAGCCTACGTGGCCCTCGGTGAGGGGATCGGGAAAGCCGGAGGCTACGCCATCCAGGGCCGGGCTGCGGCGTTCGTGGAGTGGATCGGGGGCGACTACACGAACGTAGTCGGCTTGCCGCTCGCCCTCACGGTCCGGATGCTCGAACACTTCGGGGTGTGTTGGTACTAGAATAGCCGCTATGGAGCAACGCCGGTACACGATAAAGCAGATGCCCCCGGAACTGCGCCCCAGAGAGCGGCTCCTCTCCGAAGGACCGGCGGCGCTCTCCAGCGCGGAGCTGCTGGGCATACTCTTCGGTATCGGCAGCCGCGAGAAGACCGCCGTTGAGCTCGCGGGCGACGTAATCTCCGAGAGCGGCGACCTGTTCGGACTCTACAACGTAAGCGTCCACGACCTCGTCAAGATGCACGGTATCGGAGAAGCAAAAGCATGCATAATACTCGCGGCGGTAGAGTTCGGCAAGCGGCTGGGGAGGGTTCGCAACCCGGGACGCCCCGTGGTATCATCGCCCGCGGATGTTGATGGGCTTTTGCGGGGACGTATAGCTAATCTTGACCGGGAAAACTTCGTGGCGGTGCTGCTCAATACCAAGAACGAGGTATTGGAGATCCCCACGGTCTCGGTTGGAACGCTATCGGCTTCGCTGGTGCATCCGAGGGAGGTATTCAAGCCGGCCATCCGGGCGAGCGCGGCGAGCGTGATCCTCGCGCACAACCATCCGAGTGGTAGGGTGGATCCGAGCGCGGAAGACAGGGAGGTCACCCGGCGGCTGAACGCTGCCGCCGGTATAGTCGGTATAGAGGTGCTCGACCACGTAATAATCGGGGACGGGCATTTCAGCATGAAAGAACACGGGATGCTCTAGCCTGCGGGCCGGGCGTCAACTACAGGCAGAGGACGCGGTATGTTTGGAGAATTGTTCGGCAGGGACGTGGCCATAGACCTGGGAACGGCTAACACCCTGGTGTTCGTAAAAGGCCAGGGTATAGTCCTCTCCGAGCCCTCGGTCGTCGCCATAGACAGCAAGACGGACCGGGCGGTGGCCGTGGGGTCGGCCGCCAAGCGGATGCTCGGACGTACGCCGGGCAACATCGTGGCGATAAGGCCGCTCAAGGACGGCGTTATCGCCGACTTCGAGGTCACGGAGAAGATGATCGCCTACTTTATACGCAAGGCGCAGTCCAAGCGGCGCTGGTTCCGCTATATTCTCGGGCCTCGGGTGGTCGTGTGTGTGCCCTCGGGTGTGACCAAGGTAGAGTTGCGGGCCGTCCGGGAGGCGACCGAGGCCGCGGGGGCGCGGCAGGCGTTCACCATCGAGGAACCGCTGGCGGCGGCCATCGGCGCCGGGCTGCCGGTAAACGAGGCGCAGGGGTCCATGATCGTGGACATCGGCGGCGGGACCAGCGAGGTCGCCGTGATCTCGATGGGCGGCATCGTGACCAAGTCCTCGACCCGGATGGCGGGCGACGACATAGACGACGCGATCGCGAGCTACATCCAGAAGGAGTACAAGCTCGCCATCGGCGCCCAGACGTCGGAGCAACTCAAGATAGAGCTCGGAAGCGCCTTCCCGCTGGAGGAAGAGGAGTCGGCGGAGATCCGGGGCCGCGACCTGGTCAACGGCCTGCCCAAGACAGTCGTGATGACCAGCGAGGAGATCCGGGAGGCCATCAGCGCTCCGGTGGACGCTATCGTGGCGGCCGTTCGCGATACCCTCGACCGGACGCCCCCGGAGCTGGCCTCGGACATCATGGACCGGGGGATGGTGCTCGCCGGCGGCGGGGCGCTCCTGCGCCACCTGGACGAGAGGCTCAGGAGGGAGACCAAGATACCGGTTCACATCGCCGACGACCCGCTGATGTGCGTTGCGATAGGCAGCGGCCGCTCGCTGGAAGAAATGGACCTTTATCGCACCGTGCTTTCTTCGTAGGCGGTTATGGGACGCAAGAAGTCTAGCGCTACCAGAGGACTCATCACCGCAGCCGTGCTCTTTGTAACCTGCCTGGTGCTTTTTACTGTGTACGTCAGGGAAGGCCCCACGGGTCCTTTGCATACGGTACAGCTCGGAGCGGCGGAGGTGTTGCAGCCGGTGCGCAGCGCGGTGGGGCTCGTAGCGCAGCCCGTGGCCTCTGCGCGCCAGAGCGTCGACAACGTCTTCAGCGATTCGGAGGAGATGGAGCGTCTGCGAGAAGAAGCGCGCGAGAACGAAGAGCTGGCCGCCCAGGCTTCGCGGCTACAGAGCGAGAACGACCGCCTGCGCGAGTTGCTGGACGGGGAGCGGGCTTCCTACGAGTACGGTCCCCTCGCGGGGGTCGTGGCTCCTGTAGGCGACCAGTTCACGCAGCGCATAGTGATCGACGTTGGCACCGAAGACGGTATCGGGCCCGAGCAGCCGGTAATCGTCGGCGACAATACCCTTGTGGGTCGCACGACGGGCCGTGTCACCGCGAACACGGCCGAGGTTATGCTCGTTACGGACCAGAACTTCGCCGCCGGCGTCCGGGTGGTGCCGCCGGCGGACTTTGATCCTTCGTCCGGCGAGCTGGTGTCGGACGCCTCCGACGAAGAGACCAGATATGGCGAAGGCCTGTTGCAGACCAGTTGGGAAGGGTACCTCGGGGTAGACTTCGTAGGCCTCGGGGCTACGGTGGAGAAGGACGACTTCGTCGTAACCAGCGGCCGGGCCGGGGATCTGGAGTTATTGTTCCCGCCGGGGCTGTTCGTGGGGACCGTAGAGTCCGTCAGTTCGCGGGATATAGACCAGTACAAGAAGATAGTCGTGAACCCGGCGGCCAACCCGGACACCCTCCAGGAGGTCAGGGTGATCGTCGGTTGGTAGACGGCGGGTAGCCGTATGGGACACGCCTCCGTCGTCCGGGCGGCGGTCGTGGTGGCGCTCGCCGCGGTGCTCGGGGCGGTAGTGGCACCGTACTTCGACTTTGGTTGGTTCTCGCCCAAGTTCGTGATAATAGCCATAGTTTTCACGGCGGCTGGGCTGCGGGATCTCCAGGGGATCCTGCTCGGCTTTTTCGGCGGCGTGCTCAGCGACACCCTGGGTAGCGGCATGTTTTTGTTCGGGGTCGGGGCGATGGGCGGCGTCGTGTCGGCGACGCTCGCGGTTCGGTACGGAACGAGGTGGAGCAAGGGGGCAGAGAGGTTCATGCTCGCCCAGCTGGTGGCGCTTTCGGTGGCGGCTTATGGCCTGATCCGGCTGTTGGCGGCGGACCTCGTCGGTTTGGAACGGCCTCCGCTGCTGGGCTTCTTGTTCTCCGGGGTGTTGCCGGACGCTTTGCTGAACGGTCTGCTAGCCTATTTAATTGGAGGATGGTTGTTAAAAGCAGTTCGTAAGGCCGAGGTTAGATGAGCTACACGAAAAGCAACGTCCGGCCCTCGAGGGCGGAGTCCATCGGCAAGCTGGGCGCGCTGGATCCGATGCTGCTCCTGGCGGGCCTGGCGCTGACCGCTTTCGGCATGCTCGCCGTCTACGTCGCGGGAACCGACGACCGGCAGGCTTACGCCCTGAACCAGGGGCTGGGGTTTGTGGTGGGCCTGGTGGGCGCGGTGCCGCTGGCGCTTATAGACTACCGGATCTGGCAGAGGTACATACGCCACATCTACGTTACCGTGCTCGTCATGCTCCTGGCGGTCCTTCTCGTGGGGACGGTCTCGGGTGGAGCCCAGCGCTGGATAGACATCGGGCCCGTGCAGGTCCAGCCCTCGGAGTTCGCGAAGCTGCTGGTAGTCGTCGCGCTCGCCGGCTACCTGGTCGAAAAGCCCATACACAACAACGTGAACTTCCTCAAGACCCTGGGTTTCCTGTGCATCCCGGCTGCGCTGGTTTTCTTGCAGCCGGACCTGGGCACAGCCCTGGTCTTCGGCGCGGTGTTCGTGACGATGGCCTACACCGGTGGAGCCCGGATCTACCAGATCGCCGCCTTGGGGGTAGCGGGAATAGCAGGCTCTTTTGCGGCGGTAAAGGCGGGGCTGCTGGCCGACTACCAGGTGGCGCGCCTGACGGCGTTTCTGGACCCCGCCGGCTCGACGGACCTCAGCTACCAGGTGATTCAGTCCAAGCTCGCTATAGGGTCCGGCGGGCTGACCGGCAAGGGGCTGTCCGCGACGACGCTCGCCAATTTGGGCTTTCTCCCCGAAGACCACACAGACTTTATCTTCTCCAACCTGGCCGAGAGGATCGGGTTCGCCGGGAGCATATTGCTGTTGTTCCTCTTCTTTATTCTGGTTTGGCGCATACTCTACGTGGCCACTATCTCACGGGACCGCTTCGGGGTGCTCCTCGCCGTGGGCGTCGGGACCATCTTCCTTTTTCACGTCTTCGTGAACGTGGGGATGACGATGGGCATTATGCCTGTTACGGGCATACCGCTCCCGTTTATCAGCTACGGGAGGAGCAGCCTCGTCGTGAGCATCCTATCCCTGGGTTTGTTGCAGAGCATCGCGATCCGGGCGCGCTCGGAGGTTGCCAAACACCCGAGGCCCGCGTAGGCGTTTTCTGGTCGTGGCGGCTACCGGCGGTTATACTACCGTGTTGTAGAATCGCCAGTATGGTCACAACGGTTTCGATGCTTAGGAGCTAATACAATGTTTGCGGTAGTAAAGAGCGGCGGAAGGCAGTACAGGACGGCCCGGGATCACGAGCTGGTCGTCGACCGCATAAAAGGTGAGGTAGGAGATCAGGTAGAACTCCCGGTCAGCTTCCTGGCCGACGGAGACGATTTCGATTTCTCGGACCGGACGGCGCGGGCCGAGATTCTGGAGCACTTCCGGGGCGACAAGATCCAGGTCTACAAGTACAAGCCCAAGAAGACTTATCGTAAAAAGACCGGGCACCGGCAGGAGTTGACCCGGCTTCGGATAGTGGAGGTTTAGTATGGCGCACAAGAAAGGCGGCGGCTCTTCGAGAAACGGCCGCGACTCGGAAGGCAAGCGGCTAGGCGTCAAGGCGTTCGGCGGCCAGCGCGTGAACGCCGGCAGCATCATCGTCCGCCAGCGGGGAACCAAGGTCCACCCCGGCAACAACGTGGGCAAGGGCTCGGACGACACGCTCTTCGCCACGGCTGCCGGACGCGTGGACTTCGGGCGACGCCGGGGACGGCGGGTCGTAAACGTCGTCGAGGAGGCCGCGGTCTGACACGCTCTATAGGGGGGCTCTAGCCCCTTTGCAGTTCGTCGATGAAGCCCGTTTCGTCGTCCGTGGGGGTCGCGGCGGCGACGGGAGCGTTTCTTTCAACCGCGAGAAGTACAAGCCGCGCGGCGGGCCGGACGGAGGCCGCGGCGGCGACGGCGGCTCGGTGGTACTACGGGCCACCGAGGATCTCTCCACCCTCGAACCTTACGCCTACCGCAAGCTCGTGAAAGCCGGGCGCGGCAGCCACGGCTCGGGCAACAACCGGGCCGGACATAGGGGGGAAGATACGGTCCTGGAGGTTCCGGTCGGAACTCTGGTCTTCGACGAGGATGGTATGCTCGCGGACCTCTCAGAGCCCGGAGCCTCCTTCGCCGTTGCCCGGGGTGGCGAGGGCGGACGGGGCAACGCCTCGTTCGCCACCTCTACCCGTCAGGCGCCGGCTTTCCGGGAACGGGGCCTGCCGGGAGAGGAGCGGGAGCTTCGGCTGGAGCTCAGGGTGCTCTCGGATGTGGGTCTGGTCGGCCTGCCGAACGCCGGGAAATCTTCCCTGCTCGCCGCCCTGAGCGCGGCCCGTCCCAAAGTGGGCGCGTACCCGTTCACCACGCTCGTTCCTAAGCTCGGCGTGGTGGACGAAAGCGGTTACAGATCACCGTTCGTGGTTGCGGACATACCTGGGCTTATTGCGGGCGCCAGCGAGGGCCGGGGTTTGGGCAACCGGTTTCTGCGGCACGTGGCGCGGGCGCGGCTGCTGGCCGTAGTGCTGGACGCGAGCGAAGACCCGGAAGGGGCGGAAGGTACCCTGAGGGCCGAGTTGCACGCGGCCGGTCTCTCGCGGAAGCCGAACCTGACGGTGCTCAATAAAATAGACTTGCTCGACAGCGAGTTGCGAGATTACCTGGCGCAGGAATTTCCCGGTGCGGTGCACGTCTCCGCGGTTACCGGCGAAGGAGTAGAAGACCTCAGAGATCTACTTGAGGAAAAGACCCGGGGACTCGAAAGCGAGACGGCGGTCGCCGCCGGAGAAGATCACCGGGTTTTCCGGCCCGCCTGGCGGGGGCTTCGGGTAGAGTCCGAGGGACCGGGTGTTTACTCCGTGACCGGTGAAGAGGTAGAGCGGGTAGCGCTCAAGACAGATTGGGGGAGCCCGGAGGGCGTGGAGCACTTCCAGCGGGAGTTGGAACGGAAGGGCGTCATGTCGGCCCTGCGCCGGGCGGGCGCGGAGCCGGGTGACGAGGTCAGGATCGGCGAGACGGTATTCGATTTCCGGTGAGGTGCGCGTGCGTATAGGAATCTTTGGCGGGACCTTCGACCCGATACACGTGGGACACATGATCATCGGGGAGCAGGTCATGGACGAGTTGGGCCTGGACCAGGTGATCTTCGTGCCGGGCGGCATCCCGCCGCACAAGGAGGCTTCCAGCGTGCGGGCGAGCGCGGAGGACCGGCTGGCGCTCGTAGAGGCCGCCGTAGCCGGCAACGAGCGCTTTTCGGTGGACCGGGTCGAGATAGATACCGGACGGGCCATGCACAGCGTCGAGACGGTGCGGATACTCAAGGAGCGTTCGCCGGAGCACGAGTGGTTCTTCGTGACCGGGGCGGACGAGGTATCCAACCTGCTCACCTGGAAAGAACCGGATCGCCTCCTGGAGCAGGCCGTGATGGTGGCGGCGACGCGTCCCGGGTACGACCTCTCCAAGCTCGACCATCTGGAGTCCGGCTTGCAGAACTTCGACCGCATATTCCCGGTCGAATGCTCCCGGGTAGACATTTCGGCGACCGGAATCCGGCGCCGGATGCTCCAGGGAAAGACGGTACGCTACCTGGTCCCGGAGGCGGTGCGCGAGATGATAGAAGAGAAAGGACTGTATCGTGGCGACGAAAAGAGAAACGAAGGAGAACCCTTGAAGGAGGAGATTTCGTGAGGGGCGACGAGTCCGCCGTGCGGGAGACCTGGAATGGCGAAGGCGCCGAGATCACTTACGGGATGGCTACCACGGCGGCGCGGGCAGCAAGCGAGATGTTCGCCAAAGACGTCGTGCTGGTGGATCTGCGCGAGGCCGTTTCGTATACGGACTACTTCGTGATCGCCAGCGCCGAGACCGAACGCCAGACCAAGCGGATCGCCGAAGAGGTGATCGAGAAGATGAACGAGGAGGGCCACCGGCCCCGCACCCGCCGCATAGAAGAGGGAACCGCCTGGATCAGCCTGGACTTTATCGACGTCGTGGTGCACATCTTCACCGACGAGGCCCGCGATTACTACCGGCTGGAGTCGCTCTGGCGCAGCGTTCCCCAGGAGCACTGGCCGGAGTAACAAAATTCTCCATGCGCCCGTTTGACACTTCCGGGCGCGGTACATATACTCTGGTGGTCTTTCTGGGGCCGTAGCTCAGTTGGGAGAGCGCCACGCTGGCAGCGTGGAGGTCGCGGGTTCGAGCCCCGCCGGCTCCACTCCTGGATATTCTTGGGAGGCCAGGTGAGGAGAGGCTTCGACACCGCACGAGAGAGCGACGAAGCCAGCGGGCAAGGCTCGCTGTTAGCTGTCTTTGCCCGCCATAAGCCTCAAATCCTGGTTTCCTTTCTGGTGGTTCTCGTGCTCGCTGGCGGCGCATTTTATGCCTCTCGTGTCTCCGAGCAGGCGCCGCGGGTGGTATACAGCGCTTCGCTGGAGGAGGTAGTCGACGAAGCCAACCAGCCGTTGCTGGTCAACATCAATACTGCCGATGTGGGCGAACTGGAAGAACTTCCCAGCGTCGGCCCGGCTACGGCCCAGAAAATCGCAGAATACCGGGAATCGAACGGCATGTTCCGCTCGGTAGATGATCTGGAAGAGGTTTCGGGGATAGGCCCGAAGACGCTCGAGAAGATCAAACCCTTTGCAGAGGTTTGATGCAAAGAAGACGGGGAACCTAGGCCTCGAACTGCGTCCGCCGGTCCGCCTGGATCTCTGGTCCGCCGTTCTGGTTGCCGGTATCGTCTCGGGCATGGTCGCGCCACCACTCGCTTATGCGCTCGTGACAGCGAGCTTCATAGTGTCTGCAGCAGCGATCTTGCGGCGTGACCTGGTTCCGTCGAGCTGGTGGATGATGGCGGTTTTGAGCCCGCTCTTCGCCGGCGGCGGGGTCGGGATAGCCGCCGTGCACGGGCTGGTGGCGGACCCGCTGGCAGAACTCGCGTCCCGGGAACCGGGTGAGGTGGTCATAGCGGGTGTGGTGGCCTCTCCGCCGGTGCCGGGAGGCTACGGAAACCGGGCCGATGTCAGGGTGGAACATCTGTGGTACGACGGGCGTGAGGTCTTGCGGGGCGGCGGGGTACAGGTGTTCTCCGGAGATCTAAACGTCGGGGTCGGAGATCGGGTGCGGGTCGACGGTGAGATAACACGGCCCACGGTCGGAGAAGAGGGCTTCGATTACGCCCGTTACCTCTCGACGAGAGGTATCTCCGCCATCGTCTACGCCACCGGCGTGTGGCGGGTAGACGAGAACCTGGGCTGGATCGGCCGGGTCCACAGCCGGACGGACGCCGCTCTGGGTTACGGCTTGCGGCCTACGGAGGCGTCCATCGTCCGGGCGATGGTGATCGGTGACCGCTCGCGCATGCCGGACGAGCTTCAAGAGCACTTCAGAAGAAGTGGGATAACTCATATCCTGGCTATCTCTGGCCAGCACGTCGCGATCCTCGTGGCGATGACGTACTTCGTGCTACGCTTTCTCGCCGTTCCGCTGATGGTCCGAACGCCGGTTACCCTAGGGCTGGTGTGGTTGTATATAACGATTGCGGGAGCCCCGCCCTCGGCCGTCCGGGCGGGGGTCGTATCTACCCTGGTGCTCGGGGCGTTGCTGTTTCGTCGCCAGCTCTCGCCGCTGCACTTTACGACGACCATGCTCGCGGCGGTGCTGACATATAAGCCGGACCTGATCTACAGCACGGGGTTTCAGCTCTCCGTCTCAGCGGTGTTCGGTATCTTGTTGCTGAGAAAACCTCTGAAGGCGCTGCTGGAACGCACCGTCCTCCGGCCGCTGAAGCGTCCTCCGGAGCTCCTGGCGAGCCTGCTGTCGATCTCGCTCGCAGCCCAGACAGCCACGGCCCCGATAATAGCCGCCACCTTCGAGGAGGTTTCGGTCGTCGGCACCCTGACCAACCTCATAGCCGTGCCGCTCTCGGGTCCGATACTGACTCTGGGCCTGCTGGCCGCTGCGACCGGTAACGTACTGCCGGAACTGGCTTATCCGATGAACTACGTCAACGGGTTTCTGATCACCCTCGTCCGGTGGACCGCCCAGGCCGCGTCTGGCCTGCCGTTTGCGGCCGTAACCGCCTCGGGTGTTACGCTGCCGCTTATTGGGGCTTTCTACGCGGGGTGCGTCCCCGCGGCTATAGTCGGCCAGTTCTCGCCGGAGGAGACCTGGCCGCGGTGGGCTGGCCTGATGCTGCTGTGGGTCATCCTCTGGTTGACGCTCGTCGGCGTAGCTAGGGGTTAGAATACAGTTCGTGCCGGTATACTTGTTACTCGGAGACGACGAAGAGCGCAAGGCCCGTAGCGTGGAGAAGCTGCGCCGTGGCCGCCTGATAGAAGCTTACGACGCCTCGGAAGCCTCGCCCGAGGAGGTGGTTTCGGCCTGTAACTCTTACTCCCTGTTCGGGAACGGCGCCTTCGTGCTGGTTCGCAACCTCGACGCCTGGGACGCCGCCCGCAAGGCCGTCATCGTCGACTATCTTAAGGACCCCACGTCTGAGACCGACCTGGTAATGCTCGGCGGCAAGCTCGGCGCGCGCGAAAAGCTCCTCACGAAGGTGAAAGAGGTTGGAGAGGTGCACAACCTGGAGCAGCCTACCGGCCGGGCCCTGGTCCGGTGGGCCGCTGGGTACGCGAAGAAGCTTGGGCTGGCCCTGCCGGAAGACGTCGCCGCATTTCTCGTCGAGCGGTGCTCCGGGGACAAGAACCGGGCCGTTCGCGAGATCCAGAAGCTCGCGCTCTACGTACCCGACGACGCGCCTGCGAATACCCGCGACGTAGAAGCGTTGTGTCCCCCGGATCTCCAATCCAACATCTTCGCGTTCGTAGATTCACTGGCTGTCGGAGAGAAAGGCCGTGCCGTCCGTTTGCTGGAGGAGTTGCTCGTGACCGGCGAGCCCCCGTTGCGGATAGCGTACATGATCCGGCGCCAGTTCCAGCTTCTCGCCCGCTCGCGCGCGCTGTTGGGGCGGGGAGTTCCGGCTGGTGAGCTGGCCAGAGAGCTTAAAGTCCCACCCTTTGTCGTGCGCAAGCTGGAACAGCAGGGGCGTCTGCTGGACGAAGGAGAAGCCGAGCGGGCGCTGGAACGCATTCTCGACCTGGAGCGGGGGTTGAAAGGGGGTAAGGAACTCACCGACGAGCTACAGGTGGAGCTCGCCGTCCAGGCCCTGGGTCGCTAGACGCCCGGCCGCTGGTTGGCTGGCCGGATCAGGCGTCGTTCTCGGTGACGGTGCTGCCGGCGAGTGCCCTGTCGAAACGGCTGACCTTGCGGGCGGCTTTGTTCGGGTGAATGATGCCTTTGCTGGCCGCCTTGGCGTAGGCTATCTGGGATTCGTCGCGGACCTCGCGGGCTCTATCGAGGTCTCCTGCCTCCACGGAGCGGTAGAAGGTTTTGGACAGGTTCTTGAGCCGGGTCCTGATGGTTCTCTTGTGCTCGAACCGCTTGAGGCTCTGCTTGTCGCGCTTGGAGGGAGCGGGCATAGTTGGTTCCTTTCGACTCTATAAAAGGCGTAACCGGGAAAATGTAACACACCGGGAACAAAGGGGCAATCATGTTAGACTTTGCGGGTGGACAGCATCGAACGAACGCGCAACTTCTGCATTATCGCGCACATTGATCACGGCAAGAGCACGCTGGCCGACCGGCTTCTGGACGCCACGGACGCCGTCCCCGAGCGGGAACGCATGGCCCAGATACTCGACACGATGGAGCTGGAGCGCGAACGGGGCATCACGATCAAGGCGCAGGCCGTACGCCTGCTCTACAATCGCTCTGACGGCCAGTGGACCCTGAACCTGATCGACACGCCGGGCCACGTGGACTTCGCCTACGAGGTCTCGCGCGCCATAGCCGCCTGCGAGGGGGCCCTGCTCGTCGTGGACGCTGGACAGGGCATCCAGGCCCAGACCCTCGCCAACCTCTACCTGGCGATGGAGCACGACCTGGAGATCATCCCCGTCGTCAACAAGATAGACCTGCCCGTGGCCGACGTGCCCGCCGTCGTGGAGGAGCTCGTCGAGCTGCTCGGGGTCGAGGAAGACGAGATACTCAAGATCTCCGCCAAGACCGGCGAGGGCGTTCAGGACGTGCTGGACGCCGTGGTGGACCGCATACCGGCTCCCGAGACCACCCGCGAGCAGACGCGCGCCCTGATCTTCGACTCCCACTACGACCCTTACCGGGGTGTGATCTCGCTCGCCCGCCTCTTCGACGGCGAGATAAGAAAAGGTGACACGGTCCAGGCGATGGGCAGCGAGGAGCAGTTCGAGATCCTGGAAGTCGGCTGCTACTCACCCAAGCCGACCGCCCTGTCTTCCCTGCAGACCGGGGAGGTTGGGTACGTGATCGCTGGTCTCAAGGACATCGAGGCGTTGCGTGTCGGCGATACGGTGACCAGGGTAGAAGACCCGGATACGGAGCCCTTGCCCGGTTACGCCCGGGCGCTACCGACGGTCTTCTCTGGACTGTACCCTGCTGACGCTGACGACTTCGAGCGCCTGCGCGACGCCCTCGCCAAGCTGCAGCTAAACGACGCCTCGCTGTTCTTCGAGCCGGAGAACTCGCGGATGGGTTTCGGGTTCCGGTGCGGTTTCCTGGGGCTTTTGCACATGGAGATCGTACAGGAGCGCCTGGAGCGGGAGTTCGGGCTGGACCTGATCGCCTCCTCTCCCAGCGTGAAGTACGAGGTCGTTGTGGACGGCGAGACCATCGAGGTCACGAACCCGAGCGAGCTGCCGGAGGTCTTCGAAGAGATCCGGGAGCCCGTCGTGCGGGCCACGATCATCTGCCCCAAGGAGTACGTCGGGGCTGTGATGGGCCTGGCCCACGAGCGGCGCGGCGTCTCGATCGGCATGGAGTACATCTCCACCCGCAGGGTGCAACTCACGTACGACCTGCCGCTCGCGGAGATCATCACCGACTTCTTCGATGCGTTGAAGAGCCGCACCCGCGGCTACGCCTCCTACGATTACGAGCCGAAGGGCTACGAGGCCTCGGACCTGGTGAAGGTCGAAATACTGGTCTCCGGCGATCCGGTGGATGCTCTCTCGTTTATCGTTCACCGGGAGAAGGCGTACGCGCGGGGCCGGGCGCTGGCCGAGAAGCTGCGGGAGTTGATCCCACGCCAGCAGTTCGAGGTGCCGGTGCAGGCGTCAGTCGGGAAACGGATCATCGCCCGCGAGACGGTCCGCGCCTACCGTAAGGACGTAACGGCCAAGTGCTACGGCGGCGATATAACCCGCAAACGCAAGCTGCTGGAGAAGCAGAAAGCCGGCAAGCGCCGCATGAAGCAGGTGGGCAGCGTCGAGATACCTCAGGAAGCCTTCTTGGCGGCTTTGCGCATCTAGGAACCGCTACTCTCCGTGTTAGAATTTCTGCCGTATGAACCTCACTAGCAGGCAACACGAGATACTGATCAAAACCTTGGAGCTATACATCTCCACCGGAACGCCCGTGGGCAGTCATGCGTTGGGCGAGTTCGTGGAGGCCAGCAGCTCCACCATCCGGGCCGAGCTCGCCTACCTGGAATCTGTTGGCCTGCTTACCCACCCGCATACGTCCGCCGGACGCGTACCGACCGATGCCGGCTATCGCTACTACGTGGACGCCCTGGTTGCCGGGGACACGCCGCAGGAGGGCTCTTTTGAAGCACCGCTGGGTTCCGGGAACGTGGACGAGTTGCTCCGCGGAGTATCCGAGAACATGAGCGAGGTGACCCGCCTCCTCGCCGTGGTCGCCGGGCCGGGAGCCCTGGGTGACTCGCTCGCCCGGGTGGATTACCTGCCGTTTTCCCGGGAAACTGTGTTGCTGGTGGTCTCGATGGAGAGCGGCGCCTCGTCCAGCACGACCCTGGCGATTCCGGCCCAGGTCGACGACGAAGAGATGCGCGAGATCTTCTCGGCCATCAACGGCTGGATACAAGGCCGCCCTCTCGGGGTAGACCTGGAGCTTTCGCTGGCTGCCCGCAAGGTGCTTTCGGACCACAACCCGCTCGTGGTGGAGGCCGTGCTGGAGGCCGTCGAGATCCTGAGCCGGGCTACCGAGCGCGGGCTTTTTATCCAGGGGGTTTCTGCCCTGCTCGCCCGTCTGGACGACCTTGACCCGTCGAGCCTGGCGACGGTTATAGAGATCTTCGAGCGCCGCCGCTGGTTGCTTCGCTTGATGGGCGACGCCTTGCAGCGCTCGCTCTCCAACCCCACCGGTCTCGTAGTCTCCATCGGTGCCGAGAGCGGCTTCTACCGGCTCGCGAACACGAGCTTCGTCGCCGCTGCCTACAGCCACCGGGAGCGGCCCTACGGCGTCGTCAGCCTTATCGGGCCCAAGCGTATGGAGTACGACGCCGCGATCGCCACCGTTCGTTCGGCGGCCGAGTCCCTGACCCTCCGTCTGAGCAACCAGTTCTGACATGGCGGCGAAGCGCGATTACTACGAGGTACTGGGCGTGCCGCGGGAGGCATCCGAGGCGGACGTGAAGAAGGCTTACCGCCGTCTCGCGCGTGACCATCACCCGGACGCCAACCCCGGGGACACCGGTGCCGAAGAACGATTCAAGGAGCTTACCGAAGCTTACGAGGTTCTCTCCAATCCCGAAGCCCGCCGGGCCTACGACACCTACGGCCACCAGGTCCCGCGCGGGGGGGGCGGTGGCGGTTACCCGGGTGGCGGAGATCCGTTCGGCGGTTTCCAGGACATCTTCGAGGCTTTCTTCGGAGACCGCTTCGGCGGCGGAACCTTTTTCGGAGGGGCGGGCGCCCGCCGTCCCAGCCGCGGCGGCGATGCCGAGGTGGAGGTGGAGCTGTCTCTCCACGAAGCGGCTTTCGGTGCCGAGCGCGAGGTAAACGTACAGACGGTCAGGAACTGTAGCGTCTGCGGGGGCGTGGGTGGAACCCAGACCCGCACCTGCGGCACCTGCGGCGGCGCGGGCATCATACAGACCGTCCGCGACAGCCTGCTGGGCCAGATGGTCAGCACGCAGCAGTGCTCCACCTGTGGCGGTAGCGGCAGGATCATCGAGGTCACCTGTGAGAACTGCCGGGGTGGCGGCCGGGTATCAGAGATGGCCTCGCGTCACATTCGCATCCCGGAAGGCATCGAAGATGGCATGCGGATGCGGATTAGTGGCGCCGGCCACGACGGTGACCCGGGAGCGCCCCCGGGAGACCTCTACGTAATAATAAAGGTCAAAGACGCCCCCGAGCTTCTGCGCGACGGCGATGACCTGGTTCACCGCATGCGGATCACCTTCGTCGAAGCTGCGTTGGGGACCACGGTGGAGGTGCCGACGCTGGAAGGCAGCAGGGCCGTAGATATAGAGGCCGGGACTCAACCCGGAACCACGCTGCGCATCGGCGGCGAAGGGATGCCGCGCCTCCGCAAACGGGGCCGTGGAGACCTCAAGCTGGTGGTGGACGTCATGGTCCCGACCCGGATCTCACCGGAGCAGCGGGAGCTTTTGGAGAAGTTCGAGGAGTCCAGCGGCAAAGAGACCTACAACGGCAGCGGTGGATCTTTCTTCGACCGGCTCAGAAGCGTCTTCCGGTAGGAGCAGAGGTTTCTCGCACGGCTATCACCCGCATCTTCGTTAGCGATACCCTGTCGAGCGGCGAACCGCTGACCCTGCCGGAACGTGAAGCCCGGCACATCAGCAAGGTACTCCGGGGCCGGAGCGGGGACCACATCGAGGTGGTAGACGTAGCCCGCAGCTTGTTCCTCGCCCGGCTGCGCAACGGCCGGGAAGCCGCTATCCTGGAGAAGCTGAGCGAGGCGGGTAGAGACTCTACAGGGGTGTATCTGTACCAGGCCGTTCCCAAGGGGAAGAACATGGACCTCGTAGTCGAAAAAGCTACAGAGCTTGGTGCGGACGTGATCGTGCCGCTCGTTACCGACCGGAGCGTGGCCCGTCCCGTAGGAGAGGGCGGCAAGGTCGAGCGGTGGCGGCGGCTGGCGGCTGCGGCGGCTCGACAATCGTTGCAGCTGCGGATACCGGAGGTTCGGGACCCCGTGCCGCTCGGAGAGACTTTGAGAGGCTCTGGATCCGGCGGCGTTATGCTGCACAACGGGAACGGTTTGCCGGCGCTGGAGAAGGTGATCGATGGTCCCGCGGTGAGCCTCTTCGTGGGTCCGGAAGGTGGATGGAGCGAGGCGGAGGTGGCGGTAGCCCGGGAGGCCGGTATGCCGCTGGCTCAACTCGGCCCGTACCGGCTCCGCAGCGAGACCGCTGGCATCGTGGCCGTCGCGCGGGCCCGGGCGGTCCTGGAGCGCTGCGCTGAGGCTTCGGAAGGGAGCGGAGGCCGTGGGTAAGCATAATCGCTTGTTCTGCGAAATAGCAGACAAAGAGGTCGCAGGCGAAAGGCAGCGCGTCGGGTCTCTGGCTCAGGCCGAGGAGTTGCCCGACGGGGTGGTGAAGCGTATCTTCGGAGCCTCATTAGAGGTGGCCGAGAAGCCCGGGGTGCCCGGGAGCGGGTGCGCCGTCAGGATCAACAACCGTCCCGATGCCGGGCAGGAGGTTTCCCGCTTGCGCCTGCATGCAATGAGCGGACCAAGAATAGGAATGCCATGAGCTTAACAGAGCAAATACAACGTGATACAAAAGAAGCCATGAAGAGCCGGGATCGGACGCGGGTGGCGGCGCTCAGGATGCTCTCTTCCGCGCTCAAGAACTCCGAGATAGAGGCGGGCCACCCTCTGGGTGAAGAGGAGCAGCGGGCCGTTCTCCGCCGGCAACTCAAGCAGCGCGAGGAGTCTGCGGACGCCTTCAACAAAGCCGGGCGTCGAGAACAAGCCGAGCGGGAAGCCGCGGAAGCCGAGATCGTACGGGGTTACCTGCCGGCGCCCATGTCCGGAGAAGAGCTGGAGCGGATCGTGGGTCGGGCGGTAGAGGAAACCGGCGCCAGCAGCATGAAGGACATGGGCGCTGTGATGGGCCGCGCTATGGCGCTCGCTGAAGGCCGGGCGGAGGGCCGGGAGCTCTCCGCGCTGGTCCGGAGCCGGTTGCAGCAGTAGCCGCACCGTAGCAGTACACAAAAGGAGGAAAAACGGAGACCAGGACCGAAAACCAGGTTGAGGCCAAGATCGTCATCCCGCCGGGGCGGATGCTGGACGTGTTCGGTGATCGAGATGTAGTCCTGCGGCGGGTCGAGGATCTGGTGCAGTGCGAGGTCGTCGTGCGCGGCAACGAGATAGTGTTGCGCGGCGGCGAGCGGGAGGTAGAGGAGGCCGAGTCGGTGTTCAACGGCCTCGTCGGGCTCGCCGAGGACGGCCACCACCCGACGCCGGAGACCGCCGAGCGGCTCTACAAAATGGGTTCCGGCGGTCGCGGGCGGGAAGTCCTCGGGGACGTGATCCTGACGCACCGGGGCCGGCGCGTAGCACCCAAAACCCGCAACCAGAAGGCTTATACGGACGCGATCCGGGAGAGCCAAATCGTGTTCGGCATAGGACCGGCGGGGACCGGCAAAACATACCTGGCGGTGGCACTCGCTGTCGACGCCCTCAACCGCGGCGAAGTCTCGCGCATTATACTGACGCGTCCCGCTGTCGAGGCGGGGGAGTCGCTCGGTTTCCTGCCTGGGGACATGATGGCGAAGGTAGACCCTTACTTCCGGCCCCTCTACGATGCGCTCTACGAGATGATAGACCCGGCCAAGTTCCAGGGGCATCTGGAGCGGGGTATAATCGAGATAGCGCCGCTGGCGTTCATGAGAGGCCGGACATTGAACGACGCGTTCGTAATACTAGACGAAGCCCAGAACACGACGCCTCAGCAGATGAAGATGTTTCTAACGCGCCTGGGCTTCGGCTCGAAGATGGTGGTTACCGGGGACATCACGCAGGTGGACCTACCCAAAGGCCACACGAGCGGCCTGCAGGACGCGCGGCGCACCCTCGAAGGGGTAGAAGGCGTCTCGTTTATCGGGCTGCGCCGGGACGACATCATCCGCAGCGACCTGGTGATGAGGATCGTAGACGCCTACGATCAGGCCCAGGAGGGGTAGGGGCAAGCATGGGCTGCCGGGGAAGATCATGAGCCCGAAAAAAGGGACTTCCCCTTCGGAAAAGAGGACCAGTGAGCTTCACCGGCCCGCCACGTGGTTCGAACGCTTCCGGCTCTGGATCGAGCGTCTGCCCCGGAGGCGGTTGTACGTTGCGCTGCTCGTAATCACCTGGGCCTCGCTGACGCTCCTGATCAGCCTCGATACCCGGACGTTGGCGGCCCTGGGGGTTTTGCAGGACGACGTTCGCTACGAGGTCGGGGCCGTGGCCGAGGAGGACATCTACGCCCCGCGGAACATCACCTACGAAGACCCGGTCGCTACAGAGCAGGCGCGCGCCCAGGCCGCCGACGCGGTGGATGACGTCTACCGCGAGAACCCCGCTGTCTCGGATCAGGTAGTGGACAACGTGTACGCCTTTTTCGACGAGGTGAGGGATATACGCGACGGAGACGAACCGGTGGAAGAACAGGTGCAGGAGATCTCGAACCTCACGCCGTTCTTCTTGCCGGAGGATACTGCCCGCCTGCTCTTGTTTCTTGAAGACGAGGAGATCGACGACGCCGAACGGTACACCGTAGAGAACTTGCAGGAACTATACGAGACGTACTCGGTAGCAGACAACAACGTAGAAAGCACGCCGTTCTCGGTCGTTCCGCTCTCCGAAGGCCAGGCCCGGCTCTCGGACGCGGCCAGCCGGGATGCCTCTGGAGACGTCAGGACGCTCGTGGAGGCGATAAGCCAGGGCTTTCTCGAACCGGACTATGTCATAGACCGGGAGGCTACCCAGACAGCCCGCGACAACGCCGCGGCCGAGGTAGAGCCGGTAACCCGGAGTGTTCAGCAGGGTGAGCGCATCATAGCCCGCGGTGAGGTCGTGGACCGGGACACCGCTGCGCTGCTCGAAGCCCTGAGCGTCAACCGGGAGTCCAACCCGTGGACGGTGTTTCTCGGGGTAGGACTCGCAGTAGCCGCCGAGATGGGGATGGCCTGGTACTTCCTGGAGCGCTTTGGGCGTCGCATCCTGCGCACCAACGCCCTGGTTCGCATAATCCTGGCGGCTTCGTTGATGATAATGTTTACCGCTCTGGCCCGCTTTTTTATCACGCTGGCTTTCCCGCCGTACCTGACACCCCTCGCCGGCCTGAGCATAATCGGCACCATACTTCTGGGGCCGCGCCTGATGTTCCTCATGGTCGTGATCACGAGCGTCAACGTCGGCATAATCGCCGGCAACGACTTCTACCTCACCGCGGCGCTGTTGCTCGCCTCGGGGTTCGCCATTTACACCGTGGTGCGCGTCAGTTCCCGGACGCAACTGCTCAAAGCCGGGTTGTTCGTAGCCATCATTACCGCCCTGGTAACCTTTGCGGTCAGCCTGATCGGCGGTAACACGCTGGTCTTTGCTTTGCGCCAGGGGGCCGTGGGCCTGGGCAACGGCTTTCTCTCGCTCATGCTGGCGATGGTGCTGCTGCCGCTGCTGGAGAACGCCTTCAACATACTGACGCCGATGAAGCTCCTGGAGCTCTCCGACCCTGGCCGTCCCTTGTTACATAAGCTCTTGCAAAAAGCGCCGGGCACCTTCAGCCACTCCATGATGGTGGGAAACCTGGCGGAGAACGCCGCCGAGCGTATCAGGGCCGACTCCTTGCTGGCCCGGGTCGGGGCCTACTACCACGACATCGGCAAGCTCGAGCACCCGGCGTACTTTATCGAGAACCAGATCTCCCAGATGAACCCGCACAACGCGCTGACCCCCACGCTCTCGGCCCGCATCATCCGGCGGCACGTCAAGGACGGCCTGGAGATAGGGCGCGCCTGGGACTTGCCGGAGGAGATCCTGGAGATAATCGCCCAGCACCACGGCTCTACCCGCATCGAGTACTTCTACCGCAAGGCCCTCGAAGAGGCCCTGGAGGGTGAGACCATACGCGAGGCGGATTTCCGCTACTCCTGCGGGCTGCCCCGGAGAAAGGAGGCGGGTATAGTGATGATTGCGGACTCGGTGGAGGCGACCGTCAAGTCCATCTCCAAGCCGACCCCCAAACGCCTCGAAGACGTGGTGAGCAGCACGATCAAGCAGAAGCTAGACGGCGGCCAGTTCGACGAATGCGAGCTGACGATGCACGAGATACACGAGGTCGGCGAGGCGATAGGCGAGGCCTTGATCGGCTTTCTCGGCCCCCGCATCGAGTACCCCGCCGCCCCCGAGCCCAAGACACCGGACAAAGCCACGAGCAAGACGACCTGACGGCCGAGGATGTATTTTACGGTCGAGATTCTAGACGAGGTTGGCTACAACGGGTTGAGCCCGGACCGAGCCACCGAGTTGTGTACGGCAGCCTTTACCCGCTGCGGGCTCGACGTCTCGCGGATGGGTGAGGTTTCCCTGGTACTGGTGGACGCCCAGAGCATACGAAATCTCAACCGGGAGTTTCGAGGTGTTGACGCTCCCACCGACGTCTTGAGCTTTGAGATCGACGGACCCCACGGCGAGATGGTAGGGGAGATCGTCGTGGCTCCGGAGTGCGCCGGACCTGAGATGAACGTCGAAGAGCTGGTGGTCCACGGGGCGTTGCACCTCGCCGAAATGGACCACGGCGAAGACTTCGACGCGAGCGAGATGGCCCGGGTACAGGAAGCCGTGATAAATGAGCTGTGTGGCTGAAGAGCATGGCTAAAAAACCGGGAAAGCGCCAGCAGGCCACGGTTCGAAGCTTCAACCACGCTTACCGGGGCATGGTCTACGCCGTTCGGACCCAACGCAATATGCGCTTCCACGTCGTCGCCGCGATCGTGGTTCTGGTCCTTAGTGTGCTCCTGGGCGTGAGCAAGCTGGAGCTTGCCCTGCTGGTGCTCGTCATAACCCTGGTCCTGATCACCGAGATGTTCAACACGGCGATGGAGTTCGCCGTGGACCTGGTGACGACCGAGTACCACCCGCTGGCGAAGCTGGCGAAAGACGTGGCCGCCGGGGCGGTGCTGGTCTCCAGCATCGGGGCGGTGCTGGTAGGGTACCTGGTGCTGGCGGACGACCTCGGGCCGTTCACGCTGGAGACGGTGCAGAGCGTCGGACGCTGGCCGGGGCACCTGACGCTGGTCGCGCTGGTGCTGGTGGTGCTGGCGGTCCTTCTGGGCAAGGCGCTTACCCGCTCACCGAGCGCGTTCGCCGGTGGAATGCCCTCGGGACATGCGGCCGTGGCGTTCGCCGGGTGGGTGGCCGCGAGCTTTATAGCCGCCGGTGGGCCGTATGGAGGCCTGATCTCGCTCATCTCGCTGCTCATGGCCTTGTTGGTATGCCAGAGCCGCATCGAGAGCGGGACCCACAACCTCTACCAGGTGGTGATCGGGGCCGTGATCGGGGTTCTGATCACGGTTGCTGTGTTCCAGCTTTTCTGAAAGGAGCGAACTTGGATCTGCGAGAGATGATGGATGCTGCCCGAACAGCAGCGGATAAAGCCTACGCCCCATACAGTAATTTTCACGTGGGGGCTGCTATCTTGACCGAGAGCGGGACGGTGCGCCTCGGGTGTAACATCGAGAACGCCTCTTATGGGCTTACAGTTTGCGCTGAGCGCAACGCAGTCGGCGAGATGGTACAGGCCAGCCAAGAGGATCGCGAGATACGGCTCGTCGCCGTCGCGAGTCCCGAGGCCGCCCCCTGTTTTCCCTGCGGTGCCTGCCGGCAGGTGCTGCGGGAGTTCGGTTGCAAAGAGGTCGTGGTGGAGGACGAAAACGGAGACCTGCATCGTTACCCGTTCGAGCAGATACTCCCTCACTCGTTCGGCCCGGAGGATCTTTGAGCGAGGCTGATGGACGGGAGCCGGTGGAAAAAGGTTTCCGCAGCGGTTTTGTCGCGGTGGTCGGGAGGCCCAACGTGGGCAAGTCCACGCTGGTCAACCGGCTGGTGGGCGAGAAGGTCTCCATAACCTCACCCCGGCCCCAGACGACTCGGAGCCCCATCCGCGGCGTTCGCAACGGCGAAGGGTATCAGGCCGTCTTCGTGGACACTCCAGGCTCTCAAAAGCCCCGCGACACCCTGCGCAGCCGGATGCAGCAGCAAGTTCTCGACAGCCTCTCGGAGTCCGACGTGATCCTGTTTCTGATCGACGCCCAACAGGCTCGGGAAGGCATCGGCCGCGGCGATCGCTATGTCGCCCGGCTGGTTTTCTCGTCGGCGACCCCGGCCATAGCGGTCGTCAACAAGGTTGACCTCTTGAAGAACGGTGCCGAAGCACTCCCTATAGTGGATGAGGTCGCCAGGCTCGGTGACTGGCACGATACCTTTCTCCTCAGCGCAACCGGGGGCCTCAACGTGGAGCCGCTCATGCACACCGTGGCGGAGATGCTGCCGTCCGGACCACGCTACTTCCCCGAGGGCTTCGTGACGGACCACCCGGAGACGCTTATCCTGGCCGAGTACATCAGGGAGAAAGCTCTCAACGTACTCCGGGAGGAAGTTCCCCACGCCATCGCCGTCGAGATCGAAGAAGTCGAGCGCAAGGAAAAAGTAACCGTCATCTACGCCATCATCCACGTTGAACGCGCCTCGCAACGCATGATAACGCTCGGCAAGAACGGCAAGACCATCAAGCAGATAGGAACCGAAGCCCGCCGCGACGTGGAGCGCCTGCTGGGGACCAGGATCTACCTGGACCTCAAAGTAAAGGTGAGCCCTGGCTGGAGGGGAGACGTCCGGTTCCTGGAACAGCTAGGGTTATAATGCAGCTTGATGTGGCCAGTTGGTCTGGGAGCGGCGTCGGGAGGTAGGTTCCGTTGGGCATGAGGGTAAGAGAGTTTGCTAAGACGGTGGATCACACCCTCCTGAAGCCGAACATCCGGGAGCAGGACGTGGTAGACCTCTGCGAGGAGGCGGCCAGCTACCACTTTGCAGCGGTGTGCGTGCCGCCCTGCTACGTGCGCCGCTGTGCCCGGGAGTTGCGTGGGGTGGACGTAAAGGTGGCGACCGTGGTCTCGTTCCCGTTCGGGGCGGATACTACGGCGGTCAAGGCCGCGGCGGTCCGGGACGCCATCGCCGGTGGTGCGTCGGAGCTCGACGTAGTCATGAACCTCACCAGGTTCCTCTCGGGAGACTTCAACTACGTCGCCGACGAGCTCAGCAGCCTCAACCAGGAGATCGGGGTCGTGGCGATGAACAACGGCCTCACCGACGTGGTTACGAAGGTGATCATCGAG
Source organism: Actinomycetota bacterium (assembly GCA_004563715.1). Lineage (GTDB taxonomy): Bacteria > Actinomycetota > Rubrobacteria > Rubrobacterales > Rubrobacteraceae > SIRX01. The sequence continues at coordinate 7,101 of SIRX01000110.1, read as the reverse complement.
ACGGCCTACCTCTCGGACAAGATGAAGCAGCTCGCGACCCGGATCGTGGCTTCCAGTGGTGCGGACTTCGTGAAGACTTCGACGGGCTTCGCCCCCGCTGGCGCGACGGTCGAGGACGTAGCGCTGTTGCGGGAAGAAGCTCCCGAGGGCCTGGCGGTAAAAGCTTCGGGAGGCGTGCGCACGCTGCAGGAAGCTATGGATCTGCTGAACGCGGGGGCCTCCCGCCTGGGGATGAGCAGCAGCGTGTCTGTGATGAAAGAGGCCGAGGGTGGCGGTCTACAAGAGTAAGGGCATCGTACTCCGCTCTATCCGGTACGGTGAGGCGGATCGCATTATAGACCTCTACACGCGGGACGCCGGGCTTGTTTCCGGCATCGCCAAGGGGATCCGGCGTACGAAATCCCGCTTTGGTGGCCGGCTGGAGCCGCTGTCTTGCGTAGACTTCATGGCCTACCGGGGACGCACCCTCGACACCATAACCCAGGTCGAGGTGCTCCGGAGCTTCCACGAGGTTCGGGAGGACCTCTCCCGTTTCGAGGCCGCCGGGAGGTTGGTGGGGTTCGTGCGGGCTCTCTCTGGTGGTGATGAGGCCGACCGTCGCGTCTTCAACCTGCTGTACCACGGCCTGGACGCCCTTGAAGGACGCAGTACTGAGTTCGAGGCGTTGGAAGCTGCTTTTGCGCTGAAGCTCTCTATACTGGCCGGTTACGCGCCGCAACTCGACACTTGCACGAGTTGTGGTGTCGGTGCCGGTGAGGTGGAGGACCATCACTACTTCGCGCCGGTGCTCGGCAGCTTGGTCTGTTCCGGGTGTCGTCCGGACGTTGGCGAGGCATTCCTGGTACCACCCGGTACCGTCGAGGGGCTGCGGACTCTGATCTCCCGCTCTCTGAAGGAAAGCCTGGTTGAAGACCACTTGCGGGAGAGCGTGCGGCGGGTGATCCGGGCTCACGTCTTTGCCCACGCTCCCGGGAGCCCGGCGTTAGATGGTTCCGGGACGCGGCGTCCGGCATGAAGGCGGGCAGGTCCTGGGCTTGCCGGGAAAGCTCGGGACGGCGGAGACCCGAGCCGCCAGATGGCGTCCGCAGCGACTTCCAGCGGGACCGGGATAGGATCATCCACGCCAAAGCCTTCCGGCGGCTAATGCACAAGACCCAGGTGTTTATCGCGCCGGATGGAGATCACTTCCGCACCCGATTGACCCACACGTTGGAGATGATGCAGGTCGCGCGCACCATCGCCCGGGCTTTGGACCTCAACGAAGATCTCACGGAAGCCATCGCGCTCGGGCACGACCTTGGCCACACGCCTTTTGGCCACACCGGGGAAGAAGCCCTGGCGGAGAATCTGGCGGCCTACGGGCGCTCCTTCCGGCATAACGAACACTCCCTGCGCGTGGTGGACGTGCTGGAGCGAGAAGGGCAGGGGCTCAACCTCACCAACGAGGTCCGGGACGGCATACTCAACCATACGGGCAAAGGCTATCCCGTGACGCGTGAAGGGGAGGTCGTGCGGATAGCTGACCGGATCGCTTACGTGAACCACGACGTTGACGATGCACTGAGGGCTGGGGTCATCTCGTGGGAAGACCTGCCCAAAAAACCGCTGGCTATGTTGGGACAAAAAATGAGCCGGAGAATAAACACGCTGGTGCGCGACATGATCTCGACTTCTCGGGAAAGTGGGGAGATATCTCTCTCTGAAGGGGTTTACGAGGCCCTCAGGCAATTGAGGTCGTGGCTTTTCGAGAACGTGTACCGGAACCCGCTCTCCCGGCAGAACGAGAAAGCCGGAGAGGTGATCGTAGCGCTGTTCGAATACTATCTTGAGCACCCCGAGCAACGTACGGTAACCGACCCAGATCCCATTACCGAAACCGTGGACTTTATCGCCGGCATGACCGACCGCTACGCGATAACGACTTACAAGCGCTTGTTTCTACCTCGCGACAACGCGATTTTCGGATGGTAGCTCACTCGGCACGTTCTAGCCCGTATTGAGCATGCCGGACGATATGCCGGAGATGGTGCGGAGTAAGGTATTCAACACGGCGTCTCGCTCCGGCGAGTCTTCGGATAACGCCCGGAGCCGGTGCAAGAGGCTCACCTGGATGTAGGAGATCGGGTCTACATAGGGGTTGCGGAGCCGGATCGAACGCTGGAGAACCGGGCTGTCATCTAACAGGTTCTCGTTATCTGTTATCCGGATCAAGGCCTTCGCGCACGCGTCGTGCTCGCGGGAGATTAGCTCCCACATGCGCTTCCGAAGCTCGCCGTCCTTTACGAGCGCCGTGTATGTCTCCGCGATCCGCATGTCGCTTTTGGCCAGGGTCATCTGCATAAAGCTGATCAAAGTCCGGAAAAACGGCCACTCGCGGTACATCTCGCGCAGGGTGTCGAGCCCTCTCTGGTTGCTTGTGTAGGTTGAAAGGGCCGTTCCCGCGCCGTACCAGGAAGGCAGCAGGAAGCGGTTCTGAGTCCAGGCGAACACCCAGGGTATGGCCCTCAGGCTTTCTACGTCCGGGCTTTGCACCCGGCGGGCGGGACGGCTGCCCATGTTTAGCATCGAGAGTTCGCGGATTGGCGAGGCCCCGGAGAAGAAGTCGAGGAAATCTTCGTTCTTGTAGACCAGCGTCCGGTAGGCATCCCGGGAACGTGACGACAGGTGTTCCATGACGTCGATCCAGCGGGTGTTCGGCCCCCGGTCGGGCTCTTCGGCCGCAGCCTCCATAACGGCCGCCAGAACGGTGTTGAGGTTGCGTCGTGCCAATCCCTGCATGCTGTACTTGAACGAGATGACTTCGCCCTGTTCGGTTATGCGGATGTTGCCGTCCAGCGTGCCGGGAGGCTGCGCGGTTATCGCCTCGTAACTCGGGCCCCCGCCCCGCCCGACGCTACCGCCCCGGCCGTGGAAGAGCCGCAGCTTTACGCCGTGCTGACGGGACACCTCTGTCAGCCGCCGCTGCGACTTGTACAGCGTCCAGTTGCTCGTCACATAACCCGCGTCTTTGCCCGAGTCGCTGTAGCCGAGCATGATTTCTTGCAGGTCATCGTCCTGGGCTAACGAGGATCGGTAGAAGGAATCCGATAGCAGACGTTCCAAGACTTCCGGGGCGTGGGTCAGGTCCGCTATCGTCTCGAAGAGGGGGGTAACCCGCAGGTAGCTGGCCGCGCAATTTCCCTCGTCATCCACCTCTAGCAGACCGACGCGCCGGGCCAGAAGCTGTACGGATAGCACGTCGCTCGCCTCGTGGGCCATGCTCAATATGAACGTTTCGACCGGAGGCGACGAAAACTCGTCTCGTGCGCGCTGTATACGCTCGAAGGTCTCCAGGATCTGTCGGCTCTGGTCCGAGATGTCATCCGGCTGAGGCAAGTCTAGCTCCGGCGCTACCAGATGTTTCCGGAGCAGCTCGGCGCGTTCCGGCTCTTCCATGTTCTTCAAGTCCTCGCCGGTAGCGGCCGAGACCAGCTCGGCCACCGTATCGACCACCAGGGAACTCTCCTGCCGCACGTCCAGTTTGGCCAGATGAAAACCGAAGATCTCCGCCTGACGGATGCAGTCCTTCAGTTCGCCGTTGGCAACTCTATCTCCGCCGTTCTCCAGAAGGCTTGCCCTGATGACCGCGAGATCGTCGATGTACTCTTCTACCCTCGAGTAAGACGTCGCAGATTCCGGGTCCTGCAAAGTGTGCTTCAGGCGTTCACAAACCAGGAGTAGCTTCTTGCGATACATCTCGTTTGGATCGTCACCCTGGATCCGCTCTACGGCCTCCGGCAAAAGCTTCTGGTCGTTCTCCAGCGAGTCGAGAAGTTCCTTCGAGACGGCAACGAGCTTCCGGGACTGGCTCATGTGGTCGGCCAGCTGCAGAACGGAGGTTATGTGCCGGTTCAGGATCAAGTCCTGGTGTAGGCCCAGGGCCGTGCTGAGTGTCTCGGCTTTGACGAAGGGATTGCCGTCCTGGTCGCCGCCGACCCATGAGCCAAAGGTCAGCACCCGTCCCAGTCGCGGGGTGTCCTCCGGATACTGGCGCTCCAACTCTTCCTCGAACTCTCGATAGACGTCGAGCGTAGCTGAGATCAAAGGCTCCTCGAAAAAGAGCAGCGTGCGCTGTATTTCCTGTTCTACCTCCGGGCGTTGGGCGCGCAATTCATCTGTCTGCCACAGGAGCGTGATCTCTTCGGCGAGCTTTTCTTCCAGCCTCCGGCGCTCTCTCCAGGTGAGGGCGCCGGTGTCGAGAGATTCGAGCATGTGCCCGACGTTTACGTGCTTGCGCCGTACGCTCCGGCGGAGGGCTTCCGTGGGATGCGCAGTCAGAACCAGCCCGACTCCTAAACGGTCCAAAAGCTTCTGCAGGCCCCCGGCTTCCAAGCCTTCTTCTTTGAGGCGCGCGAGGGCGCTTCCGAGGGACGCCCGCTGGGGAGGGTTGTCCGGAGAGGCTTCGTGCTGTCGACGCCGCCTGACCCGATGGTACCTTTCGGCTATGTTGACCAACTGGAAGTAGACGGAGAACGCCCGAACGATTCGCTCCAACTCCCGCACTCCCATCTTGTCTATCTTTTCTTTGAGCCGTTCGTCGAGGGCGGGATCGTAAGCGAAGCGTAGTTGCTTGCAGAGCAACCTTATCTCCTCTTCGGTATCGAAGAGGCTCTGGCCTTCCTGCTCGATCAACACCTGGCCGAGTATCCTGCCCAGCAAGTTGATGTCCCGCCGCAGAGGCTCGTCTTTGTCCGCGAACCCGACACCCGGTGGAAGGTCGGCGTATCCAACTTCTGGGGCACGAGTCAGGTTTTTCTCGATGGCGCTCACGGTTTGTAGGTTAACATTAGCTCCGGCGGATAATACGAGTATTAGCAGATTTTATACAAAGGTACATAGGAACAGGCGGGTTAGAAAACAGAGCTTCGGGAGAAACAGAGGCGTGAGGATTTCGCAGCGCAGCATCGAAACGGTACGCGACACGGTGGACATTGTGGAGGTCGCTGCCGAGTTCACAGCGCTCCGGCGTCAGGGTGCCCGCTACACGGGGTTGTGCCCCTACCCGGACCATTCCGAGAAAACCCCCTCTTTTAGCGTTTCTCCAGATAAGGGCTTCTACTACTGCTTCGGATGCGGCAAGGGCGGAGACGCGATCAAGCTCATAACCGACCTCAAGTCGTTGCCTTTCGTCGAGGCGGTTACCTACCTGGCAGAGAAGTCCGGTATAGAACTGGAGTTCGAGGGAGCTTCAGGCGCCGAGGCCCAGGCTGCGAGAGAACGGAACCAGCGGCGCCGTGCCATCCACAGAGCTCTGGCCGCAGCTACCGCTTACTATCACAAATACCTGCTGGAAAGCGTAACGCCTGAAGCCCAGCGGGCCCGGGCTTATCTGAAAGAGCGCGAGATAGCGCATTCTACTATAGAAGAATTTCGCCTCGGCCTGGCTCCACCCCGAGGCAGCGCGGGTTTTATCCGGGTGGCTCAGAAGCTAGGGATAGAACGTACGATACTGGAGGCGGCGGGTCTGCTGTCCTCCCGGGGTGGCGATAGATTCTCCGGCAGGATAACCTTCCCCATCTCCGACCGGCGTGGAAGAATCGTTGGCTTTGGTGCTCGCGTGTTGGGTAACGAGCAGCCCAAATACCTCAACTCGCCGGAGACCGAGATCTTTAACAAACGGGACTTGCTGTACGGTTTTCCGCAGGTGACGGACGCCATGCGCCGGAAGCGGGCGGCGCTCGTCGTCGAGGGCTACACGGACGTCCTCATGCTCTACCAATCGGGTATTAAAAACGCCGTTGCGACCCTGGGCACAGCCACCACCCCCGGTCACCTTCGCACCTTGAGCAGCTACGCCGACCAAGTCTGTTTGTTGTTTGATCCCGATACAGCGGGGGAGAAGGCTATAGAGCGCGCTGCGGCCACGGCTGCCGAGCTCAAACAAGACCTGCGAGTGTTGCGGCTCAACGAGGATCCCGCAGACTGGTTGCTGCACCATACTCCGGAAGAGTTTGAGCAGATGCTGAACGAGGCCGTGCCAATTCTAGAGTACAGCATACGTCGGGCGGTGGAGCATGTGAGGGGAGCCGGCGCGATGGAGCGCTCCAGAGCTGTTTCGGATGTTCAGCGGCTGGTGTGCCAGATCGAAGACCCGGTGTTGCACAACGAGGCCGTCCGGCTGGCGACCGAAGCGCTGGGTGTGAACCCCAGCGTCTTTGAACAGGTGAGGCAACCCTCACGAGGCGCTGCTTCGTCCCCCTCCAGGATGCCAGAAGACGGCTTTTCGAGTCCGTGGTCGCATGCCGGACGCCAGGTACTGGCTCTGACCCTGGCTCGCCCGGATCTCAACGCGAAGCTCTTGAGAGAAGGCGTGGCGGTCCGTTGGCTCCCGGGCGCGCTCGTGTTGGAAGCGGATGACTTCGCCGAGGAGGAGCAGGCCAGCCTCTTTGCCTTGCTCAAGAGGCATCCGGACCGAGGTCCGGAAGATCTCCTGGTCGATGAGGACACCCGGCCTTTGCTGGCCGGAATCGGGAGCCTCTACGCGGAAGCAGAGAAACTGTATCCTTCGCCAGCCGTGATAAAGGCTGCGTGGCTCCGCTTGCGTATCTTGCGGCGCGAGCACGATAAGAGACAGACTCCTGACTACGACGAAAAAATCCGGATTCACTCCGAGGTACAACTCCTTAGGGAAGCCTTGCGGACCATAACGGAGGAATCTTGAAGCCCGCCGACTTAGCCCGTATAATCTCCTGCGCACAAAACCTTCCCCTGTAGCTCAATCGGCAGAGCATTCGGCTGTTAACCGAAGGGTTGTAGGTTCGAGTCCTACCAGGGGAGCTCGGGACGCTGCTCCACGTCCCCCGAGGGCCCATAGCTCAGTTGGTTAGAGCATCCGACTCATAATCGGACGGTCCCAGGTTCGAGTCCTGGTGGGCCCACTCAGAGGCCGTCTCCAACACCCTCCTGCCGACAAACCAGAAACAGATCTAAGTGTGGTGGACGCAACGCTCAGAAATTGACCCACCCATCAGCGAAAGCTGACCCACCTCGACCCCGATTCCGGTAGCTTTGCGGGCGGTGTCCCCGGGCTGCTGGAGGAAGGATGTTGAGGATGGATCAGGT
>SIRX01000109.1 GCA_004563715.1 Actinomycetota bacterium | reverse complement strand
GAGCTCGATTGGCGGCGAGGGTGGCGCTGCATAACTTCTGTATCTGGCTCAATGACCAACTCGGTCGGCCCCGTCTGAAGTTTGCAGATCTGATGGGATGGTGAGTTCACAATTCACACCAAGCGTTTAATTGTGGTTCTGTAAAACCGACCTGGCGAACTACACGTTTACCGAGCTGCTCTAATCCACAGCAACCTCCTAACTCTGTATGCCGTACAAAGTAAAAAGGATTATACTGTACACCATATAGAGTAACAAGCGGAAGTTGGGAGAAGATGACGGAGTACAGCGGACGCGGGGACCCGAGGCGCACGTTGGAGCTGTTGTGGGGCACGCGGAAGGGCCCGAGCCGGGGGCCGAGACCGGGCTTGAGCGTGGAGGCCGTGGTGGGCGCGGCTATCGGGATCTCTGACGCGGAAGGGCTTTCGGTACTCTCCATGCGACGCGTCGCCGAGCGGCTCGGGGTGAGCACCATGTCCGTTTATACTTACGTGCCCGGCAAGGGTGAACTTCTGGACCTGATGCTGGATAAGGTGATGGGTGAAGCAATAGAATCGGACGCTGGTGATTGCGCCGGTGATTGCGCCGGGGGTTGGCGCGAGGGACTGGAGCAAGTAGCGCGGCGCAACTGGGAGCTTTACCACCGGCATCCGTGGATGCTCCAGGTCGCGGCTACCAGCCGGCCGCCGCTGGGGCCGAACGTCATAGCCAAGTACGATCAGGAACTCCAGGCGGTGGACGGAATCGGCCTCACAGAGGTCGAGATGGACTCGGTGCTCACGCTCGTTCTCGGGCACGTCGAGGGTGCTGCGCGGCGCTCGGTAGCGGCTACCGAGGCGGTAAAGGACACCGGTAAGACGGACCACGAATGGTGGGCGGCCAACGTGCCGTTTCTGGAGAAGGTCCTGGACTCCGAAAGCTATCCCATAGCCGCTCGGGTTGGGGCTGCGGCGGGCGCGGCTCACGAAGCCGCATACTCTCCCGAGCATGCCTTTGAGTTCGGGCTCCAGCGCGTGCTGGATGGAATCGACGTGCTGGTCAGTTCGCGCGGACGACTAGGGCGTGCCTGATGAGAAAGCCTGCGATGCGTTGCTGGGAACTAATCGCAGCAGCGTAGCCATCGCAGGCAGAGGAGCCTATGTTCGAGTATGAATCGGATGAGCACTCGGAACTCGGATTACTCGGAGAGCAACAGAACAAGGAGGTTACACAATGATCATTCGAGAAGGTCAGCCACCGACAGCGCAGGATACCGGTGAAGGGCAAGAGCGGCTGCAAAATTCCGAAGCGGGTGGACTGACCCAGTACGGAGCCCATGTCGAGACGCTCCAACCGGGGGTGAAATCCTCCGAGCGACATTACCACGAACACTCAGAAGAGTTCCTCTACATTCTTTCAGGCGAGGCGACCGTGGTTGAGGAAAACGGCGCTCACCTGCTCCATCCAGGAGACGCGGCATGCTGGCCGTCGGGCACAGCGAACGCCCATCAGGTCGTGAACCGTTCGGAAGAGCCCTGCACCTACCCTATCTTCGGTACGCGGGTAGCGCGCGATGTCATCCATTACCCTGACCTGGGAAGGATCGGTTACAGAGACAGCGTGAGATGGCGGCTGGAAAGCAGCGACGGAACCCTAATCGCGGAAGGAATAAGGGCATTCTCAAGAAAGTAGGGACTCGTAGCCGGGAGGCGCTCGTCGAAGCAATGGGGCGGGCGATCACGGCAGTGAGCTCTTCAGATGCCGAGGGCTTCTTCAGGCATTGTGGCTACCGGGCGGCGGTTCAACCATTTTGATCAACGCTGTAGTGCTACGTTCCTCAAATACGGTAAACAAAAGAAATACGGTATATACGCCTATCTTCGGCATTTTACGTCAGCCAGGCGCCGGAAATCGTGCTGCGGTATCTACCCCTCAATTAAGGAACGTAGCAGTAGGGGCTGTCTGGTAGATAAATCAGCGGCATATTAACGGGATGAAAAAGCTCAGATCGCCATTAAACTCAATGTAGCCCAATGGTTTCAATGACCTACCGAACGTACATCCCCCAACCGCCACTCTCAGACTTCGTAGACCTCTTCTGGTTATACGAAGGCCACGATCCCCCGCACGCGAAGGAACGCCTCCTGCCAACCGGCACGGTGGAGCTGGTTACCGACCTTCGCGAAGAGGAACTTCGAGTCTACGATGGCCAGAATCGCGGACAGTTCCAGAGCTTTCGCACAGCCCTGGTCTGCGGGCCGCACTCGGAGCCTTTTGTCATAGACGCGGCCAGCCAGGACCAGATTTTGGGCGTGCATTTCAAACCGGGTGGCGCTTTTCCGTTTCTCGGATTGCCTGCCACCGAGTTACACAACGCGCACGTGTCCCTGGAGGTGTTGTGGGGGACGAAAGCTGCCGAACTGCGCGACCGGCTGCTTGAAGCCGGAACGCCGGAGATGAGGTTTCGTGTCCTCGAAGAGGCCCTTTTGACACAGGCAGCCCGGCCTCTGGCGCTGCATCCCGCCGTCGCTTTTGCGTTAGAGGAGTTTCTGGGTGCGCCGCACGCGCGAAAGACCTCCGAGGTGAGCGAAAGGGTTGGTCTCAGCCTGGGACGCTTTATCCGGGTTTTCGGCGAGGAGGTCGGACTGACGCCTAAGCGGTTCTGTCGCGTCCGGCGTTTTCAAGAGGTGCTGCGTCTCATAAAGGGGGAGCGGCGGGTCGATTGGGGGGAGATCGCGCTGGGGTACGGCTACTTCGACCAGGCACACTTCATCCACGACTTCCGGGCTTTCTCAGGACTCACTCCCACGGAATACCTCGCGCGCCGCACCTGGCACCTCAACCATGTCCCGCTCCACAACCGATAGGGTCAATTTTTTACAACCAAATCGACTCCCCCGCCAGTAGGATGAAGACAGGTAACGCTCACGATGTCTAACAGAGACGTGCATGAAAGGAGACACTATGAGGGGTGAGCTGAAGTTCTTCGAGATCGGGGTTGCCGACACGGCGCACGCCCGCGCCTTCTACGGTAGCCTTTTCGGCTGGCGGTTCGAGCCTGTTCCGGCCGGCGATGGTTCTGAGATCACGACACCGAATGTGCGGGGCGGGTTGCACGGAGACGACGCAGGGGCGGCCCCGTATGTGTTCTTCGAGGTCGAGGACATGGCGTCGGCCGTCGACCACGTGCGCGAGCTCGGCGGCGCCGTCGAGGAGGTGGACGTGCGCGATGATGAGAACATCGCCAGGTTCGGCCGCTTCAAGCTCTGCCGGGACGACCAGGGCTCTCCCTTCGGGCTCCACCAACCGCCAACAGCAGAGGGTGAAGGGGTTTTAAGGCCTGCCACCCGCCGGCCGACGATCGACCACGTCACCCTGCGGGTGCGAGACTTGGACGCCAGCCGCCGGTTCTACGAGACGATCCTGGCTCCTTTAGGTCTAGGCCTGGAGTTCGAGCATGAGGGCCTGTTCGCCTTCGGAAGCGGGGAGGGTGGGAGGCTCATCATCTATGCCAGCGAACGTCCCGCTAGCGGGGTACATCTCGCCTTTGCCGCTCAGAACCGGGAGGCGGTAGACGCCTTCCACGCCGCGGGGCTCGAAGCGGGCGGGCGCGACAACGGCGCGCCGGGGTTGAGGCCCGAGTACCACAGCGGCTACTACGGGGCCTATGTGTTCGACCCCGACGGCAACAACGTCGAGGCCGTCCATCACACTGTTCCTTCCAGGTAAGGTCGTGGTGAGAAGTATGGCAGCGCCGATGTCTCGATCGTCGCCCGCCATAAGCTCGGCCGCCCGCGCTGCGTGGGCCGCTGCTCCTAAGATGTGCTTCACCTGGGTGGCCTTGGCCAGTGGATGCAAGTAAGCAGCACCTGCGGCACACATCGCGGCTCGCGCCGCATTACCCGCGGCCGCGGTGTCCGCCTCTCGGACCGCCCTGAGCGCCGCCCATGCGGTGTCGCGCAGCGTTTTGCCGCATTTGCCGCCGCGGGCGAACCGCCATGCGGCGTCGATCGCTTCGCGAGGACGGGAATCCTCCGAGTGTACCCTCTCGAAGATCCCCAGTACCTCCTGCGCGCTCTCGGCAGCGTAGGCGCTGACCTCACGCAGATCCTGCATGCTCAGAGCGATCTCGTCGGCTTCATTCGCCACGGTTACCCTCCTCCTCTACCAAATTGAACACCGGCGGTCAGCAATCGAACACGAACCAGCACACCTCGTTGCGCAACCTCTGGTCGTTCAGCACGAGTTCTCGGATCTCGCCGGGAAGCTGTGCCCGTTGCCAATGGCACTCCAGGCGACCGGCCTGCTCTTGCTCTCCTTCGGGGGCGACAGCACGCGCGGCTTTGATCGCGTAGGCTGCAGCACCGAGCTCGTGTGCGGCGACATGCGCCACACACCCCGCCTGGCCGGCTGCATATGCGGCGTTCCTAGCGGCTCCGCTCAATTCTCTTGCAGCAGTCATGGCATATCCACCCGCCGCGCGGGACTGAGACATCCTGATCTCACCCCGCGCCCAGGCACGCGCCGACTCAATCGCGCGGCGTGGACGTTCGTCCCCGGGTCGCACGTGCTCGAAGTGGTGCAGCACATGCTCGGCGCAATCGGCCGCCCAAACCGCGAGAAGGTGGTGATGCGTGTCCTGTAGGGTGCCGCCCCGGCGAACGGTCACAAGCCGAGGGTCCCGCTGTTTACTGAAAATCATTCGTCTGCCCATTGCCCCTCACGCTCGCGTCGACCAGGCGCAGGGTGCCGATTACCTGGTAGTTGGAGTCGTGAAGCTCGTGCTCGGCGGGCTGCGTCAGGTCCATCTTCGGCAACCAAGCCGTCCAGAACCCGAGCGTGCGCCGCAGTTCCGCGCCGGGATTGTTCGGCAGCAGGCCCAGGTCCAGATCTATGACGAGCCGCATGGGCCCGGGATCTTCCCCGGGCAGATCGCCCCTTGAAGGCCCAGTGGACACAAACAAACCTCCTGTTCCTCGGCTTTACAGCACCTTAAATTGTATCGTTGAACCTTTAATTTAAACTTTAAGGCAAAAGGAGAGTGAATACGCTAGTAAGCCTCAAAGGAGAGTAGAAGGTGGACAGAAAGCGTCTGCGTCCGGTCGACCTGGCTCGTGAGCACGGGCTGTCGGCGCAGGCCGTGAGGAACTACGAGGAGCAAGGCATCTTGCCGGCAGCGGAGCGCACCCAATCCGGCTACCGAGTTTACACCCCGCTGCACGCGCAAGCGTTGCGGGCATTCATAGCTCTCATCCCGGCGCACGGCCACCAAACCGCGGCAGAGATCATGCGGGCCGTGACCGCCGATGACATCGACACCGCCCTTACCGTGCTCGACGAGAGCCACGCACAGCTTCTGCAGGACCGCAGGACTATTGCCGCAGTGGAGAAGGCATTGCGGGACTTGGTGTCACCGGAGCCTCAAGCGCCGCCCCAGCGCGAAGAGATGTTCATCGGAAGGCTCGCGCGGCAACTGGGAATCGTACCGGCGACTTTACGCAAGTGGGAGAAGGCCGGCCTGATCATCCTCGCAACAGACATCTAGGTAGTAGAGATGCCGCCTCGAATCGGCTGCCGCACTTCGACGAGGTCAGGAAGACCTCCGGGGCGGTGGGGCGACTCTACCGGGGCACGAGGACGGTGCCGGTAGGACGGATACGGAGTACCGTAGGCCGGCGCTCGGAGTTCGACCGGAACTTCATGCCCGGCAGGGGCCAGCACGGAAGGGAGATGGAAGCGCGTGGACCGGTTTTTCCGCCGGGGCGAGGCGTTGCCTTCCGTGAGCCTGTACGAGCTCAGCGGCTCCTACTTCATCCTGGACGGTCACCATCGGGTCTCCGTCGCCCGCTTCCACGGTGTCGAGTGGATCGACGCCGAGGTCACGGAGTTCCGCGCCCGGTTGGGGAAGAGACGACGGGGCGGAGGCGCCAAGGTGAGCCACGAAAAGAGAGGGTCGGGGACGAGCGAAATGATAGATTCCTACGAAGTCATCCGGCAGCGTCGCGAAGAGATGGCCCGCGAAGCACAACAGAACCGGCTCGCCAAGGAGCTTCGGAGGTCCCGAGGGAGGCGCGCGGGCCTCGGCGACCGGCCGTTATCCTTGAGTTGGGAGCTGAGAAGAATCGCCGGCCGCCTCTCCAAGCTATTTGGGTCGTCGAGGAACCCGGACTAGAAAAGGGAGGTCCGATGCTCGAAAACGTTGCGCGATCCGGCACGACGCCAGCACCCGGCACCGAGGAGGATGCTGGGATCTCGCTCCCGCGCCAGTCGGAGGCGCCGGAGTTGTTGACCGGCTACCTGAAGAAGATCGGCAGAGACGAACTCCTAACCCACCGCCAGGAGTTGACCCTTTCCCGCGAGGCTCACTCCGGAGACCGCAAAGCCAAGAGGAAGCTCATCGAGAAGAACCTGAGGCTGGTGGTGAGCGTGGCGAAGAGGTATCGTGGGATGGGGCTGCCCTTCGAGGACCTCATCCAGGAGGGTAACCTCGGCCTCATGAAGGCCGTAGATAGGTTCGACCCCGAGTTGGGCAACCGCTTCTCTACCTACGCGACGTGGTGGATACGTCAGGCCGTGCAGCGGGCGGTCTCGGACAAGGGTCGGACCGTCAGGCTGCCGGCGCACATGGGCGAGAGGCTCCGCAGGCTCGCGCGGAACAGGGGCGAGCTCGCCTCCGAGTTGGGCCGGGAACCAACCGAAGAAGAGTTGGCCAACAGGCTCGGATGGTCGAGAGAGGAGGCGCGTTTCGCCGTGCTCGCGCTGCAGGATGCGGCTAGCCTCAATCACCCCGTTAACGCTGAGAGGGGCACCATGGAGTTGGTCGAGACCCTCGCCGACGAGCGGGCTTCGCGCGTGGCCGAGGAGGTGGTGGAGGAAGCCGAGTGGACCCTGCTCCATGACGCACTCGCGCGCTTGCCGGAGAGGTCGCGCCACGTCCTTGCCAGGCGCTACGGTCTCGACGCCGAGCCGGCTACCTTGAGGGAGCTTGCCGAGGAGCTCGGCGTCTCCCATGAGAGGGTGAGGCAGCTGCAGCGCGACGCAGAGCGAAGGCTGCGTAGCTCCAGAAAGGCCGTATCCTCCGGTAAACAGCCGCGTGGACGCCATGGTACCTCTCGTAGCACAACCCTGAACGTTCCGCGGAACGAGAATGCAGAACCCGCGGAACTACAGCCTGGCTCCGGAGCCCGGCCCTGACGCAGCGGGGAGCCCGCCCCGGAGGCGCTCTCCCAGAAAGATAGGGACCACGTGCAGAAAGGAATGAACATGGCTGAAAGCTCCGGCGCGAGCGTCGAAGCACCGTCGAACGCGCGGCGGCTGGCTTCACCGGCGGTGTGGGCCGGGTATGTGGCGTGTGCCGCGGCGCTCGCGTACGCCTTGCCCCACCTGTGGTGGGGTCTCGGAATTCCCCTGGCCTTTCCCGGCGACTTCTCGGACGCGCCCACCCAGCCGTGGATGCGCGTTCTCGCCTTCTGGAGCATGGGAGCGTTCTCCATTTTCGGTGCGTTGTTCGCCCTCGCGCTCGTCCGGCCGTGGGGGCGGATCTTCCCCCGCTGGATGCTGCTCGTCCCCGCCTGGGTCGCCTCCGTTGTGCTCACCGCCTGGGAGCTCGGTTACTTCTACCTGCAGTACTTCCTGGCCGTGGGTTGGGTCGTTCCGGCGCCGGCGTTCGCCGCACAAGATGCGCATCCCGCCGTCTGGGGCTTCTACTGGTATGGGGTGTTCCTCGTGTGGGGGCTCTCACTCGGCGCTGCGGCTTGGTGGTCGCGCCGGATACGGCCCTGAGCTGGGGTTCGGCCAAACCCCTTTCCAAGGGCACCATGAAGGCACACGAATCGAGTTCAGAACCCAAAAGAAGGAGTAAGGCATGAGCCCAGCGGCAGAAGGGGCGACATCCCGATCGACGTTAATGCGAAAGATCGGTGGCTACGGCGCCGCCATAGCAATAACACCGTACATGCTTATCAAGATCGCGTGGACGTTCGGGGTGTTCCTTCCCTACGAGGGCATGGGCGATCCCGACTGGCGCGCGATCAACGCGACCACCGCGATATTGGCACTCGTCGGAATCCTGCTCGCGATGGCTTTCAGCCGGCCGTGGGGCGAAAGGCTTCCCGCGTGGTTGGTGATCCCGCCTGTGTGGGTGGGGACCGGCCTGCTCGTGCCGATGGTGCTGTTGGCTCCGGTGCTCGGGCCGGCGGCCATCGTGCGGGACGAGGCGGCCGGTGCAACCGCGGCGTGGTCGATCGAGCAAATTTTCGTCATCGCGTCGCTGGTCGGGATCGGGCTGGGCCTCCCGATCGCGTTCGCAGGTTATGCGAAGGCACGGTGGCCCGAGGCGCTGGGTGGGCCGATCTACTACGGTGACCGACCCGGTCACACCCGGCGGTTGCAGCTACCCCTGGCTCGCTTCGTCGCGGCGGGGTGCATCCTCCTCGGCACGATGAAGCTGTACTGGGCGCTGGGTGGGCCCATCGGCATCGACCCGACCCGACTGGACGACCGCGACCTCTGGTGGCACTTGTTGACCCTGAACACGGGCGTGTGGTCGCTGGTCGGGGCGTGGGGCATCCTGGTTCTGACCGCTCGACGAGGGTTCAGGCGTTTTCTGCCCCCAATGGTGATCAGCTGGGTTTCCTCAGGGATGCTCTTCTCCTACAACCTGTTCTTCGCGATGCGCCCCGACTCGCAAGCCAGCCCGGAGTACCCGTTGGCTCGGGTGGTGTCCACGGAGGTGGGCGTCATGCTCGGGCTGATGATGGCGCTGACCATCTTGCTAGTCCTGCACGACCGTCCGGGCGTGATGGTCCGGGACGAGCAGACCAGATGATCAAAGGGTCGGCGCGGAGCGATAGGCTCGAAAGCACGAAACCTCGAACGAACGCAAGCCCGCGCAAGGTCGACGGTTAAGACTGATGAGAGGAGAAGATATGGCGAAGAGATCCACCAGAGGGGCACTTCCGGCGTTCTCCGCGCGGCTGCGGTGGAGGACACGCTGGCCAGAGTGGGTCGGATACGCGGCGGGCGTCTGGTCTCTCGCCTACGCTGCGCTTGTACTCGGACTGTACCTGGCGCTGGGAGTCGCTGGTTTTCCGTTCGGCGAGGGTGATCCGCAGTCTGCGCTATCGGTCCTCGATGGCGTACAGGCAGAGACCGGCGCGGCGGTTGTCGCAGCCCTGGGCCTGGTAGGTTCGACGGCGGCCGTCGCTATGGCCCGAACGCACGGACGCGGCGTAGCTCGCACCGTGCTGCTCGGCGTTTCGTGGACAGCTTTCGCGACGCTGGCCTTGGTGATCCCCGACTACCGGGTGCTGATGGGCGTGGCCTACGTGCCCCTCTTCGTATTCGGCGCCCCTTTCGGCTGGCCGGCGGGGAGCTTTTTCGACGTTATCACCTGGCCACTGGTCAACCAGTTCCTCTGCATCGCCGGAGGGCTCTTGTGGGCTGCGACGGCCGTAGCCTACTCCCGTCGAACCCGAAGCACCTGCGGCAATTGCGGCCGTGCCGACGCCGGCTGGACGACGCCCAATACGGCGGCGCGGTGGGGAAAATGGGCCGTCGGCATAGCTATCGCCGTGCCGGTCCTCTACGCCGCCACGAGGTGGGCGTGGGCCTTGGGCATCCCGCTCGGGATCAGCGAGGAGTTCCTTCGCGAGGGCCAGGAGGTCGGCCTGTGGTGGGCCGGGGCCGGCCTGGCGACGGTGGCGGTGGGAGGTGCGATCCTCACGCTCGGGCTCGTGCAGCGCTGGGGCGAGGTCTTCCCCCGCTGGCTTCCGTTCCTCTCGGGCCGACGTGTTCCTATCTGGCTGGCGGTCGTTCCTGCCTCGCTGGTAGCCGTCATCGTGACCAGTGCCGGCTTGATGTTCGTCCGGTTGACACTGCTGGGCACCCTGTTCGAGGTCTTCGCCTTTGTTGACGAGGCGGACTGGGCGGCGCTTGCCCCGGAGCTCTTGTGGCCAGTGTGGGGGGCAGCCCTTGGCGCCGCCACCCTCGCCTACTACTACCGCAGGCGCAGGAGGTGCGTGGTCTGCGGACGCGGCGGGAAAGGAACCGGGCGATGGTAGATGGGTCCGGCGCCAAGGCGGGGGGCTTCGTCCTCGGGCGCAAGACCTACGAGATTTTCGCCGCGTTCCGGCCGAACGTCGGCGATGACGACCCGGTAGCGACGAAGCTCAACCACCTCCCGAAGTACGTCGCCTCGACGACGCTGGCATCGGCCGACTGGAATCATACGACGATCCTCGGTGGCGACGTGGTCGAGTCGGTGGCTAAGCTCAAGGCCGAAGACGAAAACGAGCTCCAGATCCACGGCAGCGGCCGGCTCGCCCAAACGCTGATGCGGCACGACCTGATCGACGTCTACGAGTTGCTCGTCTTCCCTGTTGTGCTCGGTGAAGGCAAACGACTCTTCGAGACCGGCATTGATCGCTCGATGCGCCTCGCCAACTCGTCGACGACCGACCCCGGCGTGGCGGTGCTGACCTACGAGCCCGCCGGCGAGCTTGCTTTCGGTTCGGTTGACGACCCGCCTAAGCCATGACGCCCACGGAGGAACGCCTCGACGCCACCTTCTCAGCCCTGGACCACAGCCATCCCCGGTCCCCATGGGCGTCATCTAGACACTACAACTGGACAACACACGAAAGATAAGGAGCAGCCACGTGAACACGCCCGCACACGAAGTGACCGCAAGGAAAGGCAGGGACCGGGTGGCGATGATCCTGATGTTGCTCGCCGCCGTCGGCGCACTGCTCGCCTTCGTTGGCGCCATTGGTCCAACTGTGAGCGCGAGTCCCGGAACGCAGGTGGTGGAGACGTGGCGCCTCTACGGCTATCTGGTCTTCGCGGGCCTCTTCACGCTCCTCGCCCTCTGGCCGCGCGACTACCCTGGGGTGTGGGAGTTGGTCATCTTTCATAAGGCAGCCATCACCCTTACAGCCGCAACCCTCCTCGGCGGCGAAACCGCAGAAGCTGCAACCGTTGCTGTGGTGGACGGCATTATCGCGGCCGTGACAATCGCTGCGTACTTGTTGGCCAGAGGATACGCCGGTTGGGGGAAGCTGCGTGCGACCGAAATCCGCCCCCGAAACCGACAACCATCGTGACCTGAGACCAACAATCATTGTGACGGACTTCTCCGTCCGTTGGTGTACGATGGTTGTCGGACCGGTGCTCGAAGCAGAAGCCAAACGGGTCTTCAAGGCGCGTAAACACCATCCCGACCCTAAAGCATCGGTTAGGTCGTAGCTGGGCTACCCTTCCAACGGAGCTGCGCTGGGAGAAGCCATCGGCGGTTCCGGCGGGGCCGCCTTCGAAGCCTACGTCCGGCGCGGCCTGGAGCCGGCCTGGAGAACCTTCGGCGAGGAAGAAGGCGCAAGAGCCTTCGAGAAAGGCCACCCTCCGCGCGGTAGACCGCCACTCCGCAGGAGAAGATGTTGCTAGAGTTTGCCCTATCTAAAGCCTTCGGCATCCACGATTCTGGCCTCGATACCCTTCAGGAGGATGCCGAGACCATAGTCGAACCCCCGGTCGAAATCGTAGCGTGCCTCGTCTCTCGCGAGCGCCCCGAAGACGCGCCTCGTAGCCGTTAGCCCATCGGCGTCTCCTGCTTCCAGCCGTGCCAGCAGCTCGCTCCGGTCGAAGGAATGCCCCGAAGGCTGCGCGCCCTCGGCCAGCGCGAACCCGTGGACATAATCCACCACCGAGTCGGCAGCCCGCAACACCTCGGCGGGCGGAAGGCCGGATCCGTCGAGCGCCCCGTAGAGGGGCTCGTTGACCAGGAGCACCGCCTCGGTGGCGGCCGCGGCGTTAGAGACGACCTCCAGCACGAGGTTGGGGTGAGAACGGACCAGACCACGGTAGGCTTCGGCCCACGCACGCACCTGCTCCTGCCAGGACGACCCGTCAGGATAGTGCACCCGCATCCCGGAACAGACCAACTCGACCAGGCCCGAGATCACGGCGTCCTTGCCGGGTAGGTGGTGGTAGATCGACATCGGGTTCACCCCGAGCTCCGCCGCCAGCCGCCGCATGGTCAGGGCCCCCAAGCCCTCCTCGTCGACGATCCCGAGCGCCGCATCGAGGATCCTTTCGCGCGTCAGCGGCTCCTGCCCCGCCCGCGGACGGCCGGCCCCGCGCCTCCGTGACTTGTCGTTCCCGCGCCCCATCATCCGAACCCCCTTGGCTTATTGTACAACGTAGGTATAATCCTGGTTAATCGTACACCGTCTATTTTTGAGGTAACCGAAAGGAGGCCCGTATGGCGTCGAACTTGGAAGGGAAGGTGGCTCTGGCGGCCGGAGGGACGCGGGGAGCGGGGCGCGGTATCGCGGTCGAGCTCGGAGCCGCAGGGGCCACGGTCTACGTGACCGGCCGGACCACGCGGGGACGGCGCTCGGAGTACGGTCGGCCCGAGACGATCGAGGAGACGGCCGAGCTCGTGAATGAGGCCGGCGGGCGCGGCATCGCCGTTCGGGTCGACCACCTGGAACCGGACGAAGTGCGGGCTCTCGTGGAGCGCATCGAGGGCGAGCAGGGGCGCCTGGACGTGCTCGTCAACGACGTGTGGGGGGCGGAGTACCTGGCCGAGTGGAACGTGCCGGTGTGGGAGCACTCTTTGGAGAAGGGGCTCCGCATGCTGAGGCTCGCGATCGACACCCACATCGTCACCAGCCATTTCGCGCTGCCCCTCCTCATCAAAAGCGGGGGCGGGCTGGTCGTCGAGATGACAGACGGCACCGCCGAGTACAACGAGAAGAACTACAGGCTCTCGCTGTTCTACGACTTGGCGAAGACGGCCGTTATCCGCATGGCGTGGGCCCAGGCCCAGGATCTCCGGCCCCACCGCGGTACCGCCGTCGCTCTCACGCCCGGATGGATGCGCTCGGAGATTATGCTGGACGCCTTCGGCGTGGCCGAGTCGAACTGGCGCGACGCGACCGCCCGTGAGCCGCACTTCGCCATCTCCGAGACGCCGCGCTACGTCGGGCGTCCCGCCGCGCACCTCGCCTCAGACCCCGAAGTCGCGCGTTTCAACGGCCGCTCGCTTTCCAGCGGCGCCCTCGCCAAAGAGTACGGCTTCACGGACCTCGACGGCTCGCAACCCGACGCCTGGCGCTACATCGTGGAGGTCCAGGACGCCGCTCGGCCGGCCGACGTTGCCGGGTACAGGTAATGCCGGGGGCCAAAGACGCCTTTCCGATCGACACGGATGCCCACCGATCCGCCGAAATCGCCTTCGGCTACGTCTCCCCTGCTCCGCGCACGAAGGCGCGCTTCGTCAACCGTCGCATCCTCTCGACGTACCGCTCCTGCGACCAGCCGCGTTCGATCGTGAGGTGCTCCCAGTTGCGGATGGACAACATGGTCCAGAGCAGGTCGGTGGCCTCCTCGAGGGCCCACCCGGGAGCCAGCAGCCCGTCGCGATGGAGCGCTTCGATCGTCTCGCGGCAACTCTCGCGCACCGTGCCCATGCGGTCATCCCAGGCCGCCGCTGCAGCCTCGTCGGTCTCGCGGACCTCCAGCAGCGCCTTGGCCACCCCGTAGATCTCCGGGATGTAGTTGCACCAAAATTCTACGTAGGCTTGGAGGCTCTCCACCCCGCCCTTTGCCGCCAGGTAATGCCTCTTGCGCTCCTCGAGCCCGAGGACCCGATCCCCGTAACGGGCCGTAGCCACCATCAGCTCTGCCCTGGAAGCGAAGTGCAGGTACACCGCCTGCCTCGAAATGCTCGCGGCCTCGGCAACATCACGCATGCCGACGCCCCGGCCGCCCCGCTCCTCCATCAGCCGCCGCGTCGCCTCCAGGATCCGTCTTCGGGTTTCCGTTCGGGTTTCGGATTCTTTACATTCGCCACTTGACACGCCGTAAAGTATACGGTAACTTTACACCGTGTCAATTGACACGGTGTAAAGCGTAGAGAAGGAGCGGAAGATGCGGACGGAGAACGTGCGGGAGATGGAAGCGGGAAACCCTCGGGAGGCGGCGACGCTAGTTCTCGGCGGCACGGGCAAGACCGGACGCCGGGTGGTGGAGCGACTTGAGGCGCGCGGGATGCCCGTGCGGGTCGGCTCCCGCTCCGGCGAGCCGCCCTTCGACTGGGAAGAGAGGGCCACGTGGGCACCCGCGCTCGAAGGCGTGGGGTCGGTGTACGTTTCGTACTACCCGGACCTGGCGGTACCGGGCGCGGTCGAGGCGGTGCGCTCGTTCGCCGAGCTGGCCGTGGAGAGCGGGGTTCGGAGGCTGGTGCTCCTCTCGGGCCGGGGCGAGGAGGAGGCCCAAAGCGCTGAGGCGGCCCTGCAGGAGGTGGCCGAAGAAAACGGTGCCGAGTGGACGATGGTGCGCTGCGCCTGGTTCATGCAGAACTTCGACGAGAACTACCTGCTGGAGCCTATCCTCGCAGGCGAGGTGGCCCTCCCGTCCGGGAAGGTGCCGGAGCCGTTCGTGGACGCCGAGGACATCGCGGACGTGGCGGTCGCGGCGTTGATGGAGGACGGGCACGCTGGAGAGCTCTACGAGCTTACCGGACCCAGGCTCCTGACGATGGAGGAGGCTGTCGGGGAGATAGCGAGGGCGACCGGACGCGGGATCCGGTTCGTGCCCGTCTCCCTGGAGGAGTACGAGGCCGTGCTGGCCGAAGCGGACGTGCCGCCCGAGTTCCTCTCGTTCCTGACCTACTTGTTCGGCACGGTCCTCGACGGGCGCAACGCCAACCTGGCTGACGGCGTCAGGCGCGCCCTGGGTCGTGAGTCCAAGGACTTCGCTGACTACGCGCGCGATGCCGCGGCAACCGGAGTTTGGGACGCGGGATGATGAGCGGCTTTCCCTACGCCGCTACCCTGGCGGCCGCCCTAGGGTGCGGACTCGTCGCCGGCGTCTTCTTCGCCTTCTCCTCGTTCGTGATGGCGGCGCTGGGGCGGCTGCCGGCGCCGGAAGGCATCGCCGCCATGCAGTCCATCAATATCCTGGCCGTCACCCCCGTCTTCATGGCGACGCTGTTCGGGACAGGCGTGGCCTGCCTCGGGCTCGCCGTGGGGGCTTTTTTCGCTTGGGACGGGCCGTCCACGGGACTGGTACTCGCCGGCTGCGCCCTTTATCTCCTCGGCACCATCGGGGTGACGATCGTCTGCAACGTCCCGCTCAACGACAGGCTTGCGAAGCTCCATCCCGGTGGCGGCGAAGCGACGGGCTACTGGAACGAGTACGTGGCGAGGTGGACCGCCTGGAACCACGCACGCACCGTGTCAGCCCTCGCGGCGGCGGCCATCCTTACCGTCGCGCTGTAGGCGTAGGGGCGCGATGGAAGCCGGAGACGCCGGAAATAGTCTGCATCTTGCCCGAGCGACATAATGTAATTATGCGCGTCGGCGGCGTCAGAAGGTAAAGTACAGGCCTACGATCGATAGATGCACAGGAAGGTCCGCGCGTTCGTCGAGTTCTGTCTCGGGGGCCCCGGGAAAACCAGGTACGGTGGCCTCCCGCAGCGCATACTTCTCAACTACGACTCCACCGACGCCGCGCCCGGAGCGCGGGAGGGGGCAACTCGCCATGGATACCGCCCGGTGGCCGAACCCGCCCATAACGATCCGGGTTAGAGAAACCTCTTTTGCGCCACCGACGCCGCCCAAGCCTCCACCTGAGAAGGGTAGCCGGAAGGATAGAAGGGGGAGCCGGGCGCGGGTAGATCACCGACGGTCATCTCCCCCGCGATGGGATGCCCAAACGCCAGGCTCCCCGGGGCATCCGCGAGGCGCTCTTTGAGCTGGTCGACGGCCCGCTGTCTGCGGCTTCGGGAACTCGGCCAGCTCAGCACCTCCCGCCAGGGACGGCCCTTCCTGTAGATTTCGCGCAGGGTTTCTGCGTGTGAAGCCCTGATCCAGGGCTGGCACAGGCTCGGGTGCTGAGCGTGGTAGGCGAGGACTAGAAGACCGTGCATCTCGGCAGCCTCCGGATGCTCCCACTCGGCGGCGAGAAAGGTATAGAAGCGATCCAAGCAGCTTTCTCCTTCTGGCAACCCGGCGCCGCACTCGGAACACTTCATGAGCTGGCTGCTCCGCTTCTGTTCTGGACTGACGTTGGCACGACCTTGCTGCCGTGAACGCAACCATCCGGCGAGAACAGTTTAACGGACGAACACGAAGGGTGGCCTGGGCGGAGAAGACGGTTCACCTCCGGACCGTTTGGCACAGAAGCCACAGAAGTACAAGAGCCTCCTGCAGAGGGCGGTGTAGGCAGCCTCATGAATAGCCGTATGAACAATTCGAGCTAGCGGGACCGGGATACGCGACCAGGCCGCGCCAGTACCACGGCCTGCGCCACCCCCATGGAGGTGCCGAGGACGGCGCTCAGAACCAGCCAGAGCATCACCTCCGGCATGGCGAGGAAGAGCTGCCAGTAGCTGAACACCCTCCCAGCGAAGAAGCCCACCAGCGCTTGCAGCCCGATCAAGAGCGCCGCCGGGAAGAACTTCCACGCTATCCTCGGAACGAGCAGCCACGATGGCTTTTCTCTGACTCGCGGCGCCCTCTTGCGTAGCCGCAGCAAGCTCCTCACTTGCAGGGTAGTGGTCGCCAACATAAGCGCGGCGAGGACGATCCCGCACGTGCCAGCCCCCGGGCCCCCGCTCTGCGGGTGTCGGCCAACGAGCAGGTCGATCAGACCTTGCTTGATGCCTTCGTAGTCGGCCAGGGCGTGGTTGTGGTTGTAGAGCAGCACGATGCCGTAGCCCTCGTCGGGTAGGAGCGCCATATCCGTATGGAAGGTCGAGAGGATGCCGGTGTGCTCGATGATGCGCGGGTTGTCGTCCGGGTCCACGAGCCAGCCCATCGCGTAGAGACTGTCGAGGCGCCGAGGCGGCTTGGGCATCAGCTCGATGCTTCCGGGACTGGCCAGCTCCGTACCGCCGAAGCGCCCCCGTTGTTTTGCATGATGAGGTAGTTGGCCATGTCCTGTGCGGTGGAGATCACGCCCCCCGAACCTCCCAGGCAACCGTCCATCTCCTCGCGCGGGACCGCAACACCGAAAGCCAGGATGTGGCCCTGCGCGAGGCGGGGCTGACCGGATCCCATTGTCTGTACCACTCACGATGAGAGCCCTGGTACGGATTCTAGCTGCTCTGACGAACCAGAGTCTTGGCCCGCCAGAGCTTCAATGG
>SIRX01000108.1 GCA_004563715.1 Actinomycetota bacterium | reverse complement strand
ACAAGCCCTTGTTTGAAAATTATTCGTGCACCCTGTTCTAACCTGGATACACCCCAGGTGTCAGGCCTATGACCGAGATACGGAGTCTAGCGCGAAGTTGGTGGACCTCGAGTAAATCCTTATGAAAGAGAAGGGGGCGGTCCCTACGAGTCGTTTACGGTGGCCCCTCGTAACCTTTGGGCGATCGCTCTGCTGTGTAGGCTGCTTGGGGTAGAGGACGTTCCGTCAGAAAGGCGCGCACGACGGCCATATACTGCTCTTGTTTGTCCTGATATGCGTTGTGTCCGGCCCCATCAAGGTAGACGAGCCGGACGTCGGGCAGCCTTCGTTTGTAGTCCAGGGCGGAAGACCAGGAAAGGTAGTCGCAAGAGCCCTTGACGATCAGGGTAGGGATATCTTGTCCGGCCAGGTCTGGTAGGAAGTCATGGTGTGGCGGGCTGCTCGTCGACTGAGGATAGTAGTGGGCGTAGAAGCCGAGGCCGTGGAGCTCTGGTCCTGGGGATTCGTCCTCGCAGTGCAGGGCGGGACGGGTTCTGTTGTAGACCCGGTCGAAGCGGGCATCCATCTCCGCATCTCCAGCAAAGTTGTGGGCTGCCTCGGGATTTACTTGCAAGAGAGCATAGGCGAGCATCGGGCGCGGCGGCAAGAGGAGAGCGTAGACGCCGAGCTTCTCTTTAGTGGTAAGGTGGAAGAGCATGCTGGTCCCACCGGCCGAAGGTGAGGGGTCCCCTGGAGATGAGAGCACCATTTCCGACACGTGCTGTGGGTGGGAGGCTGTGTACGCCGCGGCAAGGGTGCCCCCGTATGAGTGACCGATGAGGATAACCTGCTCCGCGCCGATCTTGCGGCGGATAGCCTCCAGATCGGCGACGTCGCGCTTCAGGGTGTAGCCTCGGGGATCTTCCAACCTAGTAGATCTTCCGCGGCCCACCATATCGTAGATGTAGACGTCGAGGCCGTTCTGGGAGAGCCCTCCGAAATATTCGGAATCTCCTTTCATGTCCGGCACGCCGGGTCCGCCGTGGAGGAAGATCACCGGCGTCTCGCGGGCATCGCTTTCGGCTGACACCTTCACGTAAGCGATTCTGGAGCCGGTCGGTAGCTCCCAGAACTGTTGGTCCTCTACGGCTGCTGGCACTAACTGCGGATCGCCCATCGGGGTGAGGGCTGTCACCACGAAAAAGACCACTACTAGCGCGGTGCTCCCCACGAAGTAGATGTTGCGGATACGTTTCTCACGCGTGGCCTCGATCCTGCGCGTGACCAACAGGAGTCCCAGGTAATTCGTTAAACAGAGGGCAACAAGTCCGGCGAGCAAGAAGAGCACCGGCTCTGGCGTGAGTGTAGCTGTAACGATAAGGACGGTGAGGCCCAGAAATATCCCTACCAGTGTCGGAAGTAGGAGTAGAAGCACAGTCGAAATACCTTTCATCCTGTTCACCTCACCCTGTGTCCGTCTCGGTGTGCGTTACACCGAAGGTTTGGATGCAGAGGTCCACTCCATCAACCCGAATGATTTTCTGATCGGCGGATCTCACGACCTGGATCTCAATGTTCGACGCGGTGCATGATCTGGAGCCTGTGTGACGTTGTCGTTTTAATGCCCTTCGCTCCAATCCTCGGTTTCTCGGTGGCGGGCAGAGCCGGCGGCTTGTAGAGGGGGAAAGGGAAAGAGAGTGCCGCCGACTCCAACCTTATGTTGCCCATGAAATGTAGCGCCCGGACGGTAGAGCGGCATCCACCGAATGGTTGATACTGAGGGTGGAGTAAAGGTCAGACAGCGAACACTAAAGTCCAGCCGTTTATCGGTAACCGGTGGCGTCGGCGGGCTTGCCCGCTTCCTGAACCTCCACCATGTAGCGCCAGGCGTCTGGTTGGGAGCCGTCGAGGTCTGTGAATCCGTACTCCTTCGCGAGACCGCCGCTTGAGAGAGACTTGCCACTCCAGCGCATCACGTCCGGGTCCGCGGCCAGCGCCACCACCACGCGGCCCACAAAACGCGGCGTCTCCGAGATGACAAAGTGCGGCTGTGCGGCGGTAGCGTCGAGCCAGTTCTCCTCGGTAACCCCGAAGGCGTCGAGCATCATCTCCGACCGCAACCAGCCGGGCGTAAGGGCTACCGCCGTACATCCGTAGGGTGCGAGCTCCTGGGCCTGGGCCCAGGCTATGCGGGTCACCGACGTTTTGGCCAGGTCGTAAAACAGCGAGTTGCGGTAGTTTTCGGCGTTGTACTCGGCGGTGCCGTCTGTCATCTCGACTACCAGCCCGTTTCCGGTCTTTATGAGGAGGGGCATGGCGAAGTGACTGGTTACGATGTGCGTGTCGATGGCGAGCCTCAGCATCCTGAAGCCACTGTCCAAGGAGTGCTCCCACACCGGCACGTTCCACTCTATAAGGTGTTCGCCTCCCCAGATGTCATTCACCAGAATGTCCAGGCGACCTTGTTCGTTCTCGATCCGCCTCATCAGGTCCTGAACCTGAGCCGGGTCCAGATGATCCACCCGAACGGCAACACCATTACCTCCGGCCTGATTTACGAGTTCGGCCGTCTCCTCGATCGTCTCGGGCCGGTCGTACTCCGAGCGCTGGGTGCGTGTGGATCTTCCGGTCACGTAAACTGTTGCCCCGGCCGCACCCAGCTCGACCGCGATACCTCGACCGGCACCGCGAGTCGCGCCTGCGACCAGCGCAACCTTGCCGCTCAAAGCCAGGTCAGTGCTCATATCTCTCGCTATCCTTCCTTTTCTCAATGAAGTGTCGGGTCGGTTGGCGCTTCCGTACCGAAAAACCCCTGCAATACATGACAGAGTATGGAGTATCCGGAATGAGGCTGTTTCCCACGTCCGTCAGGACCCACCCGTTTACCAGGCCTACGAGAGCCGGTCCGCTTTCGTGCGCGGTCGAAATCGTATTCCACCTGATCCTCTATCCTGGAATATCCAATCACGCATGACCTTCTCGCTCGTGGGGCTCTGTTGGATCAGTCTACTTGGGCCGCAGTCCAGTGCCATCCAACGAAGGTTGGATCGGAGGGTTGAAAAGCGCTAGTGTCCGGTTGCCACCTTTACCAGGAGCGTCGGCGATCGAGGAAGACTACGGACTCTAGCCCCCGCGGCCGAGAGACCTCGGCGTCAAGGTTGTTGGGTAAGTGAATCTCCACCTCCCCTATCGACCTTTCGGAGGATGTTTACCCCTCCATTCCGCCTTACCATGCGAGACAGCCAGATAAAAAGAAGAGGGCATACGGTGTGCCCGCGCATATATCGCACGGAGTACGGAAGGGAGCGGTGGAAATGACCACAGAACAACTCGATGGTGGTATTTGTGCGCCGTCGTGGCGCGGCTTCCACCACGTCGCGCTCGTAACGCCGGACCTGGACGAGACGATCTGCTTCTATGGGGAGGTCCTCGGAATGACCGTCGGAGAGGTCTTCGGAGCAACGAGGCGGCAGGGCCGGCACTGTTTCATTAGGCCCGGCGGCGACCCGGATACCTGAGGGTTGCACTTCTTCGAGTATCCCGACGCAGAGGTTTTCGCCTGGCCCGAGGGCGAGCGTTTCGGTTTCGTGCCCGGCGCCCTGCAGCACGTCGCTTTCGCCCTGCCGGATGAGGGAGCTGCGCTCTCTTTGAGGCACCGGCTGTCCGAGTTCGGGGTAGAGGCAACGCCGACTAACAACCTCGGGCGAATCTCCAACATTCTCTTCCGGGACAACAACGGTCTGCTACTAGAGGCGACGTGGGCGAACGAGTAAGGTGATTTCGCCGTAACGATTGGGGTGCAAACCGGATGTCATCTTGGGCAACCTGGAGTCGGGCTCAGTGATGAGAACTTTTTCATTGGTCTGGGTAATACCTGGCGGACTAGTCTGAAGAACCGGTTCGCCGCATCCGGTCGAGCGCCCCTGCCAGCGCCTGCAGGAGGAGGTCCCCGCCTTCGACCTCCAGGGACTTTACCGACTGCTTTCCCGCCAGCAGGTTTCCATCTAATAGCTCTTGTACCATCCTCCGGTAGGACGGTGAATTTTCCGGGGCCTCTACTGTTCTCCGGTCATCCTGTATGGTGACCGATAGCACACCGGTTTCGGCTTGGCGCAAGAAAGACTCCGAGAAATCCAGGCTGTTTGCGGAGCATAGTCTCCACCCGAAGCGCGGGTAGTCGACGCGTTCGATAAGGGTCATACTTCTCTTGTTTCTGGGCAATTTGAACACGCATCCGCAAGGTCTCGGCTCATTCCCACCGGAACATCCTGGTCGCAACGAGCCCTACTACGAGCGCGAACACCGCCAGGACGGCCAGGTGCAGCGTCTGCGGGGAACCTCCCTGCCAGGCGATTTGCAGCGAGTCCATCGTGGCGCTAAGGGGCGTGAAGTCTGCGAAGCGGGCGAGTATTTCCGGCATGCGCTCCTTGGGCATCCACGCCCCGGCGAAGAAGAGCAGCGGGAAGAAGAGCAATGGCCCGATCCCTCCTGCCGCCCGGCCGCTGGGGGCTATGGCCGCTATGAGCAGGCCGAGCGTAAAAAGAGAGGCCACGCCGAGCACGAAGGCTATGAGGAAGCCGGGGAGGTTTTGCGGAACCCCGACACCCAATATGGCGTTGCCGACGACGATGACCAGCGCCACCCCTACGACGGCCATCGCGGCGTGGACGGCGAGTTGGGCTACGAGCAGGGCTGCCGGACGGACCGGGGTCACCGACAGGCGCCTGAGGATTCCTTTCTCTCGGTAGGTACCTAGGTAGGTGGGGATGGTGAAGAGAGCCAGCATCCCCAGGGTGATGGACACGGCCATCGCGGAGAAAAACTCCTGGCTCGCGTGGGGAACGGCGTCCGGGGTCGCTCCCGAACCGCCACCCGAGACCATGCTGCCGAAGATCAAGAGGAAACCAACAGGTAGGGCGAGGACGACGAACAGCGCGGTTGCGTCGCGCAGGAGCAACTTGAACTCCGTAACCGTGAGATTGAAAAGCCCTTTCACCAGGATCCTCTTTTCGTTAATCGTCCAGCTTGCGGCCCGTCAGTGCCAGGAAGGCGTCGTCCATGGTCGGCCGCTCGACCCTGAGATCGTGGGCCGCGATGTCGTAGCGGGTGAGAACGGAGGTGATCGCGCCCAGGAGGTCGCCGGTGCCTGTTACGAGTATCTCGTCGCGGTGGTGGCTCACGCCGCTGACCTCGGGCAGGTCGGTGAGCAGCCGGTCGTCGAGGGACGCGGACGGTCGGAAGCGGATGCGCTGTCCGGCGCTGGTGCGGGCAGTGAGGCTCGCCGGGGTATCTGTGGCGACGACCTTGCCGGCGTCGATGACAGCGACCCTATCGCAGAGGCGTTCGGCTTCGTCCATGAAGTGGGTGACCAGAAGCACGGTGACGCCGCTCGCCCTGACCTTCTCTACAAGCCCCCAGGTCTCGCACCGCGCCCGCGGGTCGAGCCCCGTGGTCAGCTCGTCTAGCACGGCGACCTCGGGGCTGCCGATGAGGGCGAGTGCTATGGACAACCGCTGTTTCTGGCCGCCGGATAGCTTGCCAAAAGGTGTGTTCCGTTTCTTGGAGAGCCCAAGATCCTCGATCAGGCGCGCGGGGTTGGCCGGCTTGCGGTAGAAGGAGGCGTAGAGATCCAGGGCCTCTAAGACCCTGAGATTCTCGGGCAGCTCGCTCTCCTGGAGCTGCGCCCCTACCCTCTGGCGCAGCTCGGCCCCGTCGCGTGTGGGGTCGAGCCCCAGCACGCGCACGCTGCCGCCGTCGGGCCTGCGCAGGCCTTCTATGCACTCGACGGTGGTGGTCTTGCCGGCGCCGTTGGGGCCGATTATCCCGAAGATCTCGCCTTCCTCCACGCAGAAAGATACGTCTTCGACCGCCGTGTGGCCGCGGTAGCGTTTGTGCAAACTTTCGACTTCAATTACCGGCACTCTACTCATCCTCTCTGATCCCGTGATGCCTCGGGCGAATCCGCCTTTCGCGTCGCGTGCTCGAAGACGGAAGACATCTCCCCGGCGTAGGACCTCCAGTCCAGGTCCGGCTCGGCCGCAAAATGGGTTGCCGAGCGGTCGATGGCCGCCCGGATCGCCAGCGCCATCACCCGCGTGTCGAACGGGCGGAACTCGCCGTCTTCCTGGCCTTTTTTGAGGATCCACTCGGTCCCGCTGACCTGCGGCTCGTCGGAGGCCAAGTCGAAGCGCAAGGTCCCGTCCGGCTTCCTGAGGTTGGAGATGACCTCTGTGACGGCGACCATCGCCTCCCTGTTGTTGGCTATGTACTCTAGATTGGCCTCTATGTAGGCTTGCAGCATGCCCGAGGCGCCCGACTCGGCTTGAATGCGCGGGATGACGAACTCTGCCCCCTTTGTGTAGACCTCGACGACTATCTGTTCCATGAGTTCGTCCTTGTTGGCGAAGTGGTAGGAGATCAAACCCGTGCTGGAGAGCCCCGCTCGCTCAGCGATCCTGGCAAACGACGCCCTCGCGTACCCCAGCTCCGCGATGACCCCGACCGCCGCCTCGACGATCTGGGCCCGCCGGGCCTTCTCCGTAACGGTCCGGCGATTCTTATTGCCATCACCCATATTTGCTTGCATAAGCAAATATTAGTCTATACAAGCAAAAAATCAAGTGCGAGATGCTGGGGAGCTGAAGTTGAACCAGGCCATACCCCACAGGCTAACCCACAGTAGACGCGCTACACAGTGCCGTTACCCGGTGGCAACACAGAGCCCGTTTCTATGGCGCCCGGAAGCTGGCGAAGTAATCGGGGGCGCCACCGATCCGGTTTTCGGGCGCGAGGCCCGCAGAATCCGCCCGGGCGCGCAGGGTCTCGAACCGGACCATGTGTGGATCCGGAAAACCCTCCCCGATCACCAGACGACCGTCCGGCTTCAGGACGCGGCGAATCTCCTTCAGGGCGCGCTCCTGATCCGCGATCTCCCCGAGGGTGGCTACCAGGTAGGCGACGTCGAACGTGTCGTCGGGGTAAGGGAGCGTTCGGGCGTCCGCCCGCCTCGGCGCAATGTTTGTCAGGCCGAGCCCACCCGCCCTGCGCATCGTGTGGTCGAGCATCTCTTGTTGGACGTCGAGTATGTCCAGCGTCCCGTTCGGGGCGACCCAACGGGCGGCATGGAGCGCGTAGTAGCCGGTGCCCGGGCCGATCTCCAGCACCCGCTGTCCGGGTTGCGGCGCGAGGATTCGCCGCAGCCGGGTGCGTCCGAGGAAGGGGCGCGGCAACTCAACCCATAGCCGCTGACCGTAGGGACAGGCTGAGGGGTCTTTGCGCCACCTGGCGGCCCGGTACCCCAGGAGGAGTCCTACGCCCGCCAGGGCAGCACCGATAACCAGCATTGCTCGGGTTCGTCTACTCATGTGCGCTCATTACTACGCACGCAGCGGATCTAGGTTGCGCCGATAGATCGCCCGGCCCATGCAACGGACAGCTCTCGGTTCTGCCAGTGAGGTAACGGAAGGACCTGGCACGGGTGAATGAAGCTGTGGCCGGCCGCGCTTTGAACGGGTCGCACACGGGCTGTATCGATCCTCGTGATCGGGGACAGCTCATTGGGCCTCCCGGGTTCCGCGTCCATCATTCTCGTTTTCTCCAGCTCGAACGACTCCACGAACGGGTCTCAGACGGTGCGGGGTCGCCATGGCTTGTGCTCGTGCGCGAGCCAGACCGCTCGGGGTCGAGCGCAAGGACCCGCAGCCGGCGTTCGGGGAACAGCTCAGAGAACACCTCCGACTCGCCGATAACGCTCGTAGATAACGCGCGAGTTGAACGTCCTGGTCTCGATCAGGTCCAGCGCGACGTCCTCGGTGACCGGCGGCAAGAACGGCGTACCGCCGCCGACGACGACCGGATAGCGGAACATGCGCAGCTCGTCGACGAAGCCGAGCTCGAAAGCCTGCGCGGCCAGGCCGGCGCCGCCGATCTCCACGTCCTTATCGGTCGCGTCGAGTGCCGCGGCGACCTCTTCGGCGAGCGACGCCCCGGCGAGCCGGGCGTTGCCCTGGACGCTGTCAAGCGTGCGGCTGAAGACGACCTTCGGGAGTGCGCGCCAGACGTCGGCGAACGCGGCCCCGGCCTCGTCGTCTCGCGGCGACGGATCGGTCTCCCACACCAGCATCGTCTCGTAGAGCCTGCGGCCGAGCAGGTACCCGCCGAGCCCGCGTACCCGCGCGAGGTGGAAGCGGAACAGCTCGTCGCTCGGAACGCCCCATCCGAACGCGCCCTCGCGGTCGGCGATGAAGCTGTCTACCGAGACGCTCATGGAGTAGATCAGATTTGCCATTCCGTTTCCTTTCTCTATTCGGTTCACTATGCGGTAGCCGGATCACGCTGCTCGTAGGTCCGGGCAGCACGGCCTGCTAACTTTCCGCAACGGCTCTCGTGACGATCCCGCCTACCTGTTCGACCGTACCGAAGTCTGCGGTTAGCCAGTTCTTCATAAGCGCGAATGTCGTGCCGGTCGCCTTGTCGGCGTAGGCGTAGCTGCCACCGATGCCCCCCACCCCGAAGACGTGTTGGGTCTCTTGCGCGTTGGACATGAACTGGCCGATGGAGTAGCCGAGGCCCCATGTGGTCGGGAAGCCGAAGATCTGATCTTCTCCGCTGATCGCCACGGCGGAGACCTCACGCAACCTTTCCGGTGAGATCAGGCGCACGCCGTCCACTTCACCGAGTAAGGCAGCGTACATGCGGGCCACGGCGCGGGCGGTGACGGTGCCGCCGGCGAGGATGTTGGCGCTGCGCACGTCGGCACGATTGACGTGTTCGGCCTTCAGGTCCGGCCCGAGCTTGAGGATCGGGGAGTCCTCGGACAACTCGCCGAACATCTCCTCGCTGCCCGGAGCGTCTTCCAGTTGGGCGAGCCTGCCCTGCTCGGAGGCCGGGACGGCGAAGAAGAGCTCGTCAGCGACGCCCAGTGGATCGGCGACCTCCTCCTGCAGGACCTCAGGGATAGGTTTGCCGGTTGCCCGGCGGATGATCTCGCCTACGATGTAGCCCCACGTGATGGCGTGGTAGCCGACCTTCTCTCCCGGCTCCCACCAGGGCTCTTCGTCGGCGACGATGGCGCACATCTTCTCCCAGTCGCACAGGTCCTCCACCGTGAGCCCGTCCGGCAGTCCCGGCACGCCGGCCGACTGGCTCAGGGCGTGACGGATGGTAGCTCTCTCCTTGCCGTAAGCGCCGAACTCCGGCCACAGCTCCGAGATCTGGGTGTCGTAGTCGAGGACGCCGCGCTCGGCCAGGACGTGGACCACCGTGGCAGCAACGCCCTTACCGATGGAGTAGCTGAAGAACGGGGTGTCCGTGGTGACGGGTCGTCCGGTCTCGGGGTCGGCGACACCCGCAACGGCGTCCACCAACTGCTCGCCGTCTTTGTAGACGGCTACCTGCAGACCCCGCTCCGCGCCGGTCTCGACCAGCTCGTCGATGGCTTTCTGGACCTGGCTCTGAACGTCAGTCATGGTTATTCTCCTTTACGATGCGGTAGCTGAGATGCGTTATCCCAGGGGCATCTATCGCCCCGATTTTCTCTAGCTCGACGCGCCTGGAGCCCAGATGGTCGAACAGCCTGACGCCCTCTCCGAGCAGAACTGGCACGAGACTGATGTGGATTTCTTCGAGAAGCCCCGCCCTCAGATACTGCTGGACGGTGGTTGCGCCGCCGAACACGTAGACGTCCCTCTCTCCGGCGGCTACCCGGGCCTGCTCCAGGGCGCTCTCTACGCCGTCGGTTACGAAGGTGATCTTCGTTCCTTCATTGAATACATCTTCTCGCGCTTCACCGGACAGGACGAAGCTCGGCTTCTGGAAGATGGGGTTCTCGTTTGCCATCTCGAAGGATCGCTTGCCGAGCACGAAGGCGCCCGCATTTCGGACGGATTCTTCAAACACCCCGACACTTTCCTCGGAGTCCAGGTGAAACGTCATCCCGCCCGCGCTAACGGGGATAGTGCCTCCAAAAAGCCAGTCGTGAAGACCATCATCGCCGCCGGTTGGTCCGGCGATAAAGCCGTCCAACGACATCGAGAACCCTGCAACTACTTTCCCCACGTTTCCTCTCCTTCCGTCAAGTTGTTTGCTAGGCTGCTCTCTTTGCTAACGGCCAGTAGACGAGAGAGACTACGCCAGTGCCGAAGGTTCTCGAATCCATAAGCTCCAGCTCACTCACGTTAGCTTCGCTCTCAAAGAGCCGCTTCCCGCCTCGAGGTATCGTCAAGAGTTGTGGATCAGACTCCGTGATCACGCGGCTACCTTCTCCTCATCTCCTTCTACCAGCCCTCCGTTTACGAACCTTGCTCCGGCTCTGACCAACGCCACCAGGTGAGCCCCAGTCAGCTTCCTCCACCTCCCCTCGGCAGCCTCTATCAGCTTGAAGATCATCGCCAAGCCCGCCTG
>SIRX01000107.1 GCA_004563715.1 Actinomycetota bacterium | reverse complement strand
ACCCCGCTGAGGCCGATGGCGGCAGCCGAACCCTGCGAAAGGTCCAGACCCCGGCCGTGGATGTAGGGACCCCGGTCGTTTACGCGTACCGTCACGCACTCCACGTAGCAGACCTCAAGCATCGTGCCAAACGGCAGGTACGGGTGCGCGGCGGTGTAGTCCCACGGGTTGAAGACCTCGCCGTTGGCGGTGAGGTTGCCCTCGAAGCCGGGACCGTACCAGCTGGTCAGGACCGGCTCGGCCTGGGCGTCCTTGCTGGTGGCGGCCAATGCGACGGCCATCACCCCGGCGAGCAGGAACACTTTCAACAAATGCTTCATCTTTACCCCTCCAGATAGACTGGACTTGCACAACGGGCAACAGGCTACTAGCCCGAAAGCGTGTGTCAAGCAGTATCAAGATGACTTGGGGTGAACCAATTCACATCTGAGCCTCCGTATGGAACGTGGTAAAAACCGTAGTGAAAAACGGCCAAGGGCCTACAATTCCCATAGAAGTAACGATTATGCGTACCATCAGGTGTGTTTCGGAGTGCTTTCTTCCGGCACATGTTGTGATTTAATTTTGTGGAAATATTTTCGCAATATTTTCGTAACATCGAGAGGAGTATCGGTTGTCGTACGAGTTCGGGCGGTACTTGAAGATCCGGAGCGCCTACGGGGCTGGCTGGTCGCCGGACGGGCACCGGGTGTCGTTTCTGACGGACATTACGGGCGTGCCCCAGGTGTGGGAGGTTCCGGCGGGGGGTGGGTGGCCGGACCAGCTGACGTTCCACGAGGAGCGGGTCACGGGGGCCCGGTACTCGCCGGTGGAGGAGCGTTTGCTATATAGCGTGGACGCTGGCGGCAACGAGCGGATGCAGCTCTTCCTGCTCGATGGTGGGGAGGAGCGGGATCTCACGCGCGACCCCGGATCCATCCACTACTCGGGTGGCTTTTCGCCGGACGGCCGGCGGGTGGCCTACACGGCGACCCGCCGCAACGGCACCGACTTCGACGTGTACGTGCAGGACCTCGACGGGGGTGACGGCGAACCCGGAGAGCCCGGGCTGGTTTGGGAGGTTGCCGGGTACCACACGGTCGCCGACTGGGGGCCGGACGGATCGTTTCTCATAGTCTCCCGCCACCGCTCGAACCTGGACAACGACCTCTACCTCCTGGACCTCGCCACCGGCAAACCGCGACTCCTTACGCCGCACGAAGGGAGCGCCCGCTCCCTCGGCGTCAACGTAACCCCGGAAGCCGGGAGCCTCTACCTCGCCACCGACCAGGACGGGGACTTCCTGCGCCTGGCGCGGCTAGACCTCTCGACGCTGGACCTGGAGTACCTGACCCCTGACGACCACGACGTGGAGTCGGTAGAGCTCTCCCGGGACGGCCGGTATCTGGTGGCGGCGCGGAACGTCGAGGGCTACTCGGACTTCATGCTCTTCTCCGGACGGGGACGCCGGATGCCGACGCCCGAGACGCCGACCGGGATCATCGGCGGCTTCTCTTTCTCCCCGGACTCCCGGCGGCTGGCGTTCACCCTCACCGGACCGGACCGCAACCCGGACGTCTGGGTGCTGGACCTGCCCGCTGGCGAGCCGCGGCGCCTGACGAGGTCCTCCACGGCGGGCATTCCCCGTTCCACGTTCCGCCGGCCCGGGGTCGTCCGCTACCCCAGCTTCGACGGCCTTCAGATACCGGCCCTCTTCTACGAACCGCAGGGAAGAGACGCCCCCGTGGTGGTCAGCGTTCACGGTGGCCCCGAGAGCCAGTCGCGCCCGCTGTTCGCGCCCGTCACCCAGTACCTCCTGGACCGGGGCTACGCCGTGTTTGCGCCCAACGTGCGAGGCTCGACCGGCTACGGTAAGCGCTACACCCACCTGGACGACGTGCGCCTGCGGATGGACTCGGTAAAGGACCTGGCTTGCGGGGCCGAGTGGCTCCGCGAACGAGGCCACGAGAGAATAGCGGTTATGGGCGGCTCCTACGGCGGCTTCATGGTCCTCGCCGCCCTCACCGAATACCCGGAGCTCTGGAGCGCCGGGGTGGATATCGTGGGCATCGCCAACCTGGTCACCTTCCTCGAGAACACCGGCTCCTACCGGCGCGCCCTGCGCGAGGCCGAGTACGGCTCCCTGGAGAGAGACCGGGAGTTCCTGGAATCCATCAGCCCGATCCATAAAGCAGACCTTATACAAGCCCCGCTCTTGGTTATCCACGGCAAGAACGACCCGCGCGTCCCCGTCGATGAGGCGGAGCAGATCGTCGAAAAGGTCCGTGCTACCGGCGGGGCCGTCGAGTACCTGCTCTACAAGGACGAGGGCCACGGCCTCGCCAAACTGAAGAACCGCCTCGACGCCTACCCCAGAATAACCGCCTTTCTCGACCGTCATCTCAAACCTGAAAATGACGTTGAAAATGGGATTCGTTATCATGTGAAGAGCTAATCGCATTGTTAACATAAAGTTTACGGTCGTGTAACAAAAAGGTTAAGGTTTGTTGTTATATCTTCTCTCTGAGCATAACGGTCTCTAGAGGAGGTAACGGCGTGGACGTTCATGAAGGCCGGGAGCGCGGGCTCAGCCGCCGCGACTTTATAGAGTTGGGGGGCGCGAGCGCGGCGGCGGTGGCGCTTGGCGGAGGGCTTTCGGCGCTCGGGGCCCGGGCGGCGATGGGTCTGCCGCCGGAGCGGGTCGAGGGTTATGGGCCGTTGGTTCCGATGGGCGACCTCGCGTTGCCACGGGGGTTCAGCTACAAGATCATCTCCCGTCAGGGCGAGCCGATGGACGACGGCAACCCGACGCCGGGTATCTTCGACGGCATGGGGGCGTTCCGGGGACCGCGCGGGAGCACGACCCTCATCCGCAACCACGAGAACCGGCGCCGGCCGGGAGAGATCCCGGTGGTGGTGCCCGAGGACGAGCGCTACGATCGGGATCCTACCTACAACGCCGGCAATACCAAGCTGGTCGTAGACCGTAGCCTCAACGTCGTCGAGAGCTTCGCTGTTCTGGGCGGAACCTCGACCAACTGCGCCGGCGGCGAGATGCCGTGGGGAACCTGGATCGCCTGCGAGGAGGTCGTTGACCGGGGAGCGACCGGCACGCCCCACGGCTACATCTTCGAGATAGACTCGCGGGCCGGGGGGCCTGTCGAGGCCGTTCCCATCAAGAGCGCCGGCCGCTTTGTACACGAGGCCGTCGCCTGGCTGGACGGAATCCTCTACGAGACCGAGGACATCCGGGACGATGCTTTCTTCTACCGCTACATCCCGGAGGGCAACCCGAGACGCAACCGGGATGGCGCCCGGGGGCGGCGTCCGCAGGGGCTGTCGGACGATCGGGGCGTCTTGCAGGCGCTCAAGATAAAGGGTGTTGAGAACGCCGTAATGGACACCTTCCCTCAAGTCGGCAGGCCGTACAAGGTAGAGTGGGTGACCATCGAGGAGCCGGACCCCCAGGACGACACCGACAGCACGCCGCTGGCGGTCGGCGAGCAGGCAAAGGCCAAAGGAGCGGCCATCTTCGACCGTGAAGAAGGTGCCTGGGTCGGTAACGGCAGGGTCTACTTCGACTGTACCGAGGGCGGCGAGCAAGACCTCGGCCAGGTCTATGAGTTCGATCCGAGACGCCAGAC
The DNA here is from genome assembly GCA_004563715.1 of Actinomycetota bacterium. Lineage (GTDB taxonomy): Bacteria > Actinomycetota > Rubrobacteria > Rubrobacterales > Rubrobacteraceae > SIRX01. The sequence continues at coordinate 13,683 of SIRX01000107.1, read as the reverse complement.
CCTCACCCTGATCTACGAGTCCACCGATCCGGTCAAGCTGGAGAACCCGGACAACATCGTGATCGTACCCCGCACCGGCGACATCTTTCTGCAGGAGGACGGCAGCGGCGAGCAGTTTATCCGGGGTCTCACACCGAAGGGGGAGATCTACGACTTCGCCCGCACCATAACCAACGATACCGAGTTCTGCGGGGGTTGTTTCTCGCCCGATGGTCGGGTACTGTTCGTAAACCAGCAGGGCGAACGGGGCGGTCCGCTCGAAGGGCCTCCTGGAAACGGTGCCGTTACGTACGCCATCTTCGGGCCTTTTCAGAAACGCAGCGGCGACCGGCGCGGCCGGGGACGCAACGGCGGCTGATCACGCCTCGGCCGAGAGGTTCGCAGCGCCACGGGCGAACCACCTCGCAGCCGCGCAGCATGCCCGTGTGGCCTGGGCCACACGGGCATGTTCGGGAGACGGTTGTCCGCAAGACGTGAATAGAAAGCTTCACCAATAGAACACGACGGTTTGCCCAAAGACGAGAGAGAACAACCGCGCGATGAGCGCCGGTCCCCGGGTCGTCTGCTGGCTCTAGCCGTGCTGCTCCTTGTGGGGGTGCTCGTCGCCGGGGGCTTCACCCTGGCCGCCCGGCCGGCGACGAACCTCGCGGTACAAACCCTGGCCCCACCGGCTACGGACAAACCGCCGGAGCCTCTGGAGAAGCCGAAACCACCTCCAGAAGCGCCTCAGGACCCGCAGACGCCGGAGGAACCCGCGCCCCCCGTAACCCTGGAGAAGTTAGAGGACCGGATCGGGGAGATAACTGAGTACCACGGCGGGGACTACGGGATCGTCGTCTTTGACCCGGAAACCGGCCAGAAAATCTCCCTGGAGGGCGAGAGGGTCTTCTTCGCGGCGAGCCTCGGCAAGTTGCCGACCCTGATCTCGCTCTACAAGTCCGCCGAGCGCGGCGAGGTGGACTTGGACGCTGAGATCTCCATTCTGGACTCCGACGTTCAGGGTTACGGGACCGGCGTGCTGCACGACTACCCGGTGGGTACCACGATGAGCCTGCGCGATTGTGCCCACCACATGATAAACGTGAGCGACAACACGGCCTGGGCGATGCTCACCCGTTACCTGGGCGAGGAGACCATACGGGCGGAGCTCGAAGACCTCGGGGCCCGCGACACTTCTTACTGGGTCCCCAACACCACCACGCCGGAGGACGTGCTGCTGATGCTGGAGAAAGTAGCTGACCCCGCCTTCACCTCTCAAGAAAGCTCCGAGGAGATGATCGCCGCCATGACCGATACGGCTTTCGAGGATCGCATCGCCGGGGGGTTGCCCGATGACGTCCGGGTGGCGCATAAGATCGGCAGCTACGAGGCCAGCTTCATCGACGCCGGAGTGGTCTTCTACAAGGACCGCGACGGCGTCGAGCGCCGGTACTTCATAGTCGTGGTCGTGGAGAACGCCGGCGAGGAGACAGCGTTGCACGCTATCCGAGAGGTCTCGCGCGTCGCGCACGAAGCGCTGACCGGGGAGCCGTCCGCCTGAAGGCCGGAACCCTCTGGTCCAGGCTTCCCGCGGCGAGCGGTGGGTGACGACCACGGTGTAAGATGTCGGGTGAAACCGACGTTTGACGAGACCGGAGGTGTCAGGAGAACTTGGAGACCACGAAGTTTCTGCTCGACGAGAAGAGCCTGCCGGAGAGCTGGTACAACCTGGTTCCGGATCTGCCGTTCGGGCTGGACCCGCCGCTAAACCCCGCCACCCGCGAGCCGGTAGGTCCCGAGGCTTTCGCCCCCATCTTCCCGCAGGAGATCATCCGCCAGGAGGTCACGGACAAGCCCTTTGTCCCGATCCCGGAAGAAGTACGCGAGATCTACAGCCTCTGGCGCCCGACGCCCCTGTTCCGGGCCCGGCGCCTGGAGAAGCTCCTGGACACCCCGGCCCACATCTACTACAAGTACGAGGGCGTCTCGCCCGCCGGCAGCCACAAGCCCAACACCGCCGTCCCCCAGGCCTACTACAACCGCGAGGAGGGCGTCCGGCGCCTCACCACCGAGACCGGCGCGGGCCAGTGGGGCTCGTCACTCGCCTTCGCCTGCCAGCAAATGGGCCTCGAATGTACCGTGTACATGGTCCGCGTCTCCTACGACCAGAAACCCTACCGCCGCATCATGATGGAGACCTACGGCGCCACCGTCCACGCTAGCCCCACGGACCTCACCCGGGCGGGCCGCGACATCCTGGCCGCGTCTCCCGACTCTCCGGGCTCTCTGGGCATCGCCATCTCCGAGGCCGTCGAGGACGCGGTTGGAAACGACGACGCGAAGTACTCGCTCGGCAGCGTGCTCAACCACGTACTCCTGCACCAGACCGTTATCGGCCAGGAGGCCCTGCGGCAGATGGAGCTCGCCGGAGAGTATCCGGACGTGGTGGTCGGCTGCGCGGGCGGCGGCTCGAACTTCGGCGGCGTCGCGTTCCCGTTTTTGCGGGAGAACCTAACGAACGGCCGGCGGACCCGCCTCGTGGCCGTCGAGCCCGCCTCCTGCCCCACGCTCACCAAAGGGCGCTTTGTCTACGACTTCGGCGACACCGCCGGGATGACCCCGATGATGAAGATGCACACCCTGGGGCACTCCTTCGTGCCGCCCGGCATCCACGCCGGCGGCCTGCGCTACCACGGCGAGTCCCCGATCGTCTCGGCCCTCGTGCACGAGGGGCTCGTGGAAGCCCGCGCCTACCCGCAGAACCCGACCTTCGAGGCGGGGCTCGCGTTCGCCCGGGCCGAGGGCATCGTCCCCGCCCCGGAGGTGAACCACGCCATCCGGGCGACGATGGACCTGGCGCTGGAGGCCCGGGAAGCCGGTGAGGAGAAAGTCATCCTCTTCAACCTCTGCGGCCACGGCCACTTCGACCTCGCCGCCTACGAGCAATACCTGGCCGGGAACCTCGAGGACCTCGAACACTCCGAGCAGGAGATCGAAGAGGCCGTGGCCCGGATACCGGCCGGCTAGCAGCTTTCTGCAAGGGGTCGTTGGGGCGTTCCCGCAAACCTACTGCAGTAAGAACCCCGGAATCCAGGAGGTCCCGCGCCTGAGCGCGGGACCTCCCGGAAGGTTTTTGAACCTGGCTTCCGTTAAGTGGTCTGCGTCTCTGTTTCTGCCGTCTCCAGCTCTTCCTCCACGTCGGAGATACCGGTGTTGGCGCGGACGTAGATCTCCTCATACGAGACCTGCTTGCCCGTGCGTTGTTCCTCTTCAGCGGCCCGGCCGCCCAGCAGGGTGCCCAGGTAGCAGCCAAGGAAGCCGAGCGGGACGGAGAAGATAGCCGGCGGCTGTTCCAGCGGGTAGAGCGCTGCGTCTCCCAGGATGTTCGGGCTCAGGAACGTGAGGCCGACCGAGGAGATCAAACCGGTGAGCATGCCCGTTACCGCCCCCGCCGTGTTGAACTTCTTCCAGAAGATGGTCAGGAGGATTACGGGCACGTTGGCGCTCGCCGCGACGCCGAACGCCAGCGCCACCAGGAAGGCCACGTTCAACCCCTGGAAGCTAAGCGCCAGGATTATAGAGCCGATGGCCACGCCCGCCGAAGCGATCCGGGCCGCCCGGAACTGCTCGCTCTCGGAGGCCTCGCCGCGGCGCAGCACGTTGTTGTAGAAGTCGTGGGCGAACGCGCCGGAGGCGCTGATGACGAGGCCGGCCACCACGGCGACGATGGTGGCGAAGGCCACCGCCGAGATAAAGCCCAGGAAAGCCGGGCCACCGAGGGCGGCCGCGAGCTGCGGGGCGGCCACGTTGCCTGCGGGGTCCTGGTTGGCGATAGCTTCCCGGCCGACCAGCAGCGTCGCGCCGTAACCGATTATCGGGGTCAGCAGGTAGAAGCCGCCGATGATCCAGACCGCCCAGACGATGGAGCTGCGGGCCGTCTTGGCGTCGGGTACCGTGAGGAACCGGATGAGTATGTGCGGCAGGCCCGCCGTACCCAGGACCAGCGCCAGGAACAGCGATACGGTGTCCAGGCCGCTGCCGAAAGTTTCGGGCGGGGGCGGTATCACCATCTCCCGGCCGGCCTGGGCCTGCACCTCGTTGAAGACCGTCAGCGGGTTGAAGCTGAACTGCGCCAGCACCGCTATGGTCAGCGCAATGGTGGCGGTAACGAGCAGGACGGCCTTGATGATCTGGATCCAGGTCGTCGCGACCATGCCGCCGGCCACCACGTAGACGGTCATCAGGATACCGACCAGGATGATCGAAAGCGTCGGGGGCATGAACGGTAGGAGCAGCGCGATCAGCGCGCCCGCGCCGACGAGCTGCGCGATCATGTAGAACGTGCTGATGGCGATGGTGTTGAGCGCGGAGGCGGCCCGCACCCCGCGAGCGTTGAAGCGGGTGGTGAGCATGTCGGCCAGGGTGTACTTGCCCAGGTTTCTGAGCGGCTCGGCCACGAGCAGCAACACTGTCAGGTAGGCCACCAGGTACCCGATGGACAGGTAGAACCCGGAGAAACCCGAGAGGGCGATGGCCCCGGCTATACCCAGGAAAGAGGCCGCCGAGAGGTAGTCGCCGGAGATCGCCAGCCCGTTCTGCCAGCCCGTTATCTGGCCCCCCGCGACGTAGTGCGAGCTGGCCCCGACGTTGCGTTTGGCCGCCCAGTAAGTTACTCCGAGCGTGAGGAGTATAACCGCAACAAAAAAAATCAGTGCGACAATATCGTCGGTCTGCATGGGGCTCAACCCTCCCCTCGGGCATCAGCGTTTGCCGGGGCTCCCGCAGCCTCGCGGCGTGCCTGATCCACGAGTTCGTCCCACCTGTTGGCCCAGCTGACGTACAGGTGCAGTAGCGTCCAGGTCATTATGAACTGGGCGAAAGCGTAGACGTAAGCCCAGGTTATCGCGCCGATCACCGGGCCGTTGAGCCACGTGGTAAAACCCGTGAGTATGGGCAAGCCCATGTAAAAGGCCAGAAAAAATATCGTCGCTGGTACAATGAACGCCTTCTTGCTTTGCATTAGTTCTTTGAAAGCGCTGGTATGCTCTATGCGTTCCCATTCGGCACTGCTCTGCGCCACGTACACCCCTTCCCTCGTCTATGTTTGTCCCGCCTGTGTGCGCTTGTGGAGGATCTGGTTTCGCAAGCCCCCTTCCCCGGACACCCTCTCCGAACGAGTGCTGTACACGATAACCAAACAGCCGGGCAGATACAAGCGTTGCAAAGAGTTAAGCTTCTATCTCCTCGGCGCGTTTCAGGTGCGGCGGAACGATGACCACCGGCACCTTGGCCTCGTGTACAACGCGCTGGCTTACGGAACCCAGGATCATGCGTCCCCAGGCCCCCCGCCCGTGGCTGCCCATCACGATGGCGTCTATGTTCTTGCGGTCGGCGAGGTCCAGCAGCGCCCGCGCGGGGTCTCCGAAGAGCTCTTCCATCTCGACCTCTATCCCGGCGAACGTGTCGCTCTCGGCCGTGCGCCGGAGCAGGTCCTGGCCGTACCGCTCGAAGTCCTTGACTATGTGCTCGCCGTAGGTCGCCAGCATCTCGTTCCGGTCCTGCGAGTAGCTCATCTCGGCCACGTGGGCCAAAACCACCGTAGCCCCCGACTCGCGGGCTATGCCCGCAGCCACCGCCAGAGAGTTGTGAGAAGGCCGGGACTCGTCGATCGGCACCAGAATCCGGTGGAACCTGAGCGGTTGCAACTCGTTCACGGCTTTCCTCCCTGATTGTCCAACACCCACGGGGAGTTTAATTTAACCGGGTGCCCGGGGCAATGAGAAAACACAACTTCTCGAATTGAACGTTTCGTTTGCGGAGCCGGGCCTCGCCGGGGTTCAAGCCGTCGAATTAACCCAGGGCCCAGGGCCGCCCGTGACGGTGAACGGCTTTCCGGCCCGGAGCCTTTGTTCCGCCCGGGGGCCGGCCGACGATCTCGGGGCTATCGGCGCTTCTTTCGGAACGTTCCAAAGCCCTGGAGAGAGGTGCCGGCGTCCTCGAGGTTCCCGGCACCGAATAAACGCGCCGGCCGGCCGAACGGCATCCCGGACACGTTGCAGGCTCTCCGGCTTCCTCGAAACTCCTCCTTACCTCGAACGGACCGCAATCCTCGCAGTCGAACTCGTATACCGGCAACTTTTCCCTTCCCGCCGAACTGGTCCCCAACCGCTGCTGTGACGTTGGTTACTATTGACGTATTGTCTCATTCCCTGGTAGACTTCACAATCGGATTGTAAAAAAAGTTTCCTGGTGGGGAAGGGAGTGATTCTATACGCAGCACGGTGTTTGTAGCTCATGCTGCCCGCGTTCTGCTCGGCAAAGAGTTTGTGGGGAAGGAGAAGCATGCCTGAGACGTTATTCAAGGTGGACCTGAGCAAGAAGATGGATGAGCAGGAGGTCGTCGGGCACAACCGCTGGCACCCGGACATCCCGGCGGTCGTTGCGGTGGACCCCGGCACGACCTTCCGGATCGAGTGCCTCGACTGGACCGACGGCCAGATAGGAGACAACGATAGCGCCAACGACATTCGCGACGTGCAGCTCTCCCGGGTCCACGTGCTCTCGGGGCCCATAGCCGTCAACGGAGCCGAGCCGGGCGACCTGCTCGTCGTGGACATCTTGGATATAGGCGCCTTGCCGGAGTCCGAGTGGGGGTTCACCGGTATCTTCGCCCGGGACAACGGGGGAGGTTTTCTCACCGACTACTTCCCCGAGGCCCACAAGGCCATCTGGAACTTCCACGGCATCTACGCTACCTCCCGGCACGTGCCGGACGTGAAGATGGCGGGGATCACGCACCCGGGTCTGATCGGCTGCGCCCCGTCCCAGGAGTTGTTGGACGAGTGGAACCGCCGGGAGCAGGCCCTGATAGACACCGACCCCGACCGGGTGCCGCCGCTGGCCAACCCGCCCATCGCCGAGAACGCGGTGCTGGGGTCCCTCACCGGCTCGGACTTCGACCGGGTCGCCCGGGAGGGCGCGCGGACGGTACCGCCTCGGGAACACGGCGGCAACTGCGACATCAAGAACCTCTCTCACGGCTCCCGGGTGTACTTCCCGGTATATGTAGAGGGGGCGAACCTCTCGATGGGCGACATACACTTCTCGCAGGGGGATGGCGAGATCACTTTCTGCGGCGCTATCGAGATGGCCGGTTACCTGGATCTACACGTGGAGATTATCAAGGGTGGCGTGGCCAAGTACGGAGTCACCAACCCCCTGTTCCAGCCTGGGCCGGTCGAGCCTCGCTACCAGAACTTCATGGTTTTCGAGGGCATCTCCGTGGACGAGAGAGACGGCACCCAACACTATCTGGACGCGCACATAGCCTATCGCCGGGCGTGCCTGAACGCCATCGAGTACCTCACCAAGTTCGGGTATACGGAGGCACAGGCGTACGTGATCCTCGGTACCGCCCCGGTGGAGGGTAGGATCAGCGGTATAGTGGATATCCCGAACGTGTGTTGCACGCTCTACGTGCCGTTGGATATCTTCGAAAGGAACATGTTGCCGACGGAGGTCCCTCGCTGGGCGCCGGACGAAGGAGACATCGCGATTACAAGCTAGAGAAACGTAAGGGACCTCCGGGAGCAACCGCGCACCCCGTTAGAGAAAGGGGGTTGCAGGAGAACAGAGACGGCGAAACCGGCACCGCGAGCGTGTGAACCTTAGCCGTTTGCTGCGTTACCCGGCAGTTGGCTTTCCGAGCCGGGGGCAGCGGGTGTGATGCGATCTCGGCGGACCCGCCCGTGATGGTGATAGCGGTAGGCCGGACGGAGAAAAACAGACGCCGTACTCTCCGGGCTCGACGCCATGATCGACAAGCGGCTGGTGAACACGGAGATGGTTCGGGTCCTGTTCTCCCGATTCGCGGAGATATGAGCTCTCGCGGGAAACGGGGAGGAGGCGGCCTGTACGGCGAGCCTCCTCCCCAGGTTGTTGCGGTTACGCCGCGGGCTCTACCTTCACCGCGCAGGCTTTCAGTTCGGCGGTGCCGGATTGCGGATCTATAGCGTTTATGGTCAGGACGTTTGTCGGCACCTGGTCCGGAAAGCTGTAGCCCATGAACAGCAGCCCGGGGCGTACCCGGTCGGTTACCCGGGCCTTGACCGCCGGCACGGTGCCGCGCCGGGAGCTGACCTTCACAAAGCTGCCGTCTTCGACGCCGAGCGCCCGCGCGTCTTCCTCGCAGATCTCCAGCAGTTCCTCCGGGTCTTTGACCTTTTTGTAGTTCTGGGTCATCGTGCCCGTGTTGTGGAAGGCCAGCCGGCGTCCCGTGGTTAGCTGGAAAGGGTACTCCGCGTCCGGCATCTCCACCGGCCCCTCGTGGTCCACGGGGTGGAAGGGGGCCCGCCTCTCTACGACGTCCCCCCAGAGTTCCGCGTACAAGAACTTGGTTCCCAGTTCCGTCTTCCTCGCTACGGCCGTGGTCGCCGTTTCTTCGCCGCTTTCCTTGGCGCCTTTGACGCCTGCGGCCAGTTGCTCCTGGGGTGTGATGTCCGAGATCTCCTCCTCGTCCCCGTCCAGGCACGGCCACTGGATGCCGCCGTATCTCTCCAACCGCTCGTAGCTGATGCCGGAGAAGTTGGGCGCGAGCCGGCGCACTTCGTTCCAGATGTCCTCCGCCGTCTCGAACTCCCAGTTCGCGCCCATCCGGTTGGCGATGTCCTGGAGAATCCACTCGTCGGGCCGGGCCTCACCGGGAGGGTCGATCACCTTGTGGATTCTTTGCACCCGCCGTTCGCTGTTGACGACGGTGCCTTCGGTCTCGCACCAGCTCGCCGCGGCCGGCAGTACCACGTCCGCCATGCGGGCGGTCTTTGTCGGAAAGATGTCCTGCACGACGAGAAAGTCCAGGCCGGAGAAAAGCCTCTCGTGGTGGAGTTCGTTGGCGTCGGACTGGGCCGGGTTCTCGCCGATCACGTACATGCACCGGATCTCGCCGCTTTCGACCGCCTCCATCATCTCGGCCTGGTTCTTGCCGACCTTCTGCGGTAGCGGCGCGCCCCAGACCTCTTCAAAGAGCGGGCGCGCTTCGGGATCGTTCCACTGCCAGCCACCGACCATGCGGTTGGGGAGGGCTCCCATATCTCCGCCGCCCTGCACGTTGTTCTGGCCGCGCAGCGGGTTCAGACCGCTGCCGTACTTGCCGACGTGGCCGGTAAGGAGCCCGAGGGCGATGAGCGCGAAAACCGCGTCCGCCCCGTTGTGGTGCTCGGTGATGCCCAGCGTCCAGTTCAGGATCGCCCTGTCCGCGGTGGCGTACAGGCGGGCTACCTCGCGGATGTCTTCGGCGGGCACGTTGGTGATCTGCTCGGCGTACTCCGGGGTATAACCCGATACTTTCTCCCTGTACGCCTCGAAGTTCTCCGTCGCCCTCTCTATGAACTCCTGGTTTTGGAGGCCTTCGGCAATGATCACGTTCGCCATGGCGTTCGCCAGGCAGATATCCGTGCCGACGTTGACGGGCAGCCACTTGTCGGCCTTTTTCGTCTGGTCTATCTTCCGCGGGTCCACCACGACCATCTTTGCGCCGTTCTTGACACCCCGGCGCATGTGGTTGTAGATGATCGGATGGCACTCCTGGGTGTTGCTGCCCCAGCAGATTATGAGGTCGGTGTTCTCGAACTCCTCGTAGGAAGTGGTCGCTCCACCCGCTCCGAACGTTGCCACCAGACCGGTGACGCTGGCGGCGTGTCAAGCACGGTTGCAACTGTCTATGTTGCTTGCTCCCAGTACCTGCCGCACGAAACGGCCCGACAGGTAGTTGAGCTCGTTCGACGACCGGGAGGAGCTGAACATGCCGAAGGCGTCCCCACCGTGCTCGTTCTTTATCTGCGTCATCTTGCTCGCTACCAGATCCAGGGCTTCATCCCACGAGGCGGGCACGAGCTCGCCGTCCTTGCGTACCAGGGGTCGCGTAAGCCGCCGGTCGCTGTAGACGTGCCGCCAGCCTTCACGGCCTTTGATGCAGGCCTCGCCTTTGCTGCTCGGGTTTTCCTTATCCCCGGTCGCTTTGGTGATAACCCCGTCTTGCAGGTCGAGGACCAGGCCGCATCCGACGCCGCAGAAACCACAGATCGTCCTTCCCCGTTCGGTGCCAACCGCTACTTCCGCCGTGGTAGCCAACTCGCTCACCCCTTTCGTCTTTATTGAACGTTCCCGCCGAGTGCCGAATTGTGAAACGGTATCGCTATTCGGTTCAAGGACTATTTGTTGCTATACCGTCTCTATTATATACAACGCCGTGCAACGCCGGGCCGCGCTAGCTTCCGCGTCTCGCCTGCTGGCGGATTCTCTCGGGGAACGCATACACGTTGAACCGCCTGTCGCGCAGGAATCCGATCAGGGTGATACCGAACTGCCGGGCCACGTCTACGGCGAGGCTGCTCGGAGCGGAGACAGCGCAGACCACGGGCACCCCGGCGACCAGGCACTTCTGTAGGATCTCGAAGCTGCTGCGCCCGCTAACCATGACCAGGCGATCGTGCAGCGGCAGCTTTCGCTCCATCAAGGCCCAGCCGAACAGTTTGTCGGTTGCGTTGTGGCGGCCCACGTCTTCTCGGAGAGCGTGCAGGTCACCACCGGAATCGAAGAGGGCCGCCGCGTGCAGCCCGCCCGTGACCTCGAAAAGCCCCTGGCTTTGCCGGAGCTTCTCCGGTAGGGAGTAGATTATCTCTGCGGAGATCGCCGGGCCTTGGGGCAAAACGGCGCAGCCGCGCAGCTCCAGTTGCTCCAGGCTAGCCTTGCCGCACACTCCGCAGGCGCTCGTGGTGTAGAAGTGACGCTCTAGGGGCTGCGGATCGTAGCCGAGCCCAGGTCTCAGCTCGACGTTGACGATGTTGTACTGTTGTTCGGCGTCGACCTCCGGGTCCACGCAGTAGCTGATCCCGCGTATATCATCCGCCGAGGAGATGATGCCTTCCCCGTACAGAAAGCCGGCGGCCAGCTCGAAGTCCGCGCCCGGCGTCCGCATGGTGACGGCTATGGTCTGCCGGGAGGCGCCGGATACCAGGCGTATCTCCAGCGGCTCCTCGGTGGCTAGTGTGTCGGAGCGGCGGCGGATTTTGCCGTCTTCAAAGGCTTTTATTCGCGCCCGGGTCTTGCTCCCGCGGCGTCTAGTCTCTGGTTTCTCCAGCATCCGGCTCACCGTTTCTAGTATCCCGGCGCGCCGCCGGGGCGTGTAGCAGAGTTTAGCACCCGGCCCGGAAGCCCGGCCCCGTGCTAGCATGCGGTGGTGGCGATGCCGGTGACAGTGTGAGGCTCACGGGGCTGCCAAACGTGGCGGGTTACCCCGAGGCGGTAGTGACGCGTTCAGAGGAGAGCATCAAGATCTGGTTCGGCGGTCTGGGCCCCGAACAGGTCATGAACGTGCCCACGAAGTATTTGGGCGGTGCTGACGAAGAGGCCGCCGAGCTGTGGCTGCTCGCCCAGCTACAGCAGATCGGTTACCGCGTCCGGCGCGAAGGGTAGAAAGCGCCGGTGTCTCAACCAAGTTCTCTACGGACGGACTCACGAACCTCCTTGAGCCAGACGGTGCGTCTCGTTGACCTGCTGCGCTTTATGAGTTCGGAGAGGGTGGAACTCGTGAGGGGGGGCAAAGCGGTGCTCTCCGAGGTCTCGACGTAGTCTTCGTCTCCAAGCTTGAATATTGCCAGTCTCTCTCCATCGTAGCGCCAGACTTCGGTAATACCGATCTGGGCGTAGATGGGCAGCTTGTTTATAGAGGGACTGGTGATGTCGATTTCGACTACCAGGTCCGGTGGCGGGTCCACAGCCAGGTCTATGCGGTTCTTGCCGCGGACACGTTCCTCGTTCTGGATGTAGAAGCAAGAGTCGGGCTCGAAGCCGCGCTCTATATCTTCGCGCCGGAAGGTTGTTGAGCCGAGATCCTCGGCATCTATGCCCATTTCCTCCGTAACCGCCAGCACGAGTTGGGCTATCCGGCGGTTGAATATCTCGTGCTCCGGTGAGGGGCTCATGATCTCCAGCATACCCCGGTCGTACGTGAAGCGTGGCGCGCTGCTGTCCTGGTGGTCCTCCAGCAGCCGCTCATAGGTCTCCCAACTAATAGTGCTCAGCAGAACTTTTTGTTCTGCTGGACTCTTGACCGTTTCGACCATATAGTGATTATAGCCTTCAAGGAAGCAGTTGACTCTTCGTACATAATCGATCATTATTCTTCCAGGACAGTCGTGGTAAGCCACGCTGGGAGGATAGAAAATAGCGGCGAACGAGGTTGGGTACAATAGCGCTTTCGCAGATGACTTTGTCGAGGCGGTTCACAGTCGCAGAGCAGTCAATGGCCTGACCCACACTTTTCATCGTTATCCAGCACGATTCTCACCTTTGTTTGCTCGGGCTGCGATCGAGATGTTCACCCAGCCCGGTGAGGTGGTCTTTGATCCTTTTATGGGCGGTGGCACTACGCTCGTGGAAGCACGTTCTCTTGGACGCCGAGCTGTCGGAACAGACGTCAGCAGCCTAGCTACCTTTACTGCCAAAGTAAAGACGACGCCTTTGTTTGAGCACGATTTCGAGAATATCAACAACTGGGCTAGTGGGTCAGAAGAGAGGCTCAATCTTCGCAATTCTCCTATGAGAGCTACGGAATGGATCGAGCAAGGGTACCAGAACAATATCAGCGGTAAGAACACTTGGCCTATACGGAAAACCCTGGAATTGGCGCTCGCCAGTTTGGGAGAGTTGCCGAGCGAGAAACAGCAAAACTTCGTTCGCTGCGCTCTACTTGGAACCGCGCAATGGGCTTTAGATTCCCGCAAAGAGATCCCTTCAGCCAAAGAGTTCCGTAAACGGCTCCTTGCTCACCTTGCGTCTATGGAGCAAGGAGCCAGAGAGTTTTCTGCTGCTCTGAAAGACTTGCCGCACGGCCCGTTCGAAGTAACTTGCCTAAATCGATCTGTTGTTGGGATAGAAGACGAGCCTCAAGTAGCGGACAATCCGCCCAGGTTAGTCCTGACGTCGCCTCCTTACCCAGGTGTTCACGCTATCTATCATCGTTGGCAGGTGCAAGGTCGTAGGGAAACACCTGCGCCATTTTGGATAGCGAACACATTGGACGGTCAAGGTGGCGCATTCTACACTTTCGGAGATCGTAGACAGCAAAACCTTGCGGGGTACTATGAGCAGCTACGCGCCACCTTCAACTCTATAGCACGGGTTGTCGATCGCGAAACCTTACTCGTCCAAATGGTAGCCTTTTCTGATCCATCATGGCAATTACCTAAATATCTCGAAGCGATGGAGGAAACCAACTTCACCGAATTCAAGCCTCCCTTTCCTACTAGCTCCCCTGATGGGAGGATCTGGCGGTGTGTACCAAACCGCAAATGGTATGCGGATCAAAAGGGGACCACCGCCAGCAGCAAAGAGGTTGTTCTCTTCCATAAGTTAGCTCGTACCTGATTACACACTGTTAAGTAGCCTCGCCAGATGTACTCTCGGTCGCTTCGTCTTCGAGATTGAGAGCACCAAGATAATCGATCATGGGCAACAGTACTGGGGACACAGCTCTTGAGAAGACCTCGACCCTGTCTTCAATTGGCATAGTGCCAATATTGTTGGCAACGCTCTGAAGTAGATCAGATCAACGCTTTGAAATTGACCACCCAGGGTCTCTTTTTGGCAGTCTAGCATCGATCATCTTTCTTTAGCTGTCTTCACCCTTGCTCCTTCCTTTCGTGG
>ML214230.1:1118-13555 GCA_004563715.1 Actinomycetota bacterium | reverse complement strand
TGTCCTTGATCAGGCGCCGCCGCACGAGCAGCTTGCGGTTGTAGCGGTCCGTCCAGAGGCTTCTCACCTTCCCGGAGAGTATGTCCCGGGCCGGCCCCAGGAACTCCTCCCGCCGATCGTCCGGCCTGAGGTACTGCTTGCGCCGGAACCCTTTGCAGGGCCTCACCCGATCCGGGTAGAACGGCTCAAAGACGTACCGGTAGTCGTTGCGGTGGTTGATGATCTCCGAGAGCCAGGTCGTCCCGCTGCGGCCGCTGCCGGCCAGAAAGACTGTCCTCCGGTAATCCCGGTTCAGGTCCACGTGGAGGCTGCCCCGCGCCCGCTCGGCGGCCCGGCGCACCCGCGGGCGGGTACCTCTCATTCCTCCGCGCCCCGCCGGAGGTTACGCCGGACCGCTGTCCAGAAAGAGCCGAGGAACTGACGGTCGCTGGGGCTGAGGCCGAGCCCGACCAGCACCCCGACGAAAGCCGCCAGGAACAGCGGCGTAAAGACGGCCAGAGCCGGCAGCCCCGTGTAATCTGGCAGGACGGCGCGGCCCAGGTAGACCGCCGCGGCCGCGGCGAGCCCGGCGGCCAGGGGCTTTACGTAGCGGCTTCCGTAGGGCCAGAAACCCAGGTAGCGGTGCACGAAAAAAAGGCTCAGGGTGTTCGAGACGATCAGGGCCGCCGCGGTGGCCGCCGCGGCACCCAGCAGGCCAAAGATGGGGACTAGCAGGAAGTTCAGTACTACCGCGGTCCCGGCGGAGCTTATGGTGGCGGCCATCACCAGGCGCTGGTGGCCGGTCATCGCCAGAACCCGGGCCGTCGGGCCTACGGAGGAGTTATAGAGCTGGGCCGCCGCGACGATCACTATAACGGGCCACCCGGAGACGAACTGTTCGCCGAAGACCGACATGATGTCCCGCGAGAGCAGGGCCGTGATCAAGAAGAACACCAGGGCCCCGGTAAAAGCCCAGCGCGAAACGTCCTTGTACAGGTAGCTCAGATCCCGGGTGAGCCCCTGCCGGTAGAGGCTGGAGATCATGGGCGAGAAGATGCCACCGAAGGCGATCAGGACCAGCGTAGAGAGCGCCGCCGTGCGGGCTCCCACATCGTAGACCCCGACAACAGCGGGCAGTTCGAAGATGCCGAGCACGAGCACGGCGGTCCACAGGTTTATGTACTGGGTGAAGTTGGCGATGATCATCGGCCCGGAGACCGCGAAGAGCGCCCGGCTCTCGTATACGGGCTTGAGGTCCTGGTCTATCAGCTTCGGGAAGACCTTGCGCAGGTAGTAGAGGGCGAGCGCCGCGCCGAAAGCCATTGAGAGCACGTACGCCGCCACCGCGCCCAATATCTGCATCCCCACCAGGTAGAAGAACACGACCAGGGCCAGGTTGCCGAGCGGGCGCAGGACCTGCTGGACGAGGGTGGCGTACCGTACGGTCTGGAACCCCTGGGTGGCCCAGAGCGTCATGCTCATCAGGGTAAAAAAGGGCAGGGCCGGGGCGAAGGCCCGGAACACGGTGTCCATGAACGGCTTGTTGAAGACCGTCTCCGCGAGAAACCCGGCCCCGAAGAACAGGCCGCCCGAGAGGACGACGCTGATACCGAAGGTCACGCCGAGGGCCTGGAGGATCGTGCCCCGAACCCGCGCCAGGTCCCCTGCAGCACCGTGGTGGGCGACGTAGCGCACCACGCCGTTGTCCATCCCGAACTGCGAGAGGATGTTGGCCACCTGCACGACCGCCATGCCGAGCGCGTAGAACCCGAGCTGGGCGGCACCGTGCATCTGGGCTATCGCCACGTGCGTGAGGTAGC
This sequence comes from Actinomycetota bacterium, assembly GCA_004563715.1. Taxonomy (GTDB): domain Bacteria; phylum Actinomycetota; class Rubrobacteria; order Rubrobacterales; family Rubrobacteraceae; genus SIRX01. The sequence goes on along the minus strand of ML214230.1, from coordinate 11,756 downwards.
CGAGCAGGCGTCCTATGCCCTGGCCGGCGGAGCTCATGCCCACGCCGCGGGCGATGCGGTCTACGTACTCGTCGTACCCCTCTTGCCGGTGGGCCTCCGGCCGGACGCTCAAGAGAACGCGCCCCGCCCGAAGCCTGAATCAGAGACCATGAGGCACGATGATAGTCTCTAGTCGGAGAGGCTTCAAACGGCGTCTTTCTCCATTGCCCCGCCCCCGGTCCCCGGACGAAGCACCCCTATCTCTTGCCGGGCACCTCGGAAGGCGGCGGGTAGGGGCTATCCTCATCCAGGGTCCAGTCTTCCCGGGAGGCGAGCTTGACGGCCGCGGCGGCGAGGATAAAGAAGATCAAGGTGGAGGGTGGCAGGTACCAGTGCCACTCCAGGGCCGAAGAGAAGAGGTAGACCACCAGCGCGGCGGTGAGGCCCGAGAGCAGGATGCGGCGGCTGCCGAGAGGAGCCGAGCGCCAGGCCGCCTGGGCGGTGTAGCCTACCAGCAGCACCGCGAAACCGGTCAGGGCCAGGAAGGCTACCACGCCCGTCTCGGTCCCCTGCTCCAGGTAGACGTTGTGTACCTGTCGAACGCCGCCGAAGCCGGGCCGGTTCTGCTGCCAGGTGTACAGGAAGGTGCCGGCCCCGGTCCCCAGAAGGGGGCGCTCCCTCCACTCTTCCCAGGCCACCTCCCAGTACTGCGACCGGGAGTTGGAGCTTAGAGAAGCGAGCCGCTCGCTGGCGTCGCCTTGTTGGTCCATCCGCTCGGTCACGGCCTCGGAGAAGTTCCCGGCCAGCAACTCGTCCGCCGCCAGGTAGAACCCGACGCACCCGAGCACCAGTACCGCGGCCAGGACCGCCGCGCCGAACACCCGGCGCGCCCCGGACACCAGCTCGTAACGAGCTGCCGCAACAGCGTAGACCGCCTGCAAAACAAAGGCGACGCCCAGGGCGATCAGGAGATCCGTCAAGAGGGCGGCCCCGGCGGCGAGTTGCTGGCCTTCGGGCGCGCCGGCGAGAAACAGGGCGTCGAGACCCTGTGCCCGGTAGACGAACCAGGCCAGGGGGGCCGAAACGAGGAGCAGGTTGGAGAAGGTCTGCAGCCGGTTGCCGCCGAGGGCGAACATCACGAGGAGCCCGACCCCCAAAGAGAGCATACCGCCCCGGGAGAGGGTCAGGTACAGGGCCGCGCCGAACAACAGCACGAACGCGGCGTACACGCCCCGCGGCAGCGGGCCTCTCATGTCGTTCATGCGGGCCAGCCCCAAGACTATGCCCACGCCGACGATCATGGCAGTGGTGTTGGCGTACTCCAGGGTCGAGCCGATCCTGACGCCGTCGGGGGTGGTGGCCGAGTAGGCCACCGGGTTTATCTTCTGCAAGAGCCCGTAGCCGGCTACCGCGACGGACATCAGAACCGCCGCGTCCACGACGGGCGAGACCTGGCGGCTCGTCGAGACGGCGGCAAGGGCCACAACGAAGGCCGCGAGGTACATGGAGGAGCGCAGCAACTCCCTCACGGTCTCCGTCTCGCTTATGGTCCAGGTCATAGATAGGCCCTTCGTGGCGACGAGAACCGCCATGAGAGCCACGAGAACCCAGCCGACGCGCGGTACGTCCCGGTAATAGCCGCGCACGAACAGCGTAACCAGCAGCACCCCCAGTATTCCGGCGGCGACCGGGAGCCAGAGGTCGTCCGTGTAGAGGGCCTGGTTGAGCATCCCGTAGGCCGTGACGGCGATCAGGGCCAGCAGAACCAGCGCCTTGAAGGCCGCCAGGGCACGCCCCACGCGGCGCGCTTTGCCGCGCCCCCGGCTCTCTCGCACCTCGTCCTGACGCAGTTGCCGGGTCACAACCGGCCCCCAAACTTCGTGCTGGGCTGGTGTCGGCCGCTGCTCAGGAACATCCGTTTAACACCACACCCAGCAAGTTCACTCCCTCTTCCAGAAGGTCGTCCGTCGCCGCGCGGGCCGTGTTCTTCGGCGTCCGGGAGGCGTGGACGACGAGCAGTACGCCGTCGAACCCTCGGGCGAGCGTGGAGATCTCCAGCACCCGGCCCGACACCGGGGCGTCCAGCAGCACGACTTCGTGGGCTTGCCCGAGTTCCCGAACCGCCTCGACAAAGCGGCCGGAATCCAGGAGGGCCGCCGGGTCCGGGGGAACGGGTCCCGTGGGCACCACCAGGAGACCGGGTACGGGCGCGAAGCCGGAGCCTTCGAGGGCCTTATCCCTTTCCAGGCTGTTGGTGAGGCCCACGAAGTTGGGCTCGCCGAACACCTGGTGGAGGTGGGGCCGGTCCAGGTTGCAGTCCACGATGGCGGTGCGGCGCCCCATGTCCGCCAGGGCGGCTCCGAGCCCCAGACAGACGCTGGAGCACCCGGTGCCCGGCTCCGGCCCGGTAACCACCACGCTCCGGGCCGGCTCCGCCGACAACAGACGTCCGGCCAGCTCCTCGAAGTGCGGCCTCAGGGGCGAATACGAAGCGAGGAACTTCCTTACCCGCACGTCCCAGGTGACCTCGGGCTGCAACTCAGACCTCCCCTTCTTCCGGAGAGTAATCGGGGATCACCCCGAGCACCGGCGCCCGCAACGTCAGCTCGGCATCCCGGGCTCCCCGCCAGTTGCGGTCGCGGCTCTCCAGCAGCAGCGCCCCGGCCCCGCCGACCACGACCCCCACACCGGCGGCCAGCAGGGCATGCATTACGGCCCTCGGGAGAAAAGAGTTCTCCGGCGCGGCGGCCAGGCTCTGCATGCTGGCCTCGGCCGCCAGAGACCCGCCCGCGAGCCGGTCGCTAAGCTGGTCTACCCGCTCCACGAAAAGCGTGGCATAAGCGTTGGCCGCCCGGGTAGTCGTTTCGGGCTCCGCTCCGGTCAGCCTGACGGCCAGGCCGATCTCCTCACTCCCCTGCTCGACGAACGGCTGCAGGCTCAACTGCTGCCTGAACCGTTGCTCTCCGTGAGGCCAGCCCGAGCGCTCGATAGCTTCCTGCCGCAGATCACCCGTGTTGACGACGCCGACCACCTCCTCCAAAAAGACTTCAGGGTCCTGCCCAGTGCCCAGGCTTCCCTGGGGCAGGATCTCCACCACCGCTTCAGCCTCGTAAACCGGCTCTCGCAGCGCGCTGAAAACCAGCGAGGCCAGGACGAGAAGCAGTACCACACCCAGCAGCAAGACCCGTCTGCCCCAGAGAACGTGGAGTACCTCCGGGAGGATCAGGTCGTCGCGCTGGCCCCGACGCCAGGGTTGGGGGTCAGTAGATCTCACTGTTCTTCACAGACTCCCGGTACATCTCGGGATCGGAGTCGAGCAGGGCGAGTATGGCGTCGGCCTGGTCCGCCGAACTCTCCGCCACTATCTCGCGGGCTTCCGCGTACTGGCCCTTGACCACCAGCGCGTCGGCTATGGACAGCTCTATGGAATCCACGAACTCGGCCGCCTCAGAGCGCCTCGGAGGCTCCGCGACCTCCAGGGCCTGGATCGCCTGCCGCCGGGCCTCTTCCAGAACCCTCATCCCCTTCTCCGCCTCGCCCGCGCGCACGTAGATGCGGCCGAGGTTGTAGAGGCTCTGGGTAGAAATCCGGCCGTCCTCCCGAAGCCTCTCGTACACCTGACGGGCTTCCTCAAACTCACCCTGCCGGAGCAGCGCCTGGGCCAGGGCGGTGGAGATCACGGTGGCCCGCGGGTTCCTCTCCAGCGCCTCCCGGAAAGACTCCGTCGCGGCGCCGTAATCGTTTAGCTGGTTCATCTGTAGAAACCCCAGGACCATGTGGGGCGTGTAGTTGTTGGGGTCCCGCTGGATCGCGGTTTCCAGCGCTTCGGCGGCTTCTCCGTACCGGCCCTGCCGCTGCAACAGAGCGGCCCTGGCCTGCAACGGCCTCGGGCTGAACGGGTCCAGCCGCTCGGCGGTGCGCACCTGCTCCATCGCCCCCCTCATGTCCCCGGCGGTAGCCAGCCGCCGCTGCTCTCCGAGATAGTAATCCGACAGGTATAGCGAGAGCGCCAGCAACACCAGGGCCCCGACCAGGAACCCCGCGGACACTCTAAAGATAACTCCACTCAAACTTCGATCACCGCGCATGAGGATATCCACAACACCCCGCGAATACAAGCTCGCGGGGGCCGGTCCAACAAAAAAGACGGGCCCCGGAGGGGCCCGTCCCAGTAAACCCTATGGGGTTTTACTTACCGGAAGATGCGGCGGGCGAGCAGGCCACCACCGACCAGCAGGGCGCCAGCACCCAGGGCGAGCAGCGAAGCGCCACCCGTGTCCGGGAGCACAGCCATCTCGTCATCGTCGGCCGCCTCGTCCTCGTAGACAACGACGTCCTCGTGGACAACGACGTCCTCGTAGCCCTTCTCAGCAACGATCTCCTCGTAGACCTTCTCGTCTACAACGATCTCCTCGTAGACCTTGTCCTCAACGACTACCAGGCCTTCCTCGGTGATGACCACGTCGCCGGCAGCGGCGGCGCTCTCGAAGCAGGCGAGGGCAGCGTTTATGCTGATGCCGAGCTCGTTAGCAGCAGCGGCGGCAGCCTCGGACTGGTCAACGGCGGCGGCGTTGGCATCGCCGTACTGGACCTGCTGGGCAGCGATAAAGAACACCTGGTTACAAAGGGTGTTAATGTTGGTCTCTTCGCTATCGTCGTACTGGACCGCGGTGGCCTGCGCGAGCGCCGGAGCCGCGGCTACCATTACCATGGCCAGCATGGCCGCCAACAACATCAACTTCCTCAACTCATTACCTCCTGTGTTTGAGGGTTTACCTGTACGAGGTGCATTTTTCCACCTTTAACCCTCACTGTCAACACCATACCTCGTTTTTTTCTCGATTTTCTTAAACTTTCTTAATATTCGGGGGCTGGGCAGTCGCCAGCCTGCGGACGCGCCGGTTTAACGGCGTGTACCGAAGTCCACGGTGTACATCGTCCACCCCTGGTAGCCCTTGTAGGTTCCGGTATACGTTCCGATGCCGACCTCCCGGAACCTCCTGTCGAGGATGTTGGCGCGGTGTCCGGGGCTATTCATCCAGCGCCGCATAACGTTTCTCGGAGAACCCTTGGCGCCGTTGCCCCCGGAGATATTTTCCCCGTACAGCCGCCACTGGTAGCCGAAGCGCTTGAGGCGGGCGCCCGCGTCCTCGTTCCTACCCTTGGTCCGGTGAGAGAAGTAGTTGCGCTGGACCATGTCTTTAGAGTGGGCCCGGGCCGCCCTCTGGAGCCTGGGATGAACGCAGAGGGGTTTCAGGTTGCGGTTCTTACGGATGTTGTTGTGCCGGTGGAAGGTCGTCCTCTCCTTGGCGTTCAGGAGTATCTGGCCGCCCCCGCATTTCTTCGCCTTTCCGCCCCCCGAGGCCTCGGCCACGGGCGGGTTTGCCGCAGAGATTCCGGCGGCGATCAGGCACGCCAGCACCGTGGACGTGAGCATCAAGATCAAGCGTCGCATTGTCCCCCCTCAGCGTTGCTTCCTGCATCTTCCGCTACTCGGACTTTATGGTGGCGTTTTCGTCACGGACGGTCCGTAGCTTTAATCCCGGACGGGACCTTCTTCGCAGGTTGGGACGGAGCCTCTATCTACTTATTGATCGAGCGGATAAAGGTAACTATGAAAAGCGCGGAGATCAACATGAGGGCTCCAGCAGCGATCAGGCCCAAAGAGACGAAAAAGATGGTGCCCGCGCTCGTGCCCTCCTCCCAGGCCCCCGTGGCCCACACAAAGGCGAACAACGAGGCGAAGAACGTGAGCAGGATCAGGATCATGCCGCCCGGCAGGTCCCGGATCTGGATGGCCGCCCTCTCCAGCATGTAAGCGAGGCGGCCCCTGGGATACCCGGAGCTCCGCACGTTCTCGATGGCGCCCCGAAACTCCTCGTCCCCCGCCAACCCGATAACCCGCGAGAGGTAGTAGGCCTCGGAGGGAGATTTGCCGGCCCTCAGCAACTCCAGGTAGTTGCGCCGGTAGAGGTCCACGGCGCCCGAGTGCGGGGTTGCGAGCTGCTTGAGGAAGGCGTGGGTGTCGAGCCGGGTGGCGTAACGCTGGGCCTCCTGCTGGGCGGCGCGGGACGCCTGGCCGGCCCCTTGCTGGCCGGCGATCTCGGAGACCTCCAGAAAAAACATCTCGCGGGAGAACTCTATGGCGCTCTGGCGTTCGCGCCGGCGGGAGGATATCTCAGTCCTTATACCCCGGGCCCGGTACTCCTCGCGCCGGAGCCGGTATACGTGCTCCTGGTAGAAGTCCCAGTCCTCCATCTCGTCGGACGTATCCCGCAGCCGGTAAGCGTCCTCAAGCGTCTCTGGAATCTTACGATCTTCCATAAGGTCTAGCCGCCGGTCCTAAGCTCCCGCTTCGCTGTGCTCACACCCCTTCTGGAACCCGAATGATACCATGCCCACTGTTTCTCCAACCCCTGCCGGATCACATTTCCCCGTTCTTTTCCGACTCGTGCTCCCACAGGGCGTAGAAAAGCCCTCCGCCGCGTACCCGCACGTCCAGGTGACCGCCCTCGGCCAGCTTCTTGAGCAAGGCGTCGGCCTCCGAGACCGTCAGCGAAGTATCCATCGCCGCCTGGGCCGGGGTGATCTCACCCCGCTCCCGGAGCGCTTCCAGCAACTCCCGCTCCCGGGCGTCCTCCGGCCGGGGGGCCGGGCGCGAGCCCACCAGCCCCGCCACGCCCCGGGCAAAGACCCCGAGCGCGGGAAACAGTATCCAACCGAAGATGAATATAAGCCAGAAATAGGCGGGGTTCAGGGCGAGCACGAGGATCGCGCCCGCGAGTACGGCGCCCCCGACCACCAGGCCCGTGGCGGCCTGAACCCGGGGCGGCATCCCTTCTATGTCCACGCCCAGCTCGGACCAGAACTCGTCCGCCTCGCCGCTGTGCTGTTCGCGCGGCTCGGGCTTGGGGTCCGATCTCCGTTCTACAGACATAAGGTCGCCTCTAATATATCAGCCGTCACAAGACTCTACTACCAGATAAAGCCCACGGCGCGCGGTGAAAATGCTAACCTCTCGGCAGGCCAGACGGAGGATTTCACTTGATTTCACGGGAACGTATTGATGGTTCGAGAGACGAGCTGCGCCGCGAGTTGGAGGAGTTCTTGCGGATGCCTTCGGTTTCGGCCCGCGCGAAGGGCGGTGACGGCTTCCGCGGGTACGCCGAGTGGGTCCGGGACCGCTTCCGGGAGGCCGGGGCGGAAGCCCGCCTCATGGAGACGGCGGGCCACCCGGTGGTCTACGCGGAGATCGGGACCGGAGACCGTACCCTCCTCTCCTACGGCCACTACGACGTGCAGCCGCCGGAGCCGCTGAACCTCTGGGAGAGCGAGCCCTTCGAGCCCGCGGTGCGCGGCGGCAGCATCTACGCCCGCGGCGTCGCCGACGACAAGGGCGACGTGATGGCCCGCATCCAGGCGCTCCGCCTATATATAGAGGAGCACGGCGAGCCTCCGTTCAAACTGAAGTTCCTGATCGAAGGCGAGGAGGAGGTCGGCAGCCCGAACCTGGAGGCGTTCGTTCACGAGAACCGGGAGCTGCTCGCCGCTGACGCCTGCCTCTGGGAAGGCTCGATGAAGGACGAGGCCGGGAGGCCCATGATCTTCTGCGGCACCAAGGGCCTGGCCTACGTCGAGCTGCGGGCCCGCGGCGCCTCCCACGACCTGCACAGCATGTACGGCGGCATCGCGCCGAACCCCGCCTGGCGGCTCGTGCAGGCGCTCAGGACCATCAAGGACGAGGAAGGCGAGATCACCGTTGACGGCATAAACGAGCTGATCGAAGCCCCCTCCGAATCAGACCTCGAAGCGATAAGGAACATCCCCTTCGACGAAGCCGCCCTCAGGGCCTCCTGGGGCGTCGAAGCCCTCGACCGAAACCTGACCGGCGAGGACGCCCTGAAGGAGATGCTGCTCCGGCCCACGGCGAACATCGCCGGCATCCACTCCGGCTACACCGGTCCCGGCTCCAAGACAATCGTCCCCTCCGAGGCTTTCGTGAAGATGGACTTCCGGCTCGTCGCCGGCCAGAGCCCCGGCCCCGTGGTGGAGCTGCTCCGCTCGCACCTGCGCCGCCGGGGCTTCGAAGACTTGGAGGTGGTCGCGTTGCACGGCGTCGAGGCGGCCAAGACCCCGGTGGACGCCCCGGTGGTACAGACGGCCCTGGAGACCTGGAAGGACGTCGGCCAGGAGGAGGCCGTCGTCTACCCGACCGTCGGCGGCAGCGGACCGACCTCGCTCATCGCCCACGACCTCGGGATCCCGACCATCATGACCGGCGGCATCGTCAACCCCGAGAGCCGCATACACGCCCCCAACGAGTCGGCGCGCCTGGAGGACTACTTCGAGGCCGTCCGGTACTTCGCCCGCTTTTTCGAGAGGTTCGGCGATGGAGGCTAAGCGTGAGGGGCTGAACCTCCCGGAGCGCGTCCGGCAGAGCATCGCCGCCGCCGTTGAGGAACGCGGCGTGCAGGCGCGCATGATCTCCACCCAGGGCCGCGACTCGATGCGCCCCCCGCAGGGCCACGTCGTAGTCGCCGCCCCGGAAGATGAGATCGAGGGCATCCGAGGCCCCGCCCGCGTCGTGCGCCAGCTGGAGTTCTACAAGACCCCCTACGGCCCCGTCGTCCGCCTCGCCCTGAGCGTCTACCCGATGGACGGCGAACCCCTCTCCGCCGCGACCCTGCTCAACATAAGCCAGGTCTCCGGCGACGCCGCCCTCTCCGGCCTCGGCCGCCAGAGAAAGCTCTACGTCCACTTCTTCGCAGCCTCCGGGGAAGACCTCACCTACGCGTTCTCCAAGGAGCTAACCAACGGCCCCGACCAGCGCCAGGAAGCCAAGAAGGTCCTCAAGATGGCCCGCGAAGCCCACTCCGACACCCCGGAGGAGCGCCGGAGCTTCCGCTGGGCCGTCGGGCTCGCCGAAAAGCAGTTCGAGCTTCCCGTACCTGAACCTGACGAAGAGGTGTAGTCTTATCGCGAAAGCCCGCGTATACTGCGAAACATGCTAACGGGGAGGACCACGGACGATTTCGTCGCCCGGCTGGGCCGGGCCCTGGAGCAGGCTGGGCGCAGGGGTATCCATGTGACCGTCGGCAACGGGACGTGCGACCTGGAGGCCCAGCAGTTCTCCCGCGACGCGCCGGACGAGGAGCAGTTTCCCCCGGGGAGGCCGCACCACCTGGAGGCGCCGCCCGGACCACGGGACCCGGGCACGCCCGACGGCGCGTCGAAGTTCTGTTACTTTTTGGACGGGGTGCAGAGCTCGCGCGAGATCGGGCGCGTGGGCATGGCCCCGGTGGTGGTCGCGACGGTGGCCGCCGCGATCATCAACCGGTGCGAGCGCCGGTTTTCGCGCATGCCGCTGGAGAGCCCGCCGACCGTGGTGCAGGCCGTTATCCTGCCGCGCGGCGCGGGCGATGAGAGCGTGGCGGCGCTGTGGGACCTGTTGCTGGAGGCGGGGTTCGCCGGGCTCGGGCCGGAGGAGGTCCCGTCGGCCCGGCACCTGGTCCTGGACTCCGCGGAGTACCTGGGCGAGGCGGTGGACCCCTCGGACTACGTCGGCATGCGGGAGCACGCCCGGGGCCGGGTCCGGAGCCTGCGGGAGCGGCTGGAGGGCGGGATGCTCCGCAACTGGGAGCTCGACGACCGGACGCTTGAGGAGCCGGACGCCTGGATCGCCGTTGACGGGCAGCTAAAGGAGGTCCGGGAGTCCAACCGCCGGGCCGTAGGCCTCATAAAGAGCGTGGCCCGGCCCGAGTTCGTCGGCAAGGACGTCGGTATGCTGCTCGACCTGGAGCCGGGGATGCGCACCACCAGCTTCGTCCCGGACTGGCAGCTCCGGCGCGCGCCGGGCGAGCAGCGCACCTCGTGGTACCTGCGGGTGTGGCCGCGCCAGCCGGGGGCCGACGCCCTCGGGTCGCTCATGAGGGTCGAGGCCCCGAGGGACACGCCGCCGGAGACGATAGATGAGATCTCGCGCTGGGTCCTGGCGGAGCGGGCGCCCATCTCCAAGCCCGACCCGCGGTGGCCCGCCATGATCTACCCCATCCACCACGTCGAGAAGATACTGAAACCCCTCGTGCAGGGCTCCGAGCGGGACTACGCGAGGCTCGAACGCTACATCTCAAGGAACGGGAGGAACTGAGATGCTGCACGAACACTTCCTGGATACCGCCGCCGGTCCCATCGGCCGGGTCGTCACCAGCGAGGAGTACCCGGCCACCGCCCACGAGTTCTACTTCTGGACCGCCGAGACCGGGCCCGCCCAGAACCTGGACATCGGCCACATCGTCGCCGCCGAGGCCGAGGACGCCACGGTGGTAGCCGTCCTCGACGACCCGCGCCGCTACTCGGACCTCCAGTCCTTCCTGGACGACTTCTACGCCTACGACGGCGACCCGCAACTGGAAGCTCTCAGCGAGCGGGTGGAGATCCTGGTCTTCCGCGCGCAGGTCCTCGCCACCAAGCACCGCGAGGAGCGCAAGAAGAGCAAGCGCCCGGTCCGCACCGGCCCCGTCCACTACGCCACCCGCGCCGCCATCGAGTTCGCCCTCGGCACGGAGGAGTTCTCCGGGACGAAGATCCCCATGCTCCTGCACGAGAACGGCAACGAGCAGGAGGACGGCCAGCCCCAGCGCACCCCGGTCTACGTGGACG
>ML214230.1:0-1049 GCA_004563715.1 Actinomycetota bacterium | reverse complement strand
GAAGGTCGCCGCCCTCATGTTCAACGTCAAGGGCGCGGACCTCCTGTTCCTGGACAAGCCGGTCGAGGTGGACCCCGAAGAAGACCCGGACCTGGCCGAACGCTACGCCCGCGAGGGCCACACCGGCCTGCCGGAGGAGCACCGGAGCATGTACGAGGCGCTGGGGTTGGAGACCAAGCCCTTCGAGAACCTGCGCATCTTCGCGCCGCTGCGTTACGGCATGGACTCCGGGGAGCGGGTGCTGGACCTCGCCGGCATCCCGGCCCGCAAGCTGAACACGCTGCGCAACGCCCGGGGGGAGGATAGCTGCGTCTACCCCATCGCCTGGGAACTCGGCGACGTGATGCCGTATGCTGGGGCGGTCTTCGAGCCGTCAGACATGGACGACAAATTCCGGGGGTTTATCGAGGAGCTGCGGGCGCAGGGGGTACGGACGCAGGCCGAGTTCCAGGGGATGATGGATGAGATCTTCGACTACTTCGAGGACGGCGACAAGCAGAGTTGGAACGGCCACCATCGGGCCACCATCTCCAAGGTCCGCAACCGCTTTAAAATATTGCCGAGCAAGTGCGCCGGCCTGCTCGCCCACGGCCGGGTCGAGTACAACGACCTGCCCCGCGTGGACGGCCCGTTCGAGACGAACGAGGTACGGGTCGTGGACATCTCGCAGCTCAGCGGCATCCCGCAGGACCTCATCGTCACGAGCGTCATAGAGAAGATCTGGGAACTGGCAGAGATCGGACAGCTCGGCGTGGACAAGCTCATCATCTTCGTGGACGAGTTGAACAAGTACGCCCCGACCGGCTCGAAGACCTCCGCCCTCAAGGGCACCCTGGTGGACATCTCCGCCCGCGGACGCCACCTCAACCTCACACTCTTCGGGGCACAGCAGTTCCGCAGCAAGGTGGACGAGGAGGTCGTCGGCAACGCGGCCACGAGCCTGTACGGGCGCATCGGGGACGAGGAAATAACCAACTCCAGCTATCGCTCCTTCTCCGGCACCACCCGCGAGGAGCTGCTCCAGCTAGAGAAAGGCCGCCTCCTCTGCC
>SIRX01000104.1 GCA_004563715.1 Actinomycetota bacterium | reverse complement strand
GCCGAGACGCCCGGCCCAGGTCGTGGCCCTGCGCGTCACGCCAACGGCGCGTCGTCCGCACCGTGGCCTCCTCTCAGGCCGCCAATTTCCGCTGGTCCGGGCCTTTTTCAACGGGCTGACAAGCTAAAGTAGAACGTCAGAACCACGCATAGCTTAGGTCCCGAACTCGTCGCAGCGACCTTCCGAGAAAAGGATTCCCGCAAGGACCTGTCGGGGCGCATACCAGCGTCGTGCCGGGTACACGAACTCACGGTCTCCGGCTCAGAACCACCCGTCGAACCCGTCGAAAACGTAGCGAATGGTCGCGGCATCGAATAGTCTGAACTCATGTACTACGAGCGTCGAGGGAACGTCCGTACGCTTCTCACAGAGGCTAGGGACGCCGCCGAGCTTACGATGGACCTCGCCTGGGCGGCGCTAGTCCTCGGCTCTAGCGACCTCGCCTCGCAGGCACTCCGGCTCGAGGAGACGCTCGGGAAAATGGTGGACAAACTCGACTTTCTCCTGCTTGCGGCTGCCCGCGGCCGCCCCGACGCCTTCGTCGGCGTGCTCCGCGTGGTACGGGCGGTCAAAAACATCGGCGATGCAGCCCACACGATAGCCGACGCGGCCTCCGCCTCTGCCCGCTGCCCGACGCGCTCACGCGGGACCTTGACGGGCGCCGTGTCGGCGGATGCAAACCCGGCTGGCGCCAATCGGGTCTTCCTGAGCGTCCCCGTGCCAGGTGGCAGCCCGCTGGCGGGATGCAAGCTCTCCGAAGCCCTCGGCATAGCGGGCGCCTTCCCGCTCGCCCTGCGCTCCGGGCCCGAGTGGCTCCTCGCGCCTTCCCCCGAAGAGCGCCTGAGCTACGGCAACGTCCTGTACCTGAGAAGCCCGCAGGAGGCAGTCGAGGACGTTCTCCGGGCGCTCGGCGTAGAACCCGCCTCCCGCGAAGCACGCCGAAAGCGGAGCATGCTCCCCGGCTCGCACCGGGCCGTGCGGGCGCTCGCAAGGCTGAAGAACCTCTCCGAGGATGCCTTCGACCTCTCCTGCGCCGCCCTTTGCCATCCGCAGGAAGAGTTCGCGCTCGAGGTGGCCGAGATGCCCAGAAGGGCGGAACGGCTCCGGGCCGGCCTTCTCGGGTCATTTTCATCCGATTCGGGACGCCCGGGCGGCAAGCTGGCCGTTGCTCCGGGCAGCGTGGCAGGGATCGCCGTGGCGCTGGAGCGGTCCGTCGGCCAGGCTCGGGAGATGTCGCGGGCCGTGGCGAGGGGCGAGGAAGTCCATCCGGTGGTCCCCGCGGCTCTAGACGACTCGCGGGGCGCCGTGGCGCAGCTTGAAGTCGCGCCGTGGTCTGAGGCTGAAGGCAGGACCCCGAGGGCCCTCCGCCTGGAGGCGCGCACCGGGCTGCGCCTTCTGGCCGCCGGGCGGGACGGAAGATGGAGGTTTCTTCCCCGCGGGGGCTTCGTCGTGCGCGGCGGGGACCTCTTGGTGGCGAGCGGCCCGCCCGAGGGAGCAGAAAGGCTCGCGGCGCTCTGCCGTTAGCGTACCCGCTGGCCGCAAGACACCACGAACGCCCGTAGGAAACCCCTCCCGGCGGAAGTAACGAAGTAACTAAGATTTAACGAACCTTTAACGCAACACACCCCGAACGCGCTTGCTAATCGCGCGGGAAAAGGGTACATTGCCTCCCCGAAGCAGTACTTTCTTCCAGAGGGAGGTGAGCACCGGTTGGAAATGGATCCGAGTAGTAGTAGCAATGCGCGGCGCGGCCTCCGGCTGCTCGCCCTCGCTGTCACGCTCTGGTCACGCACTAACGCCTCCGGCTAGAACCTTCGCGCTCCACCCCTCCTGCACGAGGGCATCTCCGAACGAGCGCGGTCCTGACGGGTTTAGCCCGGGTCCGGGGACCCTCCCCTGGCTCCGGGCCGCAGGCGCGCGTTCGTCGAGGCCGTCGTCGAGGCCGCAGGGCCCGGCAGGGTTCGGGGACGCCTCGGCTAGAGCGATCCCGAGCAGCAGCTTTCGCCCCTTAGCAACAGCTTGAACGGAGCCTCTTGAGCGGTTCCGCATAAGAGCCTGGCTGCCCCCTGGCGCCAGAACGCCTCGTGTCCCGTCGCGGAGCCGGCCGGGTTCCGTGGTCCTGGAGGCGCCGGGCCCAACCCGAAACGGGCGGGCCGGTTTCGCGCGCTGCGGCCGCGACATAACGCACCCGGTATCCCGCCGGGCCCAACCCGAAACGGGCGGGCCGGTTTCGCGTGCCGCGGAGACGCACCGCGGAGACGCAGTCCAGAGCCGCGGCGCGGAAAGGAGCGTAAACGATGAACCGGAAGGACTTCGAGGCCCTGATCCGGCGCCGGCAGTGGTCCACGCTCAGGGAGCTCTTCAAGGACATGACCCCGAAGGAGACGGCGGAGATGCTCCTCGGGTTCGAGAAAGAGGACCGCGGGCGGCTGTTCGAGGCGATGCCCCAGCAGATGTTCGTGGCGAGAGAGGAGATGGTGAGGATGCAGAGAGAAGAAGTAAAGCGGCTGGTCGAGCGCGGCGAGTGGTCGGAGCTGCGGAGAATACTCTCGGAGTGGCCCTTCCCGGACGTTGCCGACCTCCTGCTCGAGCAGGACAAGAAGACGCGCGTCCTCCTCTTCAGGAGCCTTCCGAAGGGCCTGGCGGCCGACGTGTTCGCCTACCTGGAGGGCGAGACCCAGAACGGTTTGCTCGCGGAGCTCACGGACGACGAGACGCGCGAGCTGCTCGCCGACATGGACCCCGACGACCGGACCGAACTCCTCTCCGAGCTTCCGGGGGAGGCGACCCAGAAGCTGATAAACCTCCTCTCCGAGGAGGACTTGCGGGAAGCGCGGTGGCTGCTCGGCTACCCCGAAGAGAGCGCCGGACGGCTCATGAGCCCCGACTACGCCGCCGTGCGGCCGCACTGGACCTGCGGGCAGGCGCTGGACCACATCCGGCAACAGTGCATTGAAACGGAGAGCGGGAACTGGATCTACGTCACCGACGAGCGGTGGCACCTGCTCGACGCCCTGCCCTTGCGGGCGTTCATCGTCGCCGACCCCGAGAGGCGCGTCGAGGAGATAATGGACCACTCCTTCGTCAGCGTTTCGGCCTTCGACGACCGGGAGGAGGCTGTCAGGACCATTCGGCGCTACGATCTCGAGGCGGTGCCGGTGGTGGACACCGAGGGCGTGCTGGTGGGCATCGTCACCGTGGACGACGTGCTGGACGTGGCCGAGCAGGAGGTCACCGAGGACTTCCACAGGATGGCGCCTATGACGGCGCTGGGCGTGAGCATCCGCGACGCCTCGGTAGGGCTCCTCTACCGCAAGAGAATCGGCTGGCTCCTGGTCCTCGTCTTCATGAACATCTTTTCGGGCGGAGGCATCGCCTTCTTTGAGGATACGTTAGAGGCATACATAGTGCTCGCGTTCTTCCTGCCGCTCCTCGTGGACAGTGGCGGCAACGCGGGCTCTCAGGCGGCGACGCTCATGGTCCGCGCGCTCGCCACCGGGGATGTCAAGCTGACGGATTGGTTCGGGCGCGTAGGCAAGGAGGTCGTCGTCTCGGCCTCGATGGGATTTACCATGGCGTTCGCCGTGTCCGGGGTCGCCCTTTTCCGGGGCGGGGTGGACATCGCGGTGGTCGTGGCGATGACGATGGCCCTGGTGGTGCTGGTCGGCAGCATAATTGGGATGTCGCTGCCCTTCCTACTCACTCGCGTGGGGCTGGACCCGGCCACGGCCAGCGCGCCGTTGATCACTTCGATCGCCGATATCTGCGGGATCCTGATCTACTTCTCCATCGCCACCTGGTACCTGGGAGTGGCGTAATGGGCACGAGGCGGTGGAAAACCCTGTTCGACCGGACGGGGCCGCTGGCCCACGCGCTGCGGCGAGCCCGCCACCATCACCGGGAGGCCGCCTGGATGTACCGGGAGCTCGCCCGGCGCGAGAAGCGCCGAGAGCTGCGGCGGGACATGCTGCTGGGCCTCGCCGCCCACCACGAGCGGCACGCCGCCAAGGTCACCCGCCGCCTGGTGCGCTTCGGCCTGGAAGGACCCGAGACGCGCTCGCTCCGACCGCTCCGCCGCCTGTCCTCGCGGCTGTGGCGGCGGGCGATGGTCTGGGGCGGGCTTAGGTGCGTGGGGTGGTGGGCCGAGCGGGTCGAGCGGCGCGACGCGATCATGCTCCTCGAGATGATCCAAGCCATGCCGGATGACGTTCCGGCCGGGCGCGGAGGGTGGCGGTTGTGACGGAGCCGACCACCCTGGATTTCGTGTTGCGGGTGGCGTGCGCCCTCGGGCTCGGAACGGCGATCGGGCTCGAGCGCCAGTGGCGTCAGCGGGCCGCCGGGCTGCGCACGAACGTGCTCGTCGCCGTCGGGGCCGCCCTCTTCGTCGCGCTCGGGACGATGACCCCCGGGGAGGCCAGCCCGACCCGCATCGCCGCCCAAGTCGTCTCCGGCATCGGATTTCTCGGGGCGGGGATCATGCTCCGTGAGGGCGTCAACGTGCGCGGGCTCAACACCGCGGCGACGCTGTGGTGCACCGCGGCTGTTGGGACGCTCGCCGGGGCGGGCGTCTTTCTCGGGGCCGCCCTCGGCTGCGCCTCCGTCATCGTCGCCAACCTGGCCTTCCGCCCCGTGGCTCAGCGGATGATGCGGCTCGACACCGAGGGCGGGGGTGAGACCGCCTACCGAGTCCGCATCGTCTGCCACGAGGAGGAAGAGGCTCACATCCGCACCCTGCTCCTCTCGCTCGTGGGCACCATGACCCCGACCCTGCGCTCTCTGAGCAGCGCGGACCTCGAGGGCAGCGGCCCTCCGAAGGTCGAGGTCACCGCCGAACTCACGCTCGTCCTGCGCGACGACCGCCAGATCGAGCAACTCGTGAGCAGCCTCAGCCTCGAGGCCGGGGTGAGTGCGATCCGGTGGGAGGCCCGGCCCGCCTCGGGGATCGAGACCCTCGACGACGTCTAGCGTGCCGGACGCCAACGCGCAACGCTATTCGGCCGTAGGTGGAATTACCGGGTTACCTCACCCGGCGAAGTCCGCTGGCTCCGTCGAGGTCAGCCTCAGGAGTCCGTCGGCCGTCTGTTTCACGTCCATCACCCCCGCGGACAGCTCGCGGCGGATCTCCTCTATCTTCTTTACGTGGCCCATCTGGTCGACCAACCCGCTTGCTCCCCTCGGCCTCCGTAGCTGGGCCGAACCTGCCGTTCCTCGCGGTCCTCCGAAGCCGCCCAAGCCCGGGACCCGTGCTCTATCGCCTCGCGCATCGGGCCGGCGTCCAGGTCGCCCACGCAGTGTTCTTAACACCGCATCTCGCCCATCGGTCGCAGGATGCCCCATCCCCGCCTCCACCTCGGTGCGAACCCGCTCGATGAGGGAACGGACGCTGGGCCGCTGGCGAACAAGAGGGCGCACCAGCATCCGCACGCCGGCGGCGCCCGGGTCGAACCCGCCGGCTCGGGCCGCTCTCGCGGGCGCAACCCCGGGCGTCGCTCCGCCATCCTCCCGAGCTCCCCGGACGTTGGGGGCGCACAGGTAGAAGGCGCGGTGCTTGAGAGCACGATTCGAGCACCGGAAGCCGATGAGAACACTGCAGCATGAGCCTTTACCCATGCAGACATCAGCCAAAGAACAGCCAGGCGTTTGGCCGCGCTGTAGTAGGAGACGGCATTTCCCACTGGCCCCTGCTTCACTGGTATAATTCTCCGGGCGCCAATAGGGTAGGCTCCGCGAGAATGCCTTCAGCGCCTGCCATAGCCCTGCCAGACCGACAGAGAGAGGACCCTCATCTTGGCCAGACCGTTTGTCTCCGGCACTGCAAGCAAGAAGCTCTTCTTTATCGCTCTTTTGGCGCTCATCGCGTTGACGATGGCTGCCTGTGGCGGCGGTGGAGACGGCCAACAGCAAGACCAGCAACAGCAAGACCAGCAACAGCAAGATCAGGACAACGGTGCGCAGGACGACGCCAGTGACAACGGTGCGCAGGACGACACCGGTGGCAACGGTGCGGCGGGTGACGCCGGGACTGAGGTTTACCAGGTTGGCAACGCCGGCGAGGTAGAGCTGAGGGCCGCCGACGGGCGCCTGGAACTGGTCGAAGTGCGCACCAACGAGGGCTGGGACTACTCTATCGACGACCAGGACGACGACGAGATAGAGATCGACTTCACCCGGGGCGACGAAGAGTGGGAGTTCGAGGCGGAGCTGGAGAACGGCGCGATCGACGTGCAGATCCAACAAGACTAGCGAGTATGGCTAGCAGCCAGAGCTGGCAAACCGGCAAGTGCGCTCCGTAGGGTGACGTCCGGGCGGGCGTGAAGAACGTGCTGCTACGGCTTCGACTTGCCGCAGTCTTGCGAGGCCTCGACTACCTGAGCCGAGAACTTCTCCTTTTCACCGTCCGTCTAACTGGCTTCAAGGCAGATCGAGAAGGTCCCCGCGTGCGACGGTGTCGATCACCGGCGGGGCGGCCGGGACGCCCGCGGCGGCACGAACTTTACGCCGGAGAGCGTGATGAGGCCGCGCGAGAGGATGGCTGCGACCGCCGGCAGGGCGCCACGGGTCGCCTCCCCCTCACCCACGGCCTCGACGACGACCGGCAGGTCGGCGTGGAACCTGAGCGGCCGGTGGGAGAGGACGCCCGAGGAGCGGTCGAAGCCCATGATGCCGTGGTGGGTGGAGAGATCTCGCAGGCCGTGCTCGCGGAAGGCGGCGCTTATGGCCTCGTGGGCGGGGCGGCCCTCGAAAGAGGCGGAGTCCTTCAGGTGTACCCTGGTACGCGCCACCGGCGGCAGGGAGACGCCGCCGGGCAGCAGGCCGGGCTCCTCCCGGTTCGCGGAGCCGGGAGATCCGGGGAGTATCTGGTGGGCGAGCACGTCGGAGGAGATCGCGAAGCCCGTCTTTAGCGCCCCGTGCAAAAAGGGCATGAAGGACTGGAAACTGGCCTCCTCGTCCACGATCTCCACCACCACGGGAAGGTTTCCGGCGAGCCGCTCTATCTCGGCGGTGGCTATGTCCTCGTTCGGCGCGTAGCCCATAAAGCCCTTGAAGACCGTGGCCCCCGCGAGCCCGCGCTCCCGGGCGGCGAGCACCAGCGCCTCAAAGAGCGGCCGGCCCCGGTGGCGCTCGTACTCGTCGACGAAGATCCTGAGCCTCTTTGCCGGCTTCAAAGTCCTCCCAACTCCCGCTAGCCTCCTCCACCCAGCGAGAGACCGGCGTAGAGCCCCGCCAGAAAGGCCGGGAGGCCCACGGCGAGGTTCAGGGCCAGGTTGAGCAGGGCCCGACCCCGGCGGCCGGAGAGGCCCAGGTTGGCCGTCTCCATCACGAGCGTGGAGAAGGTGGTGAGGCCGGCGAGGAGGCCGGCGCCGAGGATCAGGATTAGCGCCGGGTTCTCCGGGACGAGCCCCTTGAGCACCCCGAGCAGCAAGCACCCTATGGTGTTCGCCGCGAGCGTACCCCACGGGAAGCCGGCGCCCAACCGGTGGCTTACCCAGCCGCCGATGGCGAAGCGCAACACCGAGCCGAGCCCCGCCCCGGCGACGGCCAGGAAGAACTCCATCACGCCGGCCAAGCCCCCGCTCAAGCCCACCTTATGGCCCTCCGCGTCAACCACAGGCCCAGGAGGACGGCGGCGAGCCCCGATACCAGGCTCGTCCCGAGGTAGAGCGTTCCGACCGGGGGCGAATGATCGGCCCAGCCGAAGGCCGTCTGGGAGACGAGGTTGCTGAAGGTGGTGAACGAGCCCAGAAAGCCCACCATCCACAACAGGCGGGTGCGCTCCTCGACGTAGCGCTCGACGATCAGGGTGGCTACGATGGCGATCAGGAAGGAGCCCAGAACGTTGACGCCGAGCGTGCCCCAGGGAAAGGCCGCGTAGCCGACCCCGGCCGCGATCCCCGCAGGCGTCAGAGAGACCGCCGCCGACTCCAGCAGTATCCGGGCCGCGCCCCCCATCGTCCCTCCAGCGAACACCCATCCGGCCTGGTGGGCCGTCAAACCGAAAGGTTTCTCGCGGTGGGCGCCGCCGCGCAGGAAGTCCGGGGGCGCGGCGAGCACGAGCTCCTCGCGCGCCAGGGAGATCGGCAGCTCCGGGAGCTGTCCCCGGAGCTCGTCTACCAGCCCTTCGATACGGTCTTCCTCGTCCATGACGAGCACGAAGATCGGGGCCCGGTCTCCCCCCGGCCCCCCGAAGGCCATCGCCGTCGCCACACCCCGGGCGTGCGCCAGGGAGACCACCCGCCCGCACTCCGCCTCGGAGGAGGGCCTGAGGGTTGCCTGCACCACCGCCGCCGGGGCCTCGGGCGCCCGTGATACCCCGGGTGATACCTCGGGGATTCGCGTCGGGCTCCCGGCCGGGTTCCCGGCTGTCTTCTCGCGCCTTTTCTTCTCCGGGCTCGCCACGATAGGTTCCAAAGTCTACAACACGCGGGCCGCTCCGCCTTGAAGCTGCTCGAGGTAGCGCCTGCTCGCAGGTCCCAGGACTACGGGCGCACGATCAGGACCGGAAGGCGGACGTTGCGGCGCACGTGGTCCGAGACGCTTCCCAGCAGCGCCCCGGTAAGCCTGCCGCGGCCCCGGCTTCCGAGGACTACTAGGCCCGGGTCGAGCTCTTCGGCGAGGCGCACGAGCTCCTCACCCTCGCTGGCTCCTCTCCGCAGGTGAACCGCCGCAACGGCGCCGCCGAGCTCCTCTATCCGCCTGCTCTCGCGCTCCAGCAGGAGCCGCGCTTCACGTTCCAGGCGGCGCAGGGTCTCGCGGTGGCGGCTTCGGTATGGGGTCTGCCGGGAGAGGTCCTCGGGGTCCGGGTACCCGCGGCGCACGGTGGCGAGGTGAAGCTCCGAGCCAGTGGACCGGGCCAGTTCCACGGCCACCTCCACCGCCCGCGCGGCGGTCTTCGAGCCGTCCGTGGCCACGAGTATCTTTGTCGGGAACATCATGGGCGCGTCCGCCGCCACCGGAGCCTCCTTTCCGGACATTGCCCCCTCTGCGGGCGAGAGACCGGGACGGGAAGAGCGGTGTCTTGGACCCGGGCGCCCCGCCCCTGCTCGTTGCCCGCCCCTGCATCTCCCCCTACAAGGGGTACAAGCCGCGAAGGGGTACAAGCCGCGAGGAGGGTTCCTCGCGGCTTCGCCTACAATGTCCCCAGCACGACCGTGGCGATGGAGAAGTAGATTATGAGGCCCGTCGCGTCCACCACCGTGGTGATCAGCGGCGCGCTCGCCACCGCCGGGTCTATGCCCAGCTTCGAGAGCACGAACGGCAGCGCGGCCCCGATCAGGT
>SIRX01000103.1 GCA_004563715.1 Actinomycetota bacterium | reverse complement strand
CTTCCCCGGGTTCAAGTCCTTCCGGCGGCACGGCGTCGCCCGGGACGAGGCCGAAGCGGCGCTGAACGGCATGCTGCTGTGCTGGCTCGGGGGTGTGAGGGGCCCCGAGGCGTGAGAAGAAGCCTGTAACAGGTTCGGCCGGACTCCTTACCGGCCGGGGAAAGGAGGAAGTACCGTGATGAAGGAAACTCAGGAGAAGGTCCTTGACCTCCGCTCCATCTTCGGGATCGAGGCGCGGGTAACCACCCCCGCGGAGGCTACCGGCGGCGAGTACGTCGAGATGGACTGCACGCTGGAGCCGGGAGGCGGCACGGCCATCCACTACCACCCCGAGCAGGAGGAGACCTACCGGGTCCTGGAGGGAACGCTGGAGGTCCTCCGTGACGGCCGGTGGAACGCGGTGCCGGCGGGTGGGTTTCTCACGGTGCCGCCGGGCGCGGTACACGGGTTCCGGAATGCGGGCAATGAGCCGGTCCGGTTCTTCAACGTGCACCGGCCCGCGCTCGCCTTCCAGAAGCACCTGGAGACGCTGGACCGGCTGGTGCGCGGAGGGAAGATCAGGAGCCTCAAAAACCCGCGATCTCTGATCCACATGTCGATGTCCGCCGTGGAGCATCGCTCCGACGTGACGGTCAGGCCACCTTACCGCCTGGTCCGGGCCCTCGCCTTTATCGGTCGGCGTCTGGGCTACACGCTAGACTGACGGTGGGTAACGGCGTGCCCTGAGGTCAAGTAGCATCGTTCGTCTCTTCTGCTTCCTGCCGGAGGCCGTCTCTAGAGGATAGCCCGGTTTTGCCGTCCAGCGCGGTCTTCTCGTTGGTGGCTGGCAGCAGGGCGAGGAAGAGGAAGGGCAGAAACCAGGTGATATAGGCGTAGAACCAGTAGCTCATGGTGAGCTGGAAACCGATCACGAGCGCCGCCGAGAGCGCGGCGAGCCGCCGCACGGTGCGCAGCCGGGG
Organism: Actinomycetota bacterium; assembly: GCA_004563715.1. Taxonomy (GTDB): domain Bacteria; phylum Actinomycetota; class Rubrobacteria; order Rubrobacterales; family Rubrobacteraceae; genus SIRX01. The sequence goes on along the minus strand of SIRX01000103.1, from coordinate 18,908 downwards.
AAAGGCGCCGAAGAGGAAGCCGAGCAGGATCACCGCCGCTATCAGCGGGCTCTGGAGGAACTGGGTCTCGGGCATCTGGACGAAGATGGTCCACGGCGTGACGCGCTCGCCCTGGAACGCCAGCGTTCTCTCGTAGAAGAGCCGTACGTTCTCCAGGAAGTTGCCGCCGAGAAGGAGGATCCAGAAAGAGCCGGCCGTTACCGCCGCGCCTCCGAGCACGAACTTCACCAGGGGACCGCGCCGCACGTCCTCGTAGAACATCCAGAGCGGGACCAGAATGATGGGGTACAGCTTGATGGCGAAACCAGCCGCCACCGCCGCCCCCCGCGCTACCGGCGAGGTGGCCAGCGCGAGCCCGATAGCCATAACGGCCGCCACCAGTACGTCGTTGGTGTTGTTGTTCGTCGAGTAGAGCGTGTAGGGAAAGACCGCCCACGCCAGAAACAGGGCCGCCCCGACGCGCGGGCCCGAGTACCGCCAGCCCGCGGCCAGGAGCGCCACTGCGCCCGCCACGAAAGCGAAGATCGTCACGGCGTGGGCCGCCGGGAGGTAGTCCCACTCGCCCGAGAAACCCAGGGCGAGCACCGCGGGCACGTACAGCAGGTAGTTCAGCGGGCCGTAGGTGTCGCCGCTTCTCACGTCGTCGGGCATGTTGCCGTAGGGATGGACGCCTTCCAGTACGAGGTCTGCCCCGGCCACGCCGGCGTAGCCCACGTCTATCACCCGGGAGTCGAGGTTGAGCCCGATCACGAACCCGCCCGCCACCACCGCGAGCAGCGTTATTAGCCAGGTCGGGAAGCTGCTCGTCTGCTCCACCCGCTCGCCGATGCCGAAGCCCACGAGCAGGGTCCGGAAGAACAGGTAGATCAGGGGCGGGTACCAGAGCAGCACCGCCTCGTAGGTGATGCCCTCCCGGAAATAACTGTGGGAGACGAGGAACGAGAGCATGACCAGGATGTCCAGGTTGCGCAGGGAGTAGAGCCGGTCGGTACGCCAGAAGGCGAGGGCGAAGACGAGCGCCATGGGCCCCCACACCCACCAGTAGTTCGCGTGTTTACCGTAGGCGCCGGGGTCTCCGCGGGCCAACTGCCAGTGGACCTGCTCCCCGACGTGCGCGTAGTTGATGGCCATGGTGCCGTCGTCGATCCCGACGCGGGCTACCTCGCTCTCGTCTTCGCCTTCGCCGACCCAGTAGTGGACGGTCCATTCTCCATCCTCGAACTCGGCCTCCGTCCTGTGGCTGTCGTGTTCGGCGAGCACTTCCTGCACCTCGGGCTGGGCGCTCGCCAGCTTTGTGGCGTCCCCTTCACCTAGCTCCGGGTAGGTCAGCTCGTCGGCTTCCGGGGAGACTTCCACGCCCGAGACATCTCCGGTGTCGTCGTCCACGGTGAGCCAGGCCACCTCGGTTCCCGAAGCCTCTTCGACGAGCGTGACGTGCCAGGCGTCCGATGCGGCGTCGTACTCGGCGGAGGCCTCTACCGTTGGCTGCGCGTAGTAGGGCTCAAGCTCCGGCACGAAGCTCGCCTGCCGACCGGCCTCGGTCGCGCTCATCTGCGGTCCCGGTGTCAACGCCAGGACACAGGCGAGCAACGGCAGGAGCAGCCACGGGACCAGACGGCTCACGCGCCGTCCCCGGGCCCGGCGCCGGGCGAGCTCGTCCGGGGGAGCACCAGCAACAGGCCCCAGAGTAGGACCAGCAGCAGGTTGCGCACCACCAACAGGTCTATGGCTGCGGGCTGAAGGCCGACGAGCGCGTCGTAATTGTGCGGGAAGACCTGCGTCGTGGTCCAGCAGGCGGAGAGCAGGACGCCCGACACCCCGACGCCCCATAGGCCGCCGGCTGCCAGCGGCACGAGGGGCAGCAGCCAGAGCAAGTACTGGGGCGAGAGGACCTTGGAGCCGAGCATGAACGCCAGTATAAGGGCCGCGGCGTACCTCGCAAACCTACCGGCCTCGAAACCGTGCTGCCGGTGGTCCCGGTACATCACGGCCGCGGTGACGGCCAACAGCGCGGCGGTTACCGGCATGCTTAGCGCGCTGAGGGTCTCGGCCCCAAGGCCCTCTACCTCCCAGGCCCCGAACCGGAACACGACCTCGTCCACCCAGCCGAGCCTGAGCAGGCCGGCGGCCGCCAGGCTCTCCAGCTGCAGTCCCCGGTCCGCGTGGTAGGAGAAGCTCTCTAGAAAGCGTCCGCCGCCGAGCAGGTAGGCCGGCACGAGAAAGAGTCCGAGCGTCGCGAAAAAGACCGCGAACCCGGATAGGGCCTTCCGGACCCGGAGAGCGCCTCCCAGCAGGGCCAGCGGCAGCGTGGCGAGGGCGGGGACGAGCTTGGCCGCCGACCCGAAGCCCAGGGAAGCGTAGGCGGCCAGCAGCCGGGACCGGCCCCCGCTAGAGGCCAGGAACGCGGCCAGCGCCAGGGAGAGGGTAACTACCGGGTCGTAGCGGCCCAGCGCAACGGGGTAGAGCAGGACCACTCCCGCGGCGAACGACAGGGCGGGTGCGAACCACGCCCATTTTCCGCCGAGGTTCCGCGCGGTGAGCGCCACGAGCACCAGGGACACGATGAGGACCAGCGACATCTCGGACGCGAAAAGCGTGGCGTACCCTGAAGTCCCCTGGCTGAACAGGGCCGGCGGCACGAAGGCCGGCAGGCTCCCTGGCGGATACTCGATAAAAAAGTCCCGGTAGGGGAGTTCGCCGCGCAGGATAGCCTCCCCGGTCTCCCGGTAGATCCGCAGGTCGTTCGACCCGGCGGCGAGGTGCGGGGGAAGCTGCGAGTACCGGGCCAGGGTCAGCAGGCACATCATCCCCCCGAGAAAGAGCAGAGAACCCCAGAATACCGCCCGGGAAGGTTGGCCGGAAGGAGATTTTTGCCTGCGGCTCCCTATTGTTCTTCCCACTCGTCGAGCTCCTGGCCGAAAAGCTCGGCCAGGGGTTCGAGGCCCTCAGGGGCACCGGTGGCGAGCAGCGAATCGCCGGCCCGCAGGACGTAGGTGTCGCGCGGCCGGTAGGCCCAGCGGCCACCGCGGTTTACGGCCAGGGCGTACATCCCGGTCTCGGTCTCCAGCCGGAGGGCTTCGAGGGACTTGCCGTCTGCGGGAGAGCCGGGGGAAACGGTGAGCTTCAGCACGATCTCGTCGGACTCGCCCACGGCGGCGGAGAGGACCGGGTGGATCTCCTCGCCCTTCTCCACCATCCAGACCATCTCCATCGCGCAGTCGGCGATGGCCTCGGAGGCGGTCGCCAGGTGGAGCACGCCCCGCAAGCGGGCGGGGTCTTCGATGTGCCGGGCGGCGAGCAATACCCAGCGCTCTATGCGGTAGCGCATCTCGTCCATCTCGTCCTCGATGGCGACCACCTCGCGGGCGAGACCGGCATCGTAGTAGAGCAGCGCCGAGTACGCCAGGCCCACGGCGACCTCCGAGAGGTTCTTCATCTCGATCAGGATGTCCACAGCCCGCTCCAGCTCCGAGAGCTGCCCGGCGGCCTCTTCGGGCGCGGGCCGGGGCAGCGGCCGGGCTCCGGCCAGCTCCCGGATCTCCGCCACGCCCTCGGGCGGGCCCTGCAAAAAGAGCACGTCACCTTCTCGCAGCACGTCTTCGGGGTCCGGGTCGAAGTTCCACTCGTCGCCCGAGCGGACGGCGATTGGCCGCATCCCGGTCTCCACGGGCAGGTCCACCTCCTCGATGCTCCGGCCGTCGAGGGCGCTCGCGGCGCAGATCCTGACCCGGGAGGGGATCTCCTCGGCCTCCGGGATGTCGTGGAGGAGTTCCGGTGGAATGCCGAGCCGCTTGACGACGATCTTGGCGATGTCGTAGGCGGCGTTGCCGATCTTCTCGATGTCCTGGACGACCTGGAGGATGCCGGCCATCTGCTCGGAGTCAGCGTGGCTGCGGGCGGCCAGGATGGCCAGCGAGCGCATGTCGAAGACGAGGTCGTTCAGGCGCTCCTCTAATCGGAAGACCTCCTCGGAGATGTCCTCGGAGTTGTAGAAGATCGCCGCGTAGGCCAGGTCCACCATTAGCTCCGAAGTATCTTTGGCCTCGGAGAGCATGTCCTTCAGGTTTCGCCGGGGTTGTGGTTCGCGAGAAAACATCTAACCTGCCAGTCCGAATATTATAAGGGAGATTATAAGGCTAAACACGCCGACGAGGTCCATCGTCGCCGTGATGATGGGGATGCTGTGGTTGTCCGGGTCGAGGCCGAAGCGGTAGGTGCCGATGGAGGAGTAGTACGCCACCAGGATGGCGGCGGTCGTCGCGATGAGCCCGCCGAAGAGGCTTACGATTATCATGAGCGCCAGCCCCGGGCTCTCGTAGCCCGTGACGAGCGCTAGCGCGTGCGAGATGCTGCCCACGAAGACAAAGACCCCGATGGCGAAAATGTACACGAGGTTGAAGTCCCGGAAGGTGGTCAGCGGCGGGAAGCCCCGGGGCTCCAGGAGGCCGAGGTGGATCTTGGACGAGAGCCGGCTCGCCAGGATGCTGCCTAAAGCTCCGCCTTGCTGGAGAAAAGCCGGGATCAGCACCAGCAGCGCCGGGAGGGTTATGAAGGCTTCCAGGCGGGTCTCCAGGGTCATCCCCGCCAGGATCAGCACCACGCCGGAGAGGGTCAGGACGGGCAGGCTCTCGGCCAGGATGCGGCGCAGCCCGGCTTCTCCCCGGCGGAATCCCCAGTAAGCCGCGAGCGCGGTGAGCAAAACCAGGACGGCCGACACGGACTCCGTAAAGTACGGCACCCCGATAAAGAACGTGACGGCGAAGATCGCGGGCAGGGTAATGATGTCGCCCGAGGCGGTGACCATCGGGGCGGCGATGTTGTCCAGGTCCCAGCCGCGCCGGACGCTGACCTCCGCCACGACTATCGTGACCAGCATCACCACCACACCCGCGATCAGGCCGCCCAGGGTCGAGATCACGATGTAGTCCAGCACCGAGAGGCTCGTCGCCACCCCGAGCAGGTCCGATAGGTAACGGGCGAGGAGGGCCAGGATTACGCCCGTGGTGAGCGAGAGGATGACCGCCACCTCGACGTTCTCGCGCAGCACCCCGCCCCGCCGCAGGTTGAACTGGAAGAAACCGGTGTGGATCGCGGTGCCCAGACGGCTGCCCATGGCGCCGAAGATGGCCCCCCGCATCCCGATGGCCGCGGGGATGAGCACCATAAGCCCCACCATCTCCTCCAGCGTTCCGGTGATGGCGCCGAGCATGATTCCGGCGACGAGGTTGCCGGTCGAGGAGATGAACAGCGCCGCGAAACCCTGCCGCAGCGACTCCTTCTCTTCCGTCAGGTAGCCGTAGACGGTGGGCCGGATGCGGGGCCGGTTCCGGAGCCGCTCCCGCACGCGGTAGCGGCTTCCTTCCTCCGGAGCACTCTTTTTCTCCTTCTCGGACACGGTAGAGGTATAGCGGCTGGCGCGCAGGATGTAAAGCGACCGTACCGCGCAGTGCCCGGAGACCAACCCGCGCGGAGCGGCTTTGTCTTCCGCCCTTGAAACCTGTGCCCGAAACAGGCGCCCGAACACCGGCACGAAGAACGTCGCCGTGGCCCTCATGGCCGGCCCTACGCTCTCAATCAGGTAAAAGTAGAGCAGTTACGCGTCGGCGGTCTAGAGCAGGGGCAGGCCAGGACGCGGGTGATGACCGTTGAACCGGGAGCTTTCCGAAACGGGTTCCTTGCCTCCTGCGGCAGTGCCCCGAGTGGCAGGAACGCGAAGACCCCTCTGCGGTTCACGCCGGAAAGCCTGTTCAGTGATCCGTGGCCGCCCGTTGCGCCCGGGAAGAAAACCGCCGCTCGTGCTCCAGGAGACGCTGTTTGAGGTGGAGGCCGCCGGAGAAACCGCCGAGCGAGCCGTCGGCGGAGATCACGCGGTGGCACGGCACGACGAGCGGCACGCGGTTGCACCCGTTGGCCCCGCCCACGGCCCGCGCCGCGCCGGGGCGGCCGACCATCTCCGCCACCTCGGCGTAACTGCGGGTCTCGCCGAACGGGATGCGCGCCAGCGCATCCCACACCTTCTGCTGCCACGGCGTGCCGGCGGCGGCGACCGGAACCGTGAACTCACGTCGCTCGCCCGCGCTATACTCTGAGATCTCCTTCCCGAGCCGCGCCGTACGTTCCGGGTCGCGGGAGACCTCGTAGCCGTCGGCCTTGAGGTCCTCCTCTATGTCCGGGTGATCTTCGGCCTCCTCGAACGTGGCGCGCACCAGCGCGCCCGCCTCGTTTACCGCGAAGGCGACCGGACCAGCCGGTGTCTCCGCGGTGTCCAGGTATGCTTTCATGGTCTTCATGCTACCGCTCCTTTTTTGGGGGAAGGTCTCGCGTCGAGGCTCGCCCACAGGTACTGGATGGCGTACGATCTCCACGGCCGCCACCGTTCGGCGAGGACGGTCACGGAGGCGGGGTCCCCCTGTTGGCCGAGCCTCTCGACGGCGCGCCGTACGCCGAGGTCCGACGCCAGCGCGACGTCGGGGTCACCGAGGGCGCGCATCGCGATGTACGAGGCGGTCCACGGGCCGATCCCGCGTAAGGCCCGCAGCCGCTGCCCGGTCTCTTCCCGGTCCGCGCCGGGTTCCACGGACACCTCTCCGGCGGCCAGGACGCGAGCCAGGTCCCGCAGAGCCCCCGCCCGGCTCCCCGGCACGCCCAGCCCCCGGAGGTCCGCGTTGGCGACGGCGGCCGGCGCGGGAAAGAGGTGGGTCAGGCCTTCTCCGGAACCGGCGAGCGAACCGGGCAGCGGGTCGCCGCAGCGCCCGAGGAGCCTGCCAGCCAGCGTCCGGGCGCCGGCTACAGAGACCTGTTGCCCGAGCACCGCCCGCAGGGCCAGCTCCGCCCCGTCCACCGTGCGCGGGACGCGCCGGCCCGGCGTCGCGCGCACGGCTGGCCCTAGCAACGGGTCGGCTCCGAGTACTTCCGCGACGGCCACGGGGTCGGTGTCAAGGTCCAGGAGGCGCCGGCAGCGCTCGACCGCCGGGCCGAGGTCGCGCGGGTCTTCGAGCCGCAAATCGCAGCGGACGTGGTCCTCCGTGTTGGAAATGCCGACGACGCCCGCCGCGTGTGGCAGGCGCAGCGTGCGCCGGTAGGTCCCGCCGGAGAACTCCTCGACCCCGGTAACGGCCCGCTCTCCCAGAAAACGCAGCAGGCCCTCGCCGTCGAACGGCGCGCGACGCGGGAGGCGCAGGGAGATACCTGCCGGACCCGTCCTCTGGAGCCGGACGCCCTTGCGGCGCAACGCCGTGGGGGTTGTGGAGAAGACGGCGCGGAACGTGTCGTTGAACTGCCGGATGCTGGAGAAGCCGGCGGCGAAGGCGATCTCACCGGCCGGCATCCGGGTCGTCTCCACGAGGAGCCGGGCGACGTGCGCCCGCCGGGCCCGCGCCAGCGCCAGTGGACCCGCCCCGACCTCCGCAACTAACAGCCGGCCCAGGTGCCGCTCGGTGTAGCCGAGCCGGCGCGCCAGGCCAGAAACGCCCTCCCGGTCCACGACACCGTCGTTGATCAGGCGCATCGCCCGTCCCGCAACGTCCGCCCGCGCGTCCCACGCCGGGGAGCCGGGCACCGCGTCGGGGCGGCAGCGCAGGCACGCCCGGAACCCGGCCGCCTGGGCCGCCGCGGCCGTAGGGTAGAACCGGATGTTCCGGCGTTTCGGGGTGATGGCCGGGCAGCTCGGGCGGCAGTAGATGCCGGTGGACGTCACCGCGACAATGAACCAGCCGTCAAAGCGGGCGTCCCGGCTTCGCGCCGCCCGGTAGCAACTCTCAAAGTTATCGATCATGCCACTATTGTCCCACCGCCATCGTTTTTTTCCTGGCGGAAATCAGACATCAGCGTCGTAAAAAGACCCGCCGCGCCTGGTCCGTATACTCATTGCAGGTTCGATGCAAACGAAGCGCGGAGGTAACGAGAATGCGGGTGGTAGTCGTGGACCGGGAAGGGGCGGGTTTCCTGGCTTTTCGGGAGGAGGGAGAGCCTTCTCCGGCTCCTTTCGAGGCGGTGGTGCGGGTGGTGGCGATCTCGCTCAATCGGGGCGAGGTGCGGCGTGCGGCCGCGACGGCCGAGCCGGGTTCCCGGCCGGGCTGGGACCTGGCCGGTACGGTCGAGCAGGCCGCCGATGATGGCTCCGGGCCTCCGGCGGGGACCCGCGTGGTCGGTTTCGTGCCGGCGGGTGCGTGGGCGGAACGGGTAGCCGTGCCGACGAACTCCCTGGCCGCCCTAACCGAAGGAGTTTCTTTCGCGCAGGCTGCCACGTTGCCCGTCGCGGGTCTCACGGCGTTGTACGGGCTGGAGAAGGGTGGAAGCCTGTTGTGGCGGACGGCCCTGATCACCGGCGCCTCCGGGGGTGCAGGACATTTCGCGGCGCAGCTCGCCCGGCTTGCGGGGGCGCGGGTTGTGGCCGTCGTGCGCCGGGAGGAGCACGTGACGCTCTTGCGGGAAGCCGGGGCCTCCGAGGTCGTGGTCAGCGAGGACGCCTCCGTCGCCAGAAACCACGGCCCGTACCACGTCATATTGGAGTCCGTGGGCGGTGTTGTGCTGGGGAACGTCCTGACGATGCTCGCGCCCGGCGGCGTCTGCGTGACGTTCGGGGTCTCGGGTTCAACGGAAACTACTTTCGACGCGCGGCATTTCTTTGGGACCGGCGGCGCGAGCCTGTACGGTTTCATCCTCTTTCACGAGGTCCTGGAGAAACCAGCTTCCGGCGGGTTGGGTCGTCTGGTGCGGCTCGTAGCTGACGGCGTCCTGCGCCCGCACGTCTCCGTGGAGGAACCCTGGGAGGAGATCGGATCCGTAGCCCACCGCCTGCTGGATAGAAGCTACCCCGGAAAGGCCGTGCTCTACCTCGGAGACGGTTAGCGGGTGGCGCATCGTCCCGGTCTCGGGAGCTGAGCCCAACGGAGCCGGCGGCGTCTCTGGACTTAAGGCGCGGGGGTTTGTCGCGACGAAAGTCTTTTTCGAAGATCGTGCCTTTTACCGATGCGGGCGTCCGGTTTCCCGGGCACGCTGACGGTGTCGAGCACGGGGTGTTGAGAGCGAGGCTTCGGAGGTTGAAATGGAGGGCCACGGCAGATCATCCGAACGGACTGGAGGTCGGGGAATCGGGTCTGGTCCGTGGTCTGAAGCCTCCCGGGCTGGGCATTACGGTAGAAAGCCGGTGCTCTTCGCCGTGGACGGGGGGTCGGAGTCCTTCCGCACGATCCAGTACGAGCTGAGAAAGCGTTACGGCAACGACTACCGGCTGATGAGCGAGTCCTCGGCGAGGTGGGGCCTCAAGCGCCTGGAGGAGCTGAAGGCCGCTGGCGAGGAGGTGGCCCTCGTGCTGGCGGACCAGTGGATGCCCGATATGAGCGGCGCGGAGCTTCTGGCCCGCGTCCGCAACATCTTCCCAACTGCCAAGCGGGCGCTGCTGCAGGTCTGGGGCGACAGGAGTACCCAGCGGCCTATCCTCCAGTCTATGACCCTCGGCCACATCGACTACTATGTTCACAAACCCGAGCGTCCTGGAGACGAGCATTTCCACCGGATGGTCTCGGAGTTCCTGTACGAGTGGGCCGCAACCCACCGTCCGGGGTTCCGTGAGATCCGGGTAATAGGGGAGCAGTGGTCTGGACGATCGCACGAGCTGCGGGACATCCTCCGGCGAAACGGCATCCTCCACGAGTTCTACCCGCCGGACCACCCGAAGGGTGAGGCGTTGCTGGCCCGGGTCGGGCGTATCCCGGAGCGGTTGCCCGTGGTCGTGCTCTACGACGGCACGGTGCTCGAAGATCCCTCCAACGTTGAGCTGGCCGACGCCTTCGGTATAAACCGTTCCCTGCGACATCGGGAGTTCGACCTGGTTATCGTCGGGGCCGGGCCGGCGGGGCTGGCTGCGGCGGTCTACGGCGCTTCGGAGGGTCTCTCGACTCTCGTTTTGGAGGGGGAGGCGGTGGGCGGCCAGGCTGGCAGCAGCTCTCTCATTCGCAACTACCTGGGCTTCCCCTGGGGCGTGGGCGGGGCGGAGCTCGCCCGCCGGGCCGCCGAGCAGGCTTGGTGGTTCGGCGCCACTTTCCATTTTATGCGCCACGCGACGGGGCTGCGCCGGGAGGCCGGCAAGCTGGTGGTGAGCCTCTCGGATGGCACGGAGGTGGTCGGCGGCGCGGTGATCGTTGCTACCGGAGCCTCCTACCGCCGGCTGGACGTCCCGGCCCTGGAAGCCCTGGTCGGCTCGGGTGTGTTCTACGGGGCCGCCGTGAGCGAGGCGCAGGCCATGCAGGGCAGAGAGGTATACGTGGTAGGCGGCGCGAACTCCGCCGGGCAAGCGGCGATGCACCTCTCGAAGTACGCCTCGCGCGTGACGCTGGTGGTCCGTGGAAGCTCGCTGACCAGGAGCATGTCCGCCTACCTGATAAAGGAGATAGAGGCCGCCGAGAACGTAGACGTCCGCTTCGACACTCGGGTCGTGGAGGGGAGCGGGGAAGGACGGCTCGAACGGCTCGTCTTGGAAAACCGAACCTCGGGGTGCCGGGAGACGGTGCCGGCGGCGGCGCTGTTCGTGCTTATCGGGGCCGAGCCCCGCACCGGATGGCTGCCCGAGGAAGTCGTGCGCGACGAGCAGGGCTACGTCGTCACCGGCCAGGACCTCGTGCAACCGGGACGCTTTGCCGGAAAGTGGCCGCTCCAGAGGCCGCCGTTGCTCTTCGAGAGCAGCCTCCCCGGCGTGTTTGCAGCCGGCGACTTGAGGCGTGGCTCGGTAAAGCGGGTGGCCTCGGCGGTGGGGGCGGGAGCTATAGCAGTCCATCTGGTACACGAGTACTTCATCAAGTCCAGCCTCGGCGCGGACGACCCGGGGCCGACTAGGACGCGGCGGCCGGATTTTGCCGGGGCCTCGGACTCTACGCCTGGTGGGGGAGGGGCGGCGTAGACAACCGCCACAACAGAGCGGCTTTATGGCCAAAAGATGCTCTGATCAAGAAAACGGGGTCTGCGTGCGTACCGGCCCCGGCGCCACGGTAGCTGGCGGTGAGGATACCCGTGCATCCCCCGGCGGACCCTGGTTCCATCGGTACGGCTTGGAGACTTGATCCGCGGATACAATAACCGTTGACGATGGTTCACGCTGCTCTCGTACACAGCCTTCCAACCTGGTAACCCACGGCAGGATGCCGGGCGCTAGCCCCGCAGGTTTTCGGGGCAGACGCCCGCGGCGGCCCAGGTCGGCTGGCTTTTGAAGGAGGCGGAGATATTTTCGGCGACGAACAAGCACGCCCGGCTGCGGTGTCCCGGACGGGCTCGAGCGGGATGACATGAACCTGCTCGATTGGCTTATAGTAGGTTTTGTGGCGCTGCTCGCCCTGAGGGGCTTGCGTAGTGGGCTGATGGTCGGAGCCCTGTCGCTGGTCGGGGTTGTAGCCGGAGCTTACCTGGGTTCCAGGGCCGCCCCTTATTTGTTCTCCCAGGGGGCGCTCGTTGCCTACGGTCCGGTGGTCGTCCTGGTCCTCGTCCTGATCTTCGCGCTGGTCGGAGAGGCTGTAGCCCGCTCTTTCGGCGCAAGCCTCCGGAGCGGCATCCGCGACACGTTCTTCGAGGTGCCCGACAGGCTGGGCGGCGTGTTGCTGGGGGCTACCCTGGCGCTGGCTCTGGTGTGGGTCGGGGGCATCCTCGCCGCCCAGGCACCTCTACCGGCGGCTTTGCAGGCCTCCGTGGAGCGGTCGCGCGTTATGGGGGAGCTGGAGACGCGGCTCCCGTCGGAGACCGTGCTGCAGGCCTTCGCCCGTTTCGACCCCCTTCCCGAGTTCGAGGGACCGCGGCCCGGGGTCACGGAGCCGGATCCTTCCGTGCTGGACGAGCCTGTAGTGGAGAGCGTCGCTCCCAGCGTGTTGCAGGTCCTCAGCACCTCCGAGGAGGGCATCAACGCCGGCTCGGGGTGGGTCGCCGCTCCCGGGCTGGTGGTCACGAACGCCCACGTGGTCGCCGACGGTGAGTACGTGGCCGTCCGCAACGGGGGTCTCGGTGGCCAGTTGTCCGCCGAGGTCGAGTTTCTGGACGAACGCAACGACCTGGCGGTGCTGAGCATCGAAGACCCGGGCCTCCAACCCCTTCCCCTCGCGGCGGCTTTCACGGGGGAGGAGGTCGCTATTCTCGGGTATCCCGGGGGCGGCGCCTTCCAGGCGCGGCCAGGACGCATAGGCGGTGAGCACAACGTACTGGCCCCCGACGCTTTCGGCCGCGGCCCGGTCGAACGCCAGGTGACGAGCATCCGGGGACAGGTAGAGCAGGGGAACTCAGGAGGGCCGGTCGTCAACCCGCAAGGGCAGGTTGTCGCTACCGTGTTCGCCGCCAGGGTCGGAGCCGGCGAGGTCGCCTACGCCGTGCCGGCGGCGGTGGTCGAGGCGGCGCTGGCCGAAGTACAGCAGCCCGTGGTCTGACAGGTTGGCACCCCGGGGGAGTCGGTCAGGATCTCTCCCGCGGTTTCTCCGAAGAAGGCCCCCGTTCCGGGGGGTGTTCGTGGTTTTCGTCCGGGCTGTCCCCGGCCGAGTTCCGGCTTGCCCTCTTAGCGAACACGCCGACGATCCAGCGCTGCAAGCCGGATTCGCCCGGTTTTTTCTGCTTTTCGGGGGGATCTGGGTCCGTGCCCATCGCGTCCATGCGGGTAACCCACAGCTCCCGGACGAGGACCTGCAACGTGGCCACCAGCGGGACGGCCAGCAGAAGGCCGATAATGCCAAAGAGGGTGCCCATGATCAGCAACCCGAAGAGAACCACCGCCGGGTGCAGGGCCACGGCGTGGCTCATCACCACCGGCTGTATGACCTGGGACTCTATCTGCTGGATCGCCGTGTAAGCCACGATCACCCAGAGGGCCAGAACCGGCTCGCTGGTCAGGGCCAGGAGCACCGGCGGGATGACAGAGACCACGGCCCCGATAAACGGGACGAAAGAGATGAGGCCGCTGAAGACGCCGAGCAGCACGGCGAACGGTATCCCGATTATGGAGAGGGATATCACGGAGAGGACCCCGATAAACGTCATGGCTACCAGCTGGCCCAGGAGCCACCGCTGTACCGTGTGGTACACCTTGCCCAGTACCTCCCGGACCCGGGCCCGCTGGCCTGCGGGAAAGAGCGCCACGAAGCCGTTGATGACCGGGTATGGCCGGGCGACCAGGTAGACGGTCGCTATCAGGGCGACTACCCCCAGGGAGATGCCCCGGGCGAGCGCCCGGCCGAAGTCGGCCGTCGCCGTCAGCATGTCGCCGGACACGAAGTTCTGGGCCATGCCGGGAAGGGCGGAGAGCTGGAGCTCTACGCCCGCCTCCAGCCCGAGGGCTGCCTGGACCTGCGAGAACAGAGCCTCCACGTCGCCCAGCAAGGCCGGTAGGTCGTTGATGAACTGCCGGCCTTGCTCCTCCACGGTGGGGGCTATAAGGGCGCCGGAGGCCCAGAGGATCAATATCGTGATAGCGGCGACCGCGCCGGTGGCCCACCCACGGCCCAGCCCCCGCCGGTGCAGGTAGTTGACGGGACCGCTGATGATGATAACGAGCAGCAGCGTCAGCAGCAGGGTGAGTATTACCTGCGAGATCTCGTAGACCAGGTAGCTGCCCACCGCGAGGACGAAGAGCAGCAAGACGCCGGCGTATACCGCCCGCCGGTCTAGCGCGCCGCCTGTGTTCCGCGTGGTCACCCGGTCCCGGCCTGGGTCGATCGGACCGTCAACAACGTCTCGTTCCACCAGTGTGGGACGGGCTTCTCGGGGCGGTGATGTTCGGGGTAGGTCACGGCGGTCAAGTCGATCCTCCTGGGGATCCGGGTAGAGACCTTGGGCTTATTTTTATCAGATTGTGGTGCGTTTCGGGCAAACGGGTGGTTGTAAGCCGGATAGCGTCCTGTTTTGTCCAGAGTCGGTTCGGCGCGCTAACGTTTACGGCGTAGGCGAGGCTCGCGTCCCAGCGTAACAGAGAGTAACGACGAGAAGCGGGCGTGTGGGGCCACGCGGTGCGTGAACTTCGGGTTTTCGAGTAAACGATCCTGGTGGCTACATGGTGGACCAGGAAGCTTGAAAGCCGCTTGCCGAAGCAAACGGGGGCCGAAGCCCGAATACCTCGGCCCCTATGAATACCTCGGCCCCTATAGATATCTGAGGTATCTATTCCTCTGCTTCTGTTGGTTCTCCTTCGGTGTTCTCTCCTTCGTTTCCCTCTCCCGGGGCGGGGACTTCCTGGCCGTAGAGCTCGAAGATTATGCGGCCGTGGTCGGTGACGTCCATGAAGGGACCGAACCGCGGATCTTCTTCGGTGGCCGCTTCTTCGAAGAGGTCGGCTCCGGGGCCCCGGGCGTAGAGCGGGACCAGGTCGTTGGTGTGGTGCATGCTGTACCAGCCGACGTCCGGCAGCTCGCCCTCGCCGTTGTTGACCATCGGGGTGCGGTTATCGTCCGCCTCGCCGGCTTCGGGGCCGAGCAGGTAGCCGGTCTCGTGGTCGCTGGTGACGATGACGAGCGTCTCGCGCCAGCTGCTCTCGCGCTCGACCCAGTCGACGACCTCTTCTACGGCGAGGTTGAAGTCTACCTGCTCCTCGATCAGGCCGCCCAGCGCGTTGTCGTGGCCGGCGTAGTCCACAGCCCCACCTTCGAGCATCACGTAGAAGCCTTCGTCCGAGGCCTCGTCCAGGACGTTGAGGGCCGCCCGCGACATCTCGGCCAGCGTCGGGACGTTGTCGTTGAGCGGGTCGGTGAACGGCGGGGCGTTCCGGTCGCCCGAGCGGTTGTACTGGAGCGTGCCCAGCACCTCGGCGGTGCCCAGCACCCGGTCGGGCAGCGGGCCTTCTCCGGCGGCGAGCGCCCGGAACTCCTCCGGGGTCTCGATGGTGGTCCAGGAGTCTATCTCCGGGTTGCCGGTATCGCCGGACTGGAGGCCGTCCCACAACTCCTGCCCGCCAACGAAGCGGTAGTTGGGGTCTTCGACCCGCCGGCCGTCATTGTCGTACCAGGGGTGGCCGGTGCCCATGATCACGTCCAGCCCGCTGTCGAGCACCATGCTGCGGGCGATGGTGTCGTAGTCGCGGCGGTCTTCGCTGTAGGCCGAGAAGCCGGCGGGGGTGGCGTGGGTCCACACGTTGGTGCTCACCACGCCGGTGGCCTTGTCGAGCGCCTGGGCCGCCTGGATAGAGTGCGTGAGGCGGTTGCCGTCCCGGTCCAGGCCGACCCAGCGGCGGGTCTTCACGCCGGTGGACATGGCGGTTGCGGCCGCGGCGGAGTCGGTGACTAGGTTCGTCACGTAGTCGAACTCGGTCCAGGCGCTCTGCGGGTCGTACTCCCCGAAGACGTAGGTCGTCTCCATCGGGTACTGCACCGGGAACCGCTGGTAGACCTGCGAGGGGACGCGTTGAGGGTGGCCGCCGTCTATCCGCTGGTAGCGGGACTTGCCGTACTGCCACATGCTCGTTACGTCTACCTGGTTGTAGCCCATGCCGTCGGAGATCATCACGATGATGTTCTCCGGCACGGGATCGCCTTGCTGGCCGCCCCGGTTCTGGGCCTCCGCTGCCGTAGTTCCCAAAAGCGCCAGAACGGCCAGGGCCACCAGCAGCGACCACGACCGCCAGCTACTTGCAAGATGACGCATTACTCTCCCCCAATTTACATGCTTTAGTACGTTTGCTCCCTACAGGCTTTACTTGCACGCTCGGGCTTGTGAGACGTTTTGTCTGTTGCTACCCCCTTCTGTATTCAGTTTAGGCCTTGCGAAGCTACCTGGAACGGTATAGCACGCAGGCGGCCGAGGCAGGTTAACCGCCAGAAAACTTTGGGATAAATGCTGATTAAACGCGGTTGTGTTCGGCTGGCACGAAATTAGAAAGGGGGCTCGAGTAGGCCGATAGCGTCTGGTAGGTTGTGGGTTGAGTAAGGAGGCATACTTGACCCCGAAGAAAGAATTTGAGCGAGCAGTGGAGCAGGACGTACAGGCCAGGGTCCGCCAAGGCGTGAAGGCTGTCCTGGAGGAGATGGCCGAGCACCTCGAAGCCGGCTACCGGGAGCTCACCCCCACCAGGCGAAGAGAGCGCAACGGTCGCTACACTAGAAGCCATCTCACAAACACTTTCTGAGCAGGATCACGATGCAGCCAAGTTGCGCCATGCCCAAGAAGTTATCGTCCTTGTATTCGTAGCGAACGACCAATCTCCTGAAGTTTCGAAGCCACGCAAATAGCCTCTCGATCTTCCAACTCCTCTTGTAGCGTCTCACAGAGGTATTCATGAAGGTTGAGCGTCGAGCGGGTAGCCGCAGTGGCCGAACCAGCCGCGGGCGTCCCGGGCCGTGACCACCGAGAGTGCCCGCCCCGTGGCCTCCACCAACGTCCGACGGCTGCGGGCCTTCGCCTTACGAAGCAGCGTCTTTATCTTGCTGAAGGCCTCCTCGATGGGCGAGAAGTCCGGCGAGTAGGGCGGTAGGTAGAGAAGCTCGCATCCCCGTCCCTCTACGAGTTCCCTGACGCGGCGCCCCCTGTGGGCGCCGAGGTTGTCCATGACCACCACCTGCCCGGGAGAAAGGGACGGCGCAAGGACCCGCTCGACGTAGGCCTCGAAGACCGCCTTGGTCGTCGAACCGACCACCGCCATGGAGGGGCCCATCCCGCCTTCCCCCATGCTCGCGATGAGCGTCGTGTTCTTTCCGCGGTTCTTGGGGACTTTGCCGCGGGCCCGCTCGCCCTTGGGCGCCCTGGCCCGAAGCCGCGTCATGGAGGTGTGCGTCCCGCACTCGTCCACGAACAAGGGCCGCGAGTCGAGCCTCGCTACCCCCTCCCGCCAGCGGCTGCGCTCCTCTTCGTCGCGCTCTTGGGCCGGGAGGGACTTTTTTTGAGCGGCAGCCCGAGCCTCTTGAGGGCGCGGCTCACGCTGGAGGCGGAAACCTCCACGCCGGCCTCGTCCAAGAAGAGCTCGCGGTGCTCCTCCAGCGTGAGGTCGGGGTTGCGCGAGACCTGGTCCGGCAGCGCCGACTCCAGCGCGTCTCCCTTGCGGGCCGGCGGGCCGGTCGGCGGCCTGGAGTCGACGCCACCGGTCTCCCGGCGCAGCTTGAGGTAGCGCCTGATGGTGGGTCGTGAGACGCCGAAGGTTTCGGCGACCTCCTTGCGGGCCATCCCGCGGTCGACGACCGAGAGCACCCTGAGCCTGAGGTCCTTCGAGTAAGGTTTCATGCCCCGAGTCTTCCACACGCTCAACGGCCACGCAACCCGCTGTCAGAGCCGGGTGACAACGCCCGGCTCCTGCGGGCGCTCGTCGAGTACGGGATAGACAAAGCTGGCGTCGTGATCAACGATCCCCAGACCGTCGAAACCTTGGGAGACACGCGGCCGGGAGAGCGCCACGGGGTGGTGATCGGCGGCAAGAGCAGCGAGATTGCAGGGCAGACGCTACCCCTAGAGGTGGAGGAGATCCACGCGGGCGGCCCGACGGAGTTGAGGAAGGAGCCGTGCCCCTCTTGCGGCGGGACCGAGAGGACCAAAGCCCTCCTTCATCCCAAGCCCGAAGCGTTCCGCGGCGAGTGGCCGCCTCAGAGGACCCTCCGAAAGGATGTACCGTGACCGAAGGCAGACCCGCGCCCGGCTTTGAGGTCGAGGCCGCGACCGTAACAGACTTCTTGCGACTGCTGAAGGAGCGGGACGTGGTTGAGGCTTCCCTGCGAGGATCGCTCAGTCCGCTCCGGAGGGCTGTCTTCGTCGCCCGGATGCTCGACCAAAGAAGCTCCAGGTACGGCTTCCCACTCGTTCACATGAGCAAACCTCTCGGCCGTCACCCTGCAACCTGGTCCGTTTCGTCCCTGCGCTCCACAAACGCCCTTGACAGAGACCAGCCGCACACATATAGTTGATATCAACTAAACGAAATCGACTATAAGGAGTGTAGTGGCGTCGAAGAGGAAGGTGTCCAACCCGCTGGCGTTGGCGGTGATGGCTCTGTTGTTTGAAAGGCCGATGCACCCCTACGAGATGGTCTCCACGATGCGCGAGCGCGGCAAGCACGAGGCCATCAAGCTCCGGTACGGCTCCCTGTACTCGGTGGTCGGGGCACTGGAGCGTGAGGGCCTCATCGTGGGGCTGGAGACGCGGCGAGAGGGGCGGCGTCCGGAACGGACGGTGTACGGGATCACGGACGCGGGACGCGAGGAGTTCCTCGCCTGGCTGCGTGAGCTTCTGAGGGAGCCGATCAAGGAGTACACGCGGTTCGCGGCCGGTTTGTCTTACTTGCCGGCCCTTCCTCCCGAAGAGGCGGTTGACCTGCTGGAGGAACGGGTGCGTCTCCTCGAGAATGAGGTTGGGGAGATGAGATCTCGCCTGGACGACGTTGCGGAGGAGTTGGATCTACCCCGCCTGTTCGTCGTGGAGAACGAGCACGAGCTGGTACTCAGGGAGGCCGAGCTTGAGTGGGTGCGCGGTCTCGTGCGGGAGATCAAAGCCGGCACCATAGGCGGCATCGAGGGGTGGCGTTCTTTCCACCGGGAACCGAAGGAGGGGGATAGATGACCTGAGCGAGCTATGACCCCGGCGGGTGCTGCAACACCCTTGCCGGGGGTCGGAATCCCCGAGTAGCAGGCCCCGCGGGGCGAGACCCTTTACCTGAGGCACGCATCCTCAAGGATAACAGGTCGAAGCTCCGCGATACACGTGGACGGTTTCTGCCGACGGCGGTCGTCCCCGGAAAGGAGCTTCGACCCGATGCAAAGCGAAACTACTGCACGCCTGATCGGCACCGGCGAAAGGAGCCGGCCGTGACCCGCACCGCTCCGGTTGGATCGAAACCGGCCGTCCCGGCCAAACTAAGACATTAACCCTGTGACACGGGTGTGCCGCGAGGCTGGCAGGAGTTCGCGAGCATCCGCTGACGATTCGACCCGCGCGGCTGGACTGGCTCCAGACCTGCGCCTGTGGCATTGTTCCCC
>SIRX01000102.1 GCA_004563715.1 Actinomycetota bacterium | reverse complement strand
CTCGTTGTAGGCGCGGGCCATCTTGCGGATCTTCTCTCCCATGTGTACCGGTACCCTTATCGTGCGGCCCTTGTCCGCCACCGCCCGCTGCACCGCCTGCCGGATCCACCACGTAGCGTACGTGGAGAAGCGGAAGCCGCGGTCCGGGTCGAACTTCTCGACGGCCTTCATGAGGCCGATGTTGCCTTCCTGGATGAGATCCTCAAAAGGCAAGCCCATCCCCCGGTACTTCTTGGCGACCGAGATCACCAGCCGCAGGTTCTTCTCCACCAACCGCTTCCGGGCCCGCCTGTCCCCGGCCTTCGCCCGCCGGGAAAGCTCTATCTCTTCCTCGTGAGAGAGCAACCTCCCCTTGTCGATCCTGGCGAAGTAGCCCGGGATGAGGTCCGGGGTCTCACCAGCCTGTCCTCTGACCTTGGTGCCCAATATAGATTCCAAAATCTTCCACCTCTCATAATCTGACTTACAATAATAATAACAGTTCTTGATCTTGTTGTCAAGCCCATTCGTGCTGTCGTTCATCTCATGCCCTCTACAAATACAGTCATACTCGTCGCCGCGCGTATCTATAACGAGGTTGATATAACCCTTTCGATACGAGCCGGTATATTATGCTGGGGTCAAGTTTCTTCGGGATCTCGTCCGAGGGCCGAGCGCCCGCCGTCTACGGGCAAGATCGCCCCGTTGATAAAGCCTGCGTCTTCGGAGAGCAGGTAGGCGACTGCCGATGCCACCTCCTTGGGATGCCCCACCCGCCCCAGAGGATGCAGCCGGCGCATTTCGTCCTCGATACGTCTGGCAGAAGATGGCTCCTGCCAGGCTAGGAATGCCTCGTAGCGCTCCGTCTCGATCGAACCGAGCGCCACAGCGTTGGTGCGGATACCGAACGGACCGTAGTCGACGGCCAGGGCGCGGGTGAGGCCCTCGATGGCAGCCTTGGCCGTCGCGTAGGGTAAGGCCCCCCTAACCGCTCTCTGAGCCTGGTGGCTAGAGACGTTGACGATCGCCTCACCCGCACCGGCCGCCAGAAAGCGCCGGACAGCGGTCGCGCAACCGACCACGACGGGGTCGAGGTTCAGCGAGATCGCATCCAGAACCTCGCGCGCGCCGTCGTCATGGAGAGAGGCGTCCCGGAACACGGCGGCGTTGTTTACCCAGCCAGAAAGCAGGCCCAATTCCTCGGCGAGGTCTGCGGCCTGCTGTGCCACAGATTCCTTGGAAGCGTCGCCGGTTACGGCAATTATCCGGGAGCTGGCTGGCTGACCTTCCGTCCAGGACAGTGACGCCGGGTCCAGCTCGATAGCGACCACCACGTTGTCGTCCGCTTCCACGAGCAGCCGCTCGACGATCGCGCGGCCTATGCCGCGTCCCCCTCCCGTCACCACATAGGAATTGCTCATGCTGACCTTCCAGTCGAGATCGAATGGGCAGCCTGGTACGTCCTTTGAAAACCGGGCATCCGTATCGTAGCCAATTTTTTACTACACCGAGATTTTCGCCCGCAGAACCCAGACCATGTGCGGGCTGGTCTCTTCCCGGTATTCGCTGTGGTCGTAATCCCCGTGGAGCGCCTCCAGCTCGAAGCCCGTAGTCTCCACCAGCTCTGCGAATTGCTCCCGGCTGATCAGGGCGAAGCGCATGGGTAAGAGGCGTTTGGCGCGCAGGTTGCCGGAGGCGTCGAAGGACTCGTAGAACTGGGTCCGGTCGACGATGCCGGTGCGCCCGTCGAGGGTCTCGAAGCCGGACACGACGACCGTGCCGTCTTCGACAGGAAACGTGCCGCCCAGCCGGAGGGTTCCGTCCGCCTGTCTGGCGCGCAGCGCCGGGTTCTGGAGCGGGCAGATCAGGCGTCCTCCTTTTTTCAGGCAGCCGCGGATGGCCTCTAAGGCGAGCTCCTGGTCCCGTCTGGTGACCAGCTCGGAGAACGAGTGGAAGGGCACCATCGCCAGGTCGTACTCCCGCGGTAGATCCAGCCGCCGCACGTCGGCCCGGACGACCCGGGCGGCCAGGCTCCGCTCCCGCAGCTTCTCCTCCAGGCGCGCCAGCATGCCCCCGGAGGCGTCCACGCAGGTCAGGTCCACGCCGGCCTCGACCAGGGGCAGGGAGACCCGGCCCGTGCCGCACATAAGCTCCAGGACCTTGCCTCCGGCTTTCGTAGCTTCCTCGACAAGGAAAGGCACGTCGAAGTCCTGCTTGACGTACCGGTCGTAGACGTCGGCGACCCGGTCGTACTCGATGGGGTCTTCCCAGGGCCTCTGTCCTCCCACACCGCTCCTTTCCACCGGAGAGGCTTTACCCGCTCCGCTTCAGTTTGCCGGTCTTCTTGGCGTACCGCTCGCCGAGGTGGAAGACGAAGATCCCGAGCGGCACGAAGACGACGCCCATGATCAGGAGCGGCCAGATGCTCTCCCACAGCGCCGAAAGCCCGGCGCCGTCGAGCAGCGCGGCCCGCGTACCCTGCAAGGCGTAGGTCACGGGCGAGACGGTGGCGATCGCCTGCATCCAGCCCGGCAGCACGTCCACCTCGTAGTAGACGCCGGAGACCAGCAGTAGCACGGACGACACTATGTAGCTCACCTGCTGGCCCTTCTCGGGGGAGAGCAGCGGCAGCACCGCGGCCACGATGCCGAAGCCGACCAATGAGACGCTGCACACCGCGAGTACCAGGAGCGCCCCCGCGTAGTTCGCCGCCGCGAGGTCCAGGTCGAATAACAAGTAACAGACGCCCAAAGTGATCGCGGTCTGCACGATACCGTACACCACCGCGTACAGTCCCATCCCGAGCAGGTGCGTCACCCGGCTCGACGGGCTCATGAACGTGTACTCGATGGTCCCCTCCCACCGCTCCCAGCTAACCGTCTCGGACAGTACGTCGAAGAGCATCGAGAGATAGTTCCACAGTAGCGCCCCGACCAACAGGTACGTCATCAGGAAGCGCGTGTCCACCGTCCCGCCCACGGCCTCAACACCCGCGCCGATGAACGTGATCGCCATGGCGTTGATCGTCACGTAGACGAGCCACACGACCTCCCACATCAGGTAGCGCTTGGTCAGGAAGTAGTTGCGCTGCACGTAGCCCCAGACGGCGACCATCTCCGAGAGCCAGAGTGGTTTGTTCGGCGCGTTGTGCATTATCCTTCGTCTCCTTCCGCCGACGCCTCCTCCACGGAGTAGCCGGTCGCCGCCATGAACGTCTCCTCCAGCGTCGGGGGCGGGCCGCCGGGGTCGCTGGCGTACCGTCTTTTCAGCCCCTCGGGCTCTTCGAGGGCCAGTATCCGGCCGTCCACCATGATGCCGACCCGGTCGCAGAGCTCCTCGGCCTCCTGCATGTCGTGGGTGCAGAGCAGGATCGAGGAGTCGTGCGCCTCCCTTATGCGCCGGATAAACGCCTGAACGTCCTTTTTGCTCCGCGGGTCGAGGCCGGTGGTCGGCTCGTCGAGGAGCATCAGAACCGGGCTCGTGAGCAGCGCCCTCGCGAGGGCTATCTTCTGCTGCATCCCGCGGCTCAGGTGCTCCATCGGCTCGGTGGCCCGCTTGCGGGCAAATCCGATGTTGTCCAGGATCTCCTGTATGAGCGGGCGCGCCTCGCGGCTGGTGACGCCGTAGAGCTTGGCCCCGTAGAGCAGGTTCTCCATCGCCGAGAGCTTCTTGAAGAAGCTGGCCTCGACGCTGACACGGTTCATGCTCCGCTGCACCTTTTTGGGGTGGCTCACGGCGTCCACCCCAAAGACCTCGACCCTCCCGGCGTCCGGCGTAACGAGCGTGGAGATCACGCGCACCAGCGTGCTCTTGCCGCTGCCGTTGGGCCCGAGGATGCCGACCACCTCCCCCTTGCCCACCGAGAGCGAGACCGCGTCGAGGGCCTTTACCACCTCCCCGCGCCGCTTTTTGAAGCTCTTCTCCACCCGCTGCAGCTCCAGGGCCTTCACCCGCCCACCTCCGTTTTCGGGAACTTCCGTGAAGGGACGCATTACAGGCGCCCCTTCGATTCCAGCCGCTCCCACACCACCCGCCAGGTCTCCTCCCGCTCGGTGGCCACCGCCAGCGCGAACAGCCTCCTCGCCAGCCGGGCCCGCACCGAGGGCCTCCGCGCCTTTAACCGGTCCAGCGTCTGGCGGCGGGCCACCAGTTCGGCCTTTTCCTTCTCCCGCATCTTGTGGTCCATTTCGAGGTAGAACCAGTTACCTTGCATCTTCGTCTCCTTCTCCGCCTCGTCTCCGCCGCGCCGCCACGTTTGCTGGAGTTTTGGGGATCGGGGTCCGCCGTTTCCCGGCGCAAAAGATTCGGCCCCCGGTCCTGGTGTCCGGGGGCCTCTGTGAGAAGTGTGGTTGAGCTAGATACTCAATTTCTCATCGCAGCCGCGCGGACCTCGGGACGCACCTCTCCCCCGAACACCGATCCTCCTATGTTCACGAGGCGAAACGCCATCAACTTCGGTCCTTTCACGACTGCAACAGCGCGGGCACTCTACACCTTTGCGGACGCCCTGTCAACGACGAAATTCTGCCACCCTTGCAACGCCGCGCGCATCATCCAAACGAGTGATTTTCGAGAGGTTTTGAAGGCTTTGGGCCCGCGCGGGGTACGGGGTTCAGTCCCCGCACCTACCACTCGGCCAGCTTCCAGACCTCCGGCTGCATCTCGCCCTCTTCCCCGACCTCCGCGAAGATGGTCACCGCTTTTTTGAGGTGCGACATGGCCTCCTCGTGGCGGCCGGCGGCGTGGAGCAGGTCGGCCAGGTTGTTGTGGAGCGCCGCCTCGTGGTGGCGGTCGCCGATGGACGCGCAAAGGGCGAGGGCAGCCCCGGTCTTCTCGATGGCCGGCCCGGTTTCGCCGCCGGCGGCGAGGGTCAGGGCCAGGTTGTTGAGGGCCGCCACGCGGACGGACGGGTCGAGGTCTTCCGAGAGGGTGAGGCTGCGCTCCAGGTGGCGCCGCGCGGTCCGCAGGTCGCCGCCGCTCTTTGCCAGCATGCCCGCCAGGTTGTGGTTCGTGGCGAGCGCGCGGGCGTCGTTCGCGGCCTCCGCGAACTCCAGGGCCCGGCGGGCGAGCTCCACGGCCTCTCCGGTCCGGCCCCGGCGGTGGGCCAGCAGGCTCCGGTCGCCGTAGAGCCGGGCGAGCGCGCCGGAGGAACCCGAGACCTCCAGCTTCGCCAGCGCCGCCTCGTAACTTTCCTGCGCCGGGTCCCACTCCCCCCGGAGCCGGTGGACGTTGCCCAGCTTGCACTCGACCTCCGCCGATCCCGGTCCTGCGCCACCCGCGGCTACCGCTGCTCTGTAGCTGGAGATCGCGGCCCCGTAGTCGCCCCCGAGCGCGTGCAGGTCGCCGAGGGCCTCGTGCAGCCCGGCGGCGTCCGGGTGTCCCCGGCCGAGCGCCTCCCGGAAGTGGGCGATAGCCTCGGCGTTGGCGTACAGGGCGCGGGCGTGCTCGCCGGCCACCCTGTGGTAGCCGGCCGCTTTGGCGTCCCGGCCGGCCAGCCCGTAGTGGTGGGCGATCCGGGCCGCGAGCGGCCCCGCCTCCCGGCCCCGGGCGCGGCCGGCGAGCGCCTCCGCCACGCGCCGGTGCAAAAGGCGCCTGCGGGCCAGGCTCGTCTCATCGTAGACGAGCGCGCGGAGCTTGTCGTGGGAGAAGTCGTACGCCGGGGAGCCCCCAGGGTCGCCGGCGGTCTCCCGGATCAGACCTCGCGACATCAGCTCTTCCAGGGCGGCGACGGTCTCCTCCTCGCCCCGGCCGCCGGCCCGCCACACCGCGTCGAAGTCGAAGGAGCGCCCGATCACGGCCGCCGCGGCGAGCACCTGTCCGGCGGCCTCGCCGGGCCTCCGCAGGCGTCCGCGCAGCAAGTCCCTCACGCCCCCCGGCAGAGTCCACTCCCCAGCCTCCGGCACCAGCCCATCCCGTGAGATGGCGGCTAGGTACTCCGTGAGGAACAGCGGCAGGCCCTCCGTCTCCTCGTACAGCCGCAGCTCCAGCTCCTTCCTATCCCCCACGGCGGCGGCGACGAGCTCCGCCACGCCGGCCCGGTCCAGCCGCCCGAGCGCCAGGACTTCCGTCAGACCCGCCCGCCGCGTCTCCGCCACGAGGTGGCGCAGGCGGTGATCCTCCGGCACCTCCTCCCCCCGCCACGCGGCGAGGACCAGCAGAGGGTGGCCGCCCAGGCGCCGCAGCAGGTGGGCCAGCAGGTCGAGCGAAGCCCCGTCGGCCCACTGCAGGTCGTCGAGAAAGAGGACGCCCGCCGGGCCGCCGGGTTCCGCTTCGAGGACCGCCAGCAGAACCCGGGCCGTGGCTTCGAGAAAGCGGCTCTGGGCCCCGGGCGCGTCGAACGGCGGGGGCGGCGGCAGGTCCGGGTAGAGCCCGGCCAGTTCCGGCAGCAGCCGGGACGCCTCGCTCAGAAAGCGCGCCGGCACCTCTTCCAGCCGGGCGGCGAGCTCCGGGCGGGAGGCCACCTCCGACAGCAACTCGACGAACGGGCCGTAGGCCGGGCTCGTCCCTCCCGGGTAGCAACGGGTTACCATCGCGGTCGCGCCCTCGCTCCGGGCGTGGGCCGCGAACTCCTCCGCCAGCCGGGTCTTCCCGATGCCGGCCTCGCCCTCGATCACCACGAAACGGCCACCGCCTCCGGCGGACGCGTGCTCCTCCCGCAGGACCCGCCACTCCCCGGACCGCCCGACCAGCGGTCCCGCCACCGGCTGGTCCGGGGGGGAAGGTCCGGACGCGGCGGCGGGCGCGGCGGGGGGGTCGAGGGGCGCGAGCGGCGGCGCCTCTCCGGCTTCGATGCTCCGCAGGAGCTGGTCCGTCTCCTCCAGCGGGGCGACGCCAAGCTCTTTTTCGAGCCGGCGCGCGCACTCCCGGTACTGGCGCAGCGCGGCGGCGCGCTGCCCGGCGAGGGCGTAGAGTTGCATCAGCGCGCGGTGGGCCGGCTCGTGCAGCGGGTCGAGGGTGAGCCGGCGCCGGGCGTGGCCGATGGCCGCCTCCCACTCGCCCCGGGCGCCGAGGCCGCGCGCGAGCCGGTCCAGGACCCCGGCCAGCTCGCGGCGGAGGCTCTCGGCCTGGAAGTACTGCCAGTCGTCGAAGTCGAAGCTGTCCCGCAGGCCGAAGCCGGCCAGGAAGTCGTCGCGGTACAGTTCCGCCGCCTCGGCGAGAAGCGGCAGGCAGGCCGGGCACGCCTCGGCCTCCGGGTGGCCGTGGGAGCGGCAACCCGCCAGCAGCTCGTGAAAGCGGTCCACGTCCACCCACACCCGGCCGCGGTCCACGTCCACCCACACCCGGTCCACGATCAGCCAGCCCTCCTCGCGGGCGGCGGCGAGCGCCGAGAGGGTGCGGCGCAGGGCGGCGCGGGCGCGGCTCGGGCCGTACTCCGGCCAGAGCAGGCCCGCCAGCGTCTCCCGGCTTTGTCGGCCGCCCGTGACGGCCAGGTAGGCGAGCAGGGCCACGGCCTTGCGTGTGTCCAAGTGGACCCGCGCGCCACCGCGCTCGATGCGGGGCGAACCGAACAGAAACAGCTCTACGTCGGGCACCCGTAACCTCCTCCTGTAAGGGGAAATTATGGTGGTCCCCGCAGAAAATGCAACAGGCGCCGCCTCCGGGCCACCCCGTAACGGCCACCGTAACGATGCCGTCACGCCCCTCCGCTAGGTTGGATCCCAGGGCAACCCTCCCGGAAGGAGCGGCGGATCGTGTCGAGACCCCCGACCAGTGCGAGAGCACCGGACAAACAGCCAAAACTACCTCAAATCACTCATTTGGGTGATGCGCCCGGCGCCCCACCGTGCCATCGTTACCCTCGTAGGGGTGTACAGGTGGGGTGTATGGACATGAAAGATGCCGGGTCGAGATGAGCCCTCGTGTAGCCGCCCGTCTCGCCTGGGTCCTGTGGGGCCTATCCATGCTGGCGGTTGTTCTCAGCGCACCGCTAGCGGCCCTCAACGGCTTCGAGCTCGGCTTCGACTGGGTCTTCGGCGGCGTGATGGCGGCGGCGTTTTCGAGCGTGGGGGCGGTCGTGGCCTCGCAGCGTCCGGAGAACGCTGTGGGCTGGATCTTCTACGTTATCGGCCTCAGCAGTGGCGTGCTGGCCTTCAGCGCTCAGTATGCTCTCTACGGTCTTTTTACGAACCCCGGCGCTCTGCCCGCGGCCGGCCTGCTGGTCTCGTCCACCTTCTTCCTGGCCGGCGTACAATTCGGGTTGCTGATCACCTTCGCGCTGCTGCTCTTCCCAAGCGGGCGCCTGCCCTCCCGCCGGTGGTTGCCGGTAGCCTGGCTCTGCACCCTGGGGGTCGCGCTCATGACCGCGGGCCTGGGACTGGGGGCAGTGCAGATGGGTGGCCGGGAGCTGATGGGGCATCTGATCCGGGGCGCGGAGGTCGTCCCCGTAGAAGGGACCGGCATCGCCGGCCTGCTCAACGGCATCGGGCACGTCCTGGTGTTTTTGGGGTTCGCCGCCGCGGTCGTGTCGCTGTTCGTCCGCCGGCGGCGGGCCACTCAGACGGAACGCCAGCAGCTCAAGTGGTTCGCCTACGCCGCGGCGATGTTCGCCCTCGCCATCCTCTCGTATGCCCTGCCCTGGCCCGAGTGGATCAGCGAGACCCTGGAGATCACCACCGCCGTCTTTATCCCGGTCGCCATCGGCATCGCCATCCTGCGCCACCGGCTCTACGACATAGACGTCATTATCAACCGCACGCTGGTGTACGGCGCGTTGACGGTCGTGCTGGCCCTTACCTACTTCGGCGGCGTCGTCGGGCTGCAGCGGCTGCTCTCCCCGCTGGTAGGGGAGGACGGTCAGCTCGCCGTAGTCGCCTCCACCCTGGCGATAGCGGCGCTTTTCAACCCCTTGAGGAGGCGTATTCAGGACTCCGTGGACCGCCGCTTCTACCGCAGCAAGTACGACGCGCAGGAGACGCTCGCCGCCTTCGGGACCCGGTTGAGGAACGAGACGGACCTCGCCTCGCTCGGCAGAGAGCTGCTGGCCGTTACCGAAGACACCGTCCAGCCCGAGCACGCTTCGCTCTGGCTGCAGGAACCCGGACGTAGTCGGAGACCAAGAGAGGAGGTCTGATGAACGAGGAAGGCAAGGCCATCGTCGGCCGGTTTTGGGAGGAGGTATTCAACGGGGGAGATTACGACCTGATGGAGGAGCTCCTGGCTCCGGACTACCTGCTGCACGACCTGGCGAACCGGCGAGACTTCGACCGGGACGAGCTGGGGGAGATGTTCGCGACCGTCCGGACGGCCCTTCCGGAGGTTCGGGCCGTCGTAGAGGAGCAGCTCTCCGCCGAGGGGGAGCGGGTCGTCACCCGCTTCAAGTTCCTGGTCCCGCGCCGGAGCGAGGAGGGACAGGAAGACGGGGAGGAGTGGGCGGAGTTCGCCGGGATCAGCATAAGCCGCATCTCCGCCGGAAAGATAGCCGAGTCCTGGGTCAGCTGGGAGGCGTTGCGAGCCGAGCAGGAGACCGAAGACCCACCAGCCCAGGAGTGGTGGTGGCCGCCGTGGAAGCGCTAGAGCGAGCACCAGCCCGTGACGAGAGATTCCGTTTGGAGGCTGCTCCCCGGTGGGAGACGCCGGGGAGGGAGGCGTAACGGTGAGAGCGGAAGCCCCGGGCACCGTCGGCGAGCGGGACACCCGTTCCCGGACCGCCCTGCGCGGCCGATGGTGCGCCGCTGCGCGGACTCTCTGGCTGGCTCTCGCTCTGCCGGCCGTCGTCCTCTTTCTCGCCGGGCTTCCGGCCTATTACGAGAGGTTCCGCTCCCTCGACATTATCCGGGATCCGGCTTACCGCCAGGTCGCGCAGGAGAACCTAGCCGCTCTCGGCCTCTCTGCCGGCTCTTACGCCGCGTACTACGTCGTTCTCGGCGTCGTCTTCGCGGGGATGTGCTTCGCGGTCGCGGCGGTCATCTTCCTGCGTCGCTCCGACGAGCCTATGGCGCTCTTCGTGGCGCTGCTGCTGGTGCTTCTGGGGGTGACCTTCAACGGAGCGGTCGAGGCGCTGGGAGACCTGCATCCGGCCTGGCGGTGGGTAGGAAGCGTCCTGGCCGCGCTGAGCCTCGGGTCGGTACTCCTCTTCCTCTACCTCTTCCCGGACGGGAGGTTCGCACCGGTCTGGATGCGCTGGCCGGGCGTCGCCGTCGTGGCCTGCGTGGTGCTCGCCGCTTCCTTCCCGGCCTCCCCGTTCGGTTCGGAGGCCGGACCGGCCCTGCCGTACGTGCTGCTCCTGGCCGCCGGAGTCCTCACCGGGGGACTCGCGCAGGTCTACCGTTACCGGCGAGTCTCGGACCGGGTCGAGCGCCAGCAGACCAAGTGGGTCGTCTTCGGATTCGCCTTTGCCCTCGGAGGCTACCTCGGGGTCGTGCTGCTCTTGCTGTTCTCCGCGGCGTTCGAGCCCGGCTCCCTCCCGGATTTCGCGAGTGCTGCGGCCGTGACCGGGTTCATGCTCCTAATCCTGCTGTCGTTCGGGTTCTCGATCCTCAAGTACCGCCTCTACGACATAGACGTGATCGTCAACCGCACGCTGGTCTACGGCGCGTTGACGGCGGCACTGACGCTGGTGTACTCCAGCGGTGTGACCGGGTTGCAGTTCGTCTTCCGCGCCGTAAGCGGCCAGGAAACGCAACTCGCGGTCGTGGCGTCGACGCTGGCGATAGCCGCTCTGTTCGGACCGTTGCGACGGCGCATCCAGACGTTTATAGACCGGCGGTTCTATCGCAGGAAGTACGACGCCCGGAAGACCCTGACCGACTTCTCCGCAAAACTGCGGAACGAGACGAACCTCGACTCCTTGAACGACGATCTCACGGGGATCGTGCGGGAGACGATGCAGCCCCGGCACGTAACCTTGTGGCTCAAGGAACTGGGAAGGTCTGGATGACGAGCGGGAGGCGAGTATCTGTGGGTCTGAACACCGGAATATTTTTGGGTTCTTTCGGAAACCCGCTTTTCGTAACGCTTTTCGTAACGGCCAGGAGACAACGGCTCAATAAGATGGGCACGAGATGGGAGGTCAGATGACGGCACAGCAGCAGAAGAAACAGAACCTCTGGCGGACGCTGTTCCGGCGCGACGGCCGCAAGCCGGAGAGGCCGGAGGCGCTTGTAGACGAACGGCCTCCCGGAGGAGATCTAGCAGAGGCGCCGGAGATCGACATCTCCCCCAACGACCCCGCGCTGGCGTACTTCGCGGGCGTCTCGGGGGTGGTGGAGGTGGAGAAGGTCGAGCTGGACTCCCCGGCGATCCGGGCAATGAAGGCGGCGGGCGTAAAGCTCGTGGTGCCGCTGGTGAGCCAGGGGGAGTTGATCGGCCTCCTGAACCTCGGCCCGCGGATGAGCGAGCAGGAGTACTCCGCCGACGACCGCAAGCTCCTCGCCGACCTCGCCGCCCAGACGGCACCGGCGGTCCGGGTGGCCCAGCTCGTGCGCCAGCAGCAACTCGAAGCCCAGGAGCGGGAGCGCATCGAGCAGGAACTGAGGGTAGCCCGCCTGATACAGCAGACCCTCCTGCCCAAATCCGTGCCCGAGCCCGAGGGCTACCAGCTCGGCGCCTACTACCAGCCCGCCCGCGAGGTCGGCGGCGACTTCTACGACTTCCTGGAGCTGGACGACGGACGCCTCGGGCTCGTCGTGGGCGACGTGACCGACAAGGGCGTCCCGGCGGCGCTGGTGATGGCGACCACCCGCACCATGCTCCGCGCCGCCGCCCAGCGGTTCGATTCGCCGGGCCCGGTGCTCGAACGGGTCAACGAAGTGCTCCACCCGGACATCCCGCCCAACATGTTCGTCACCTGCCTCTACGCAATCCTGGACCCCCTTAGCGGCCGCCTGCAGTACGCCAACGCCGGCCACGACCTGCCCTACGTCCGTCACGAGAACGGGGCCTCCGAGCTGCGGGCCACGGGCATGCCCCTGGGCCTTATGCCCGGCATGGGCTACGAGGAGAAGGAGGTCGTGCTCGGTGCGGGCGACACGGTTCTGTTCTACAGCGACGGGCTCGTCGAGGCGCACGCCCCCGACAAGGAGATGTTCGGCTTCCCGCGGTTGCAAGGCTTCGTGGGGGCTCACCGGGGCAGCGGCCCGGACCTCATGGACTTCTTGCTGACCGAGCTGGGCCGCTTTACCGGCGAAGGCTGGGAGCAGGAAGACGACATCACTATGGTAACCCTGCAAAGAGATCGGAGCCCCGCATGAGCGACCCCAGGCCACCGACACGTCCGGGCGGAGCACGAAGCGACCGGCGGATACTCGCCGACTTCAGCCTCCCCAGCGAGCCCGGCAACGAGCGGGCGGCGATGGACCGGGTCGGCGAGGCGGTCCGGGAACTGGACCTCGAAGCCCGGGTTCTCAAACGCCTCAAGACCGCCGTGGCCGAGGCGACGATGAACGCCATGGAACACGGCAACGACTACCGGCCCGAGGCGCCCGTGGTGATCCGGGTGCTCGCCTCGCCGGAGGACCTCTCGGTCCTCATAACCGACGGGGGCGGCGATCCCGTGCCCGCTCCCGGCGCGGAGGCCCCCGACCTGGAGGCCAAGCTGGAGGGCTTGCAGACGCCCCGCGGGTGGGGGCTCTTCCTCATCCGGAACATGGTGGACGAGATGAACGTCACCACCGACCGGTCGCACCACACCGTCGAGCTGGTGGTGCGCCTGAAAGGAGGCCGGGATGCCAGCGAGACAGCTTGAGGCGGCCGTGCGCCGCGAGGGCGGCACGAGCATCATCGAGTTGCGGGGTGAGATCGACGGCCTCGCCGAAGAGGCGATGAACGCCGCCTACGCCGAGGCCGAGGAGGGAGACCCGCAGGTCATCCTGCTCAACTTTGCGGAAGTGGACTACATCAACTCCACGGGGATAGCCCTGATCGTGGGCCTCCTGGCGAAGGCCCGCGCCGCAAGGCGCCGGATGCTGGCCTGCGGCCTCTCCGACCACTACGTGGAGATCTTCGACATCACCCGCCTCTCAGATTTTATGAACGTCTTCGACGACGAGGCGAGCGCCCTGGAGGAGGCGGCCACCGCGTGAAGGAGGAAAGAAAAGCACCGGAAACCCTGCACAGCTCACTGCACATCCTGCGCCTCGAGTACGAGGAGTTGGGCCACACGGACCAGAGGAGGATAGACATGCCCCAGGCACAGGTAACGATGGACGTCCGGAAGGTAGACGACAGCGCGAGCGTCATAGACATCCGGGGCGAGCTTACGGGCTTCGCCGAGGGCGTTCTGATGGAGGCTTACGAGCAGGCCAGCAAGGGCGGGGTGCGCGCGATCATCCTCAACTTCGAGGGCCTGGAGTACATGAACAGCAGCGGCATCGGGCTGCTGGTGACGCTCCTGATCCGGGTGAACCGCGAGAAGCAGCGCCTGCTGACCTACGGCCTCACCGAGCACTACCGGCACATCTTCGAGCTCACCCGCCTCGACGACGCCATAAGCATCTACGGCTCCGAGAAAAAGGCGCTGGAGGCGGCCGGCCAGGTCGAGCGGTAACAAGCCTCAGGCAACGCAAACCCCGCGAGCGAAAGGAGGGCGTCACGAACGCAGAAAGGGATTCTATGTAGGAGTACAAAACAAGGAGGAAACGAAAATGACGTCGAGATACATCCGTCTGGGGGGACTCGCGGCCATCGCGGGCGCCGCGCTGCTGGCCCTCGCCGACCTCTGGGGACTGGTAATGGAGCTCTTCGGGCTCGGCCCCGAGAAGTTCAGCGAGGTCGCCGCGACGGGCGCCTGGACCGTGGTCTCCACGACGTTCCTCGCGGCCGCGGTCCTGATCCTGCTCGGGCTCGTCGCCCTCTACGCCCGCCAGGCGGAGCCGGCGGGGGTGCTCGGCCTGATCGGCTTTCTCGCGGCTTTCGTCGGCACGGCGCTCCTGGTGGGAGCCACCTGGGCCTTCGCCTTCATAGCCCCGAGCGCGGCGGTCGAGGCCCCCGCGTTCCTCGACGCCGAGCAGGTGGCGGGACCGCTGAACGTAGGCTTTATCCTGACGTTCTCGGCCTTCGCCGTGGGCTGGGTGCTCTTCGGGGTGGCGACCATCAGGGCGCGGGTGTTCCCCCGCGCGGCGGCCATAGCCCTCACGCTGGGGGCTCTGGTCTCCTTCGCGCCGCTGCCCGGCGTCACGGTCGTGCTGAGCGCCGCCGTGATCTGGATGGGCTTCGTCCTCTACTCCGAGAGGCGCGAGGCAGCATCCTCGAAGGTATCGCCCCCGCAGCCCGCTGTCTGAGAGACACCCGGGAGGGGAGGCAATCGAACCGCCTCCCCTTCCGAAGCCGGCATCACAAAAGGAGCGTACGATGAGCGAGCACGGAGCAGAGCACAAACAACCCCGCGACGCCGCCCACTGGGCGCAGCCATCCGGCGCGCTGCGGGTAAGAGACGCACCGGAGGGGGCGCTCAACCTCAACGTCGAGGGCCGCCGGGTGGTGGGTCCGCTCCAGGGGTTCGGCCGGATGTGGCAGAAGACCTACCGGGTGCGCCTGGAGGGCTCGGATGCAACACCCGAAGAGGTCGTCCGGGTGTGGAAGGCGGAGTTCCCGAAGCTCTGGCCCAAAGGAGCGCTCTTCCACACCCCGCGGGCCGGCATCGCGCCCGGGGAGGTTGCCCTCATCGGCAGCGACCGGCCGGGGAGCCGCTGGATCGCCACCGGCATCATGGTGCTCTACGCCGACGACGTCTCCTTCACCTACATCTGCCCGGAGGGACATCCTTTCTCCGGCTGGATCACCTTCAGCTCCCACCGGGACGACGACGGCGTGACGGTGGCCCAGGCGCAGGTCCTGATCCGGGCCAACGACCCGCTCTACGAGCTGATGATGCCGCTCGCCCTCCACAAGGCCGAGGACGACCAGTGGCGCCACGTGCTGGAGTCCCTGGCCGCCCGCTTCAGCGTCGCCGGGTGTGTCGAGACGGAGCGGGTCTGCGTGGACCGGCACCGGCTCTGGCGCAACTACAAAAACATCCGGCACAACGCCATCCTCCGGTCCCTGCTGCACGCCGTTGCCGCCCCGTTCCGCAGGCGGAGCAACCGAGCGAAAGGAAGAGAGTCATGACGGAGCAGACACCCCAGAAGGAACCGGAGCGCCCCCCGGAGCAACGCTCCCGCGACGCGGAGTTCTGGGCGCAACGGGTAGAGCGGCTCGAGGCCTCGGAGATCCCGGCGGGCGCCGCCGACGTGAACGTGCGCGGGCGGCGCGAGGTCGGGGCGTTGCAGGGCTTCGGCCAGCTCTGGCAGAAGACCTACCGGGTGCGCCTCGCCGGGATCGAGGCGTCGCCGGAGGAGGTCGTGCGGGTCTGGAAGGAGAAGTTCCCCGAGTTCCAGCCGCCGCAGAACCGCTTCTATCCGTCGCTGGCCGGCGTGGCGCCCGGCGAGCTGCTGTTTATCAGCGCCACGGTGGGCGGCATGCCGGTGCACACGGGGGTGCGCGTGATCTACGCGGACGACGTCTCTTTTACGGTGATGACGCCCGAGGGCCACCCCGAGAGCGGCTGGAACACCTTTTCCGCCCACCGGCACGACGACGGCGTGGTGGTCGCCCAGATACAGTCCCTCGCCCGGGCCAACGACCCAGTCTACGAGCTCGGCTTCCGGCTCGTCGGCTCCACGGCGCAGGAAGCGATCTGGACCCACGTCCTCAAGTCCCTCGGCGCCCACTTCGGCGTGAACGAGCCGGTAGACCTCCACAAGACCTGCGTGGACCCCAGGCTCCAGTGGTCGCAGACAAAGAACCTCTGGCACAACGCGGGCGCCCGCTCCATGCTCTACACGATGGGCGCGCCCGCCCGCTGGTTCGGGGGCATGTTCCGGCGGCGCGGTTGATGACCCGCACCACCTACGACGCGGTCGTCGTCGGCGCGAGCCCGAACGGCCTCGCCGCCGCCGTGGAGCTGGCTGATGGTGGGCGCCCCGTGGCCGTCCTGGACGCCAACGAACAGGTAGGCGGCGGGGTGTCGGACCTGCGACAGCCACTAGCGCGGCCCGCGCCCCGGCCGGCCCCGCACTCGACTCCGGCCCGGGGTCTCTACCTCTGCTCCTCGTCCACCCCTCCCGGCGCAGACGTGCACGGCCTGTGCGGCTACCTCGCCGCCCGCGCCGCGCTGCGCCACCTCGGATAGCATGGACCGGGAACCACCTTCACCAAACACGGGCAGAGATCGAGCCTCTTCGGCCCTGCGCGGGCGCCGGCTGCTCGCTGTCCGGATGAGAAATATGAGAGTGCGAACCGCTGCGGGATTGGCGTGGTCCTTGTGCGCGATAACGGTCGTGCTGATCGCTTGCGTCGTAGCGTTTATGGTGGTCCACGGTATCCACCATCAGGGCCTGACCTTCCTTATCGCGGTGGTCTCGAGTGCGCTCGTCGGCGCAGTGGTCGCCTCGCATCGTCCTCGTAACCCGATCGGCTGGTTCTTCCTCGTAGGTGCCGCTTGTTTCGCGGTGGGCGAGGCCATGTTCCGCTACGCTATCTATGGAATTGTCATCGCACCCGGATCGCTGCCCGGGGCAGAGGCGCTGGCCTGGCCTCAGACCTGGTTGTGGGCACCAGGGGTCGCCCTCGTCGTCATATTCGTTTCCCTCTACTTCCCCAACGGTCGTCTTCTCTCATCGCGATGGCAACCCGTATTGTGGCTGGCGGTCTCCTACTCTGTGGTGGCTGCCGTCCTCACGGCGTTCCGGCCGGGCGAGGTGAGCGACGTCCCCGAGATCGATAACCCTCTGGGCATCCAGGCGCTGCGTCCGGCTCTCGAAGCGATAGACGCCGTCATGGTGTGGTCGTTCACGGTCGTCATCTTCTTGTCGGTGGCGAGCCTGGTGGTGCGGTTCCGGCGGTCGCGCGGAGGGGAGCGCCAGCAAATGAAGTGGCTCACCTACGCGGTGACGGCCCTGCTGGGCATGATCCTGCTCACCAACTCGCTCGATTACGGCTCGACCCTGCACGCGGTCGTGGACAACCTCACGGCGGTGGTTTTCGCGGGCATGCCCGTGGCCGTGGGGATAGCGGTTTTGCGTTACCGCCTCTACGATATAGACCTCCTTATAAACCGCTCCCTGGTCTACACCACGCTCACCGTGTCGCTCGTGCTGGTGTACCTGGGTGGTGTGGTGAGCCTGCAACGGCTGCTCTCGCCACTGGTGGGTGAGGACAGCCAGCTCGCCGTCGTCGCCTCCACGCTCGCCATCGCGGCGTTGTTCAGCCCGCTGAGAAGGCGCATTCAGAGCTTCATAGACCGTAGCTTCTACCGCCGCAAGTACGACGCCCGCAAGACCCTCGAAGCATTCTCGGCCCGGTTGCGGAACGAGATAGACCTCGCGGCGCTGAGCGGCGAGCTGGAGGACGTGGTGCGGGAGACGATGCAACCGGCGCACGTCTCGCTGTGGCTCGATCCCTCCGAGGGGCGGAGACCGAGGACGGGCGGATGAGCGCCCGGAGGGCGTTCTGGCTGGCGTGGTCGCTGTGGGCGCTCGTGGCCGGGCTCGCGGCGCTCATGGGTCTCTTCTATCTGCTGAGCCTCTCTGCGTGGGGTGAGGTTCCTGATCGGGCACCGCCGTGGTTCGTCCCGATCATGGCGCTCATGCTGGTTTCGTTCTCGACGGTCGGCGCCATAGTTGCTGCTCGCCGGCCCGACAACGCCGTGGGATGGTTGCTGCTGACGATCGGCCTCGCGTTCGGGGTCACGTTCGCCGCCCAGTCTTACGCCGACTATGCGCTGGTCGCCGACCCCGGTTCTCTCCCCAGGGGAGCAGTCGCCGTCTGGTTGAGCCTGTGGGTCCCGGTGCTCGCTCTCGTCGCCGCTATCTTCTTCTGTCTGCTCTTCCCTGACGGGAGGCCGCCCGCGCGCCGCTGGCGATGGGTGGGCTGGCTGGCCTTGGTGGGCGGCGCTCTGCTCGCGCTCGGGCTCTCTCTCAGGCCGGGCACGCTCGACGAAAGAAACCACCCGGGCGTCCGCAACCCCGTAGGCGTCGAGGGCGTCGGAGGCGTTTTGGAGGGGGCCACAGCAGTCGGCACGGCGCTCGCGCTCGCCGCGCTTCTCCTCGCGTTGGTATCAATTATCGTGCGCTTCCGGCGCTCCAGCGGAGTCGAGCGGCTACAGCTCAAGTGGATCGTGTATACCGGGACCGTCGCAGCCGGCGGCTTCGCGCTTACGCTCTTTCTTTCGGGCCCATCCGCCAACGCCGTCTTCGTTATCGGGTTCCTCGCCTTCATCGGCATTCCTGTCGCCGCCGGCGTCGCCATCCTGCGCTACCGGCTCTACGAGATCGACCTGATCATCAACCGCACCCTGGTCTACGGGACGTTGACCGTGGCGCTGGTCCTGGTCTACGTCGGGTGCGTGGTCAGCTCGCAGTACGTGCTCCGCGCCCTCGTCGGACAGGAGTCGCAACTGGCCGTGGTCGCCTCCACCCTGGCGGTAGCCGCCCTGTTCGGCCCCCTGCGCCGCCGGATCCAGGACTCCGTGGACCGGCGTTTCTACCGCAGCAAGTACGACGCGAAAGAGACGCTTGGAGCCTTCTCCACCCGGTTGAGAGAGGAAACAGACCTGGATTCCCTGACCGGCGAGATGGTCTTGGTCGTCCGGGAGACTATGCAACCGGAGCACGCCTCTCTGTGGCTCAAGAGTTCCGGACGGGGCGCTGGTCCAACGGGGAGGAGCCGGTGAGTTTCTTCCGGGTGGTGTGGGTGGTCCTGGCCGTCGTCGTACTCGGGCTGGACGTGGCGGGCATCCCGGCCACCTACGAGTACCACGCGAGCCTGTGTACCCGGGGAGCCGAAGTCTGCGCGCAGGAAGACAGGATCACGCCGCAAGACGCTCGGGAGTTGCGTGAGGTCGGCCTCTCGCCCGGTTTCCTCGCCGCTTACTTCGGCGTCGGATTGCCGATGCTCGTCACGCTGGTGTTCGTGGCGGTGTCCGCCGTGATCTTCGTCCGCCGCTCTGAAGACCGGATGGCGCTCTTCGCCGCCTTCATGCTGCTCGTCTTCGGTGGCGCGGCGGTCTCGGGTACGATGCACGGCCTGGCCGACACCGGATTCGCGCTGTGGTTCCTCGTAAGCCTGCTGGACTACGCGGGGCAGGTCTCTTTCGTTATCTTCTTCTACCTCTTCCCCAACGGGCGCTTCGTTCCTCGCTGGACGCGCCCGCTCGCGGCCTCGTGGCTGGTCTTCGCCGTGCCCTTCGTCTTTTTCCCGGAATGGGCGCCGGACCTGATAGGGGCGCTGTTCTTCGCCTTTATCGGCAGCCTGGTGGCCGCCCAGACGTACCGTTACCGGCGTGTCTCCACGATCACTGAACGCCAGCAGACCAAGTGGGTCGTCTTCGGGCTCGCGGCGGCGCTGGTCGGGTTCCTGGTGGTGCTCGCGCTGGGCCTCTTCATGCAATCCGCCGGGAGGGTCGGGGTCGTGGGCCAGATGCTGCTCGGCATGGCCATCTACGGCTTTATACTGCTGATCCCGCTTGGCATCGGGATGGCGATCCTGCGCTCCCGCCTCTATGACATAGACGTCGTCATAAATCGCACCCTTGTATACGGTCTGCTCACGGCGGCGCTGGTCCTGATCTACTTTGGGGGCGTCGCGCTGCTCCAGGGTACACTCCGGGGCTTGACAGGTCAGGAATCAACCCTCGCGGTGGTCGCCTCTACGCTGGCTGTCGCGGCGTTGTTCAACCCGCTCAGGCGGCGTATCCAGACCACCATAGACCGCCGCTTCTATCGCAGCAAGTACGACGCACAGAAGACGCTAGAAGCCTTCTCGAGGCGGCTGCGGGACGAGTTGGACCTCGCTTCGCTCTCGACCGAGCTGCGGGACGTGGTGGGCGACACGGTGCAACCGGAACACGTCTCGCTCTGGCTCAGGGAACCGGCCGGTGACGACGCCCGCAACCCTTCCCGGCCAGCGAGTGGATATGCTGAGGTTGGAGCGCCGGAGAGCGAGAGAGGAGAACAACGGTGAGTGCCGGAGCCCTGCCCCGTCTGGCGTGGACCATCTGCGCGGTCTGCCTGCTGTTGCAGGCGCTGGCGCTGGTCTTGATCCTGGGGGGCCAGTCCACGCTGCTGCCGGGAGAGTGGATGTCGTGGCGGGACCAGGCCATCGGCATCTTCGGGTTTCTCGGCGCGCCGGTCCTCGGCGGGCTCATAGCCGCCCGCCGGCCGGGAAACGCCTATGGGTGGGTGTGGCTCGGGTTCGCGTTGGGTTTCTCCTTCTCCTCCCTGGCGACGGCCTATGCGGCCTACGCCTTGGTGGCCGAGCCGGGGTCGCTGCCCGCCCCCCGGACGGTCGGCACGGCGGTGTCGGCGGTGGGGTGGATCGTCTCTATCTCGCTCGTGCCCTTCCTGCTCTTGTTGTTTCCTACGGGGCGGCTGACCTCTCGCCGCTGGAGGTTCGTGGCGTGGCCCGTCGCGGTGGCGGGGGCTCTGGTCCTGATCGCCGGACCTTTCATCCCCGGCCAGAGCGGCTTCGCGCCGCTCGTGAACCCCCTGGGCGTCGAAGGGACTGTGGGTATAGCGATCACCGTCGTGGGGTTTGGCGGGGTAGTTCTCATCCTCGTAGCGGTCGTGCCCTCGGCGCTCTCGCTGGTGTTCCGCTACCGCCGCGCGGTGGGGGTGGAGCGCCAGCAGCTCAAGTGGTTCGCCTTCGCCGCCGCCCTCATGGGCGCCCTCATCGCCGCTGACCTGCTCGGCCTCGACGATCTGCTCGGCGACGCGCTGTGGAACCTGCTGGGCACAGCGAGCTTCATGGGGCTCTACGTGGCCGTCGGTGTCGCGATCCTCAAGTACCGCCTCTATGACATAGACGTCGTCATAAACCGCACCCTCGTCTACGGCGCTCTGACCGTTTCTCTAGCGACGGTGTACTTCGGCAGCGTGGTGGTTCTGCAAGCGGTCTTTCGGGTGCTCGCCGGGCAAGAGTCCCAACTGGCCGTCGTAGCTTCCACGCTGGTAATTGCGGCGCTGTTCAATCCGCTGCGCGCCCGCGTCCAGGAATTGGTAGACCGGCGCTTCTACCGCAGGAAGTACGATGCGGTGAAAACCCTGGAGGCTTTCTCGGCGAAGATGCGCAAGGAGACGGACCTGGAGAGCCTGCGTTCGGAGATCCTGGCGGTCGTGCGGGACACGGTACAACCCACGAACGTCTCCTTGTGGTTGCGCCGTCCGCGGGAAGATGCGATGAAACGGTTACACAAGCTACGGCCCGGAGACCGGGTGTAAGGAGGAACGGATGTTTACGGCTATATTCCTGCTCTTCGGCGTCGGGCTACTGGTGGCCGGCGGCGTCGTGCTCCACTTCCGGAGCAGGACCCTGCGCAAGACGGAGGCGATGCGCAAGGTCGAGACCTCCAATGCTTCCGACGTCTCCCGGCTGAAGCCCGGAGACCCGGTCGAGGTCAAGGGGACGCTCCGGTGCGAGGACCCTTTGACGAGCGAGATCTCCAACCACACCTGCGCCTACTACCACGCCCGCGTGATCCGGGAGTACGAGGACCGCGACCGCGACTCCGAGGGCCGCACCCGGACCCGGCGGCGCTCGGAGACGGTGGCCTCCAACGAGCGGTTCGCCCCGTTCGTCGTGGAGGACGCCTCGGGCACGGTCGGCGTGCGCGGCGAAGGCGCGGAGGTGGACGCCCTGGAGGTGGTCAACCGCTTCGAGCGCGACACCGGCGGCAGCTCAAGCATCACCCTCGGCGGCCTAACGGTAAACCTGGGCGGCGGGGAGCGGACCCTCGGGTACCGCCACGTGGAGAGCATACTGAACCCCGACGCGCCCGTCTACGTGCTGGGCGTCGTGCTGCAAGACGGCGAGATCGGCGCCCCGGACGAGGACGAAGGGGAGCACAAGTTCCTCATCAGCTACCGCTCCGAGGAGCAATTGGAGAAGAAGTACCGCAAGGACGCGCGGGTTCTGGCCCTGGTTTCGGCCGGCCTCTTCCTGTTCGGGCTGGTCTTCGTGGCCGTCGGCGTCGCGGCCGCCACCGGCTACCTCGGGGTCCAGTAAACCGGAGGCCAGTGAGGATGAAAGGCCGGATAACAGCCTGGGGCGCCGGGGCTCTCTGCCTCACGAGCATCTCGCTGGCGCTCTTCGCTATCCTGTTCGACGGGCTCAACGGCACCACGCCCGCGGAGTTCGTCGCCGAGAAGAACCTGACCGGGGTGATCCTGGCGGTCTCGTTCTCCGCGGTGGGCGCGCTCATAGCCGCCCGCCGGCCCCGGAACCCGATAGGTTGGATCTACCTGGCCGTCGGCTTCTCGCAGGGCTTCGTCACCTTCGCCTACAACTACGCCGAGTACGCCCTTATCACCGCCCCCGGTTCGCTGCCGGGCGCCGGACCGATGTCGGTGCTGGGCCAGATCGCCTGGATACCGGGCCTGAGCCTGATGCTGACCTACGCCTTGCTGCTCTTCCCCACCGGCAGGCTCCCCTCGCGCCGCTGGCGGCCGGTGGCCTGGCTCAGCGCCGTGCCGCTCCTGGTCATGGCCCCGGGCATCGTGTGGTTCCTGCCCCACGGCGGGGTAGAGATGCTCGAAACCCCTGAACAGGTCGAGCCGGGCAGCTTTTTCGGGCTGATGCTGGCCACGCTGTTCCCCCTGATGCTCGTTTGCGGCCTCGCTTCCCTGACCTCGCTCGTCGTACGGTTCTGGTACTCGCGGGGAGTCGAGCGCCAGCAGCTCAAATGGTTCACCTACGCCGCCGGCCTGACGATCTTCCTGCTCATCTCAGGCGAGGTGGTGGAACTGGAGGCGGTCCGGCTGCTCGAATGGGCGCTCGCGCCGCTGGTGGCCGCCATCCCAGCCGCCACGGGCGTCGCAATCCTCCGCTACCGCCTCTACGACATAGACCTCTTCATAAACCGCACGCTGGTCTACGGGCTGCTCACCGCAGCCCTGGTGCTTACTTACCTCGGAAGCGTGGTGAGCCTGCAGCGCCTGCTCTCGCCGCTGGTTGGCGAGGATAGCCAGCTCGCCCTCGTCGCCTCCACCCTGGCGATAGCCGCGCTGTTCAGCCCTCTGAGGCGTCGCATCCAGGCCACGATAGACCGCCGCTTCTACCGCAAGAAGTACGACGCGAAAAGGACGCTCGAAG
The DNA here is from genome assembly GCA_004563715.1 of Actinomycetota bacterium. Taxonomy (GTDB): domain Bacteria; phylum Actinomycetota; class Rubrobacteria; order Rubrobacterales; family Rubrobacteraceae; genus SIRX01. The sequence continues at coordinate 4,322 of SIRX01000102.1, read as the reverse complement.
CGTTCTCCGCGAAGCTGCGCGAAGAGACGGACCTGGAGAGCCTGCGCTCGGAGGTCCTGGCGGTCGTGCGGGACACGATGCAACCGGAAAAAGCGTCGCTCTGGTTGAAGAAGCCCTCCGGTAACGCACCCCGTAACGGTCTGGAGACGGGGGAGCGGTAGGCTCAGGGTAGAGACCACCGAGGAAAGGAAGTACCACGATGGTGTACGCGGGAGAGGTCATAGAGAACCCGGTCTCCGGGGAGCGGATAACGGTCCTGGAGGCGCCGGGCGTGGAGAACGGCGACCTGTTCCGTTTCGACTGGGACCTGCCGCCCCGGTTCTTCATCCCCGGGCACGTCCACCGGTGGCAGGAGGAGCGGCACGAGATCTTCTCGGGCACGCTGCGAGGCCGCGTCGGGGACCGGGAGCGGGACTACGGGCCGGGCGAGCGGGTAGTCGCCCCGGCGGGGATCCCCCACACCTGGCGCAATCCCAGTGAAACCGAGAGATTGCACATAATCTCCGAACTGCAGCCCTCGCGGGGGTTCGAGACCCTGCTGGAGACCGGCTTCGCCCTCGTGCGGGATATGCAGGCCGACCGGCTGGGGACGCCCAAACACCTGCTGCGCGCCGCGGTCCTGCTCGACGAAGCCGGAGACGAATTCTACCCCACCGGCATCCCGGAGCCCGTGTGGACCGCCACGATCTCGGCGCTCGCGGGCCTGGGCCGGGCTCTCGGCTACGACCCGCGCGACCCACAAAAGGGCGTCCGGCTGACGAAGCCGGCGGTCCTCGGTCTTGCGGGCATGTTCTTGTTGGTGTTGCTCCGGCAGCGGGCCTCGGCGCGCAGGGCGGCGGGCTCGTAGAAGGTCCGGGAAAGGAGAAGGAGATATGGGTGCAACTGCTGCCGAGAGAGCCCCGGGTACGGCCCGGCGCGTCCCGCCGGGACCGAGAGGGCACGTGCTGTGGGGCAGCATGTTCGACTTCCAGCGCGACCCACTGCGGTTTATCCGGGGGGTGGCCCGGGACTACGGGGACGTGGTCCGCTACCGGATGGGGCACATGGTCTGGTACCAGGCCAACCACCCGGACGGCGTGCGGCGCGTGTTGCAGGAGAACAACCGCAACTACGGGAAAGGGACGCTGACCCTGGGCATCCTGAAGCCCGTGCTGGGGGAGGGGCTATTGACCAGCGAGGGCGAGTTATGGCGGCGGCAGCGGCGGCTGATGCAGCCGGTCTTCCACCGGCGCAGCGTGGCGGCCTTCGGGGAGATCATGACCCGCGAGACGCTCGCCATGCTCGATCGCTGGCGGCCCGGTAGTCCGCTCGACCTGGCGGCGGAGATGTCGCGCCTGACGCTGGACGTCGTCACCGGGGCCCTCTTCCACTCCCACGCCGGGGACGAGCCGGAGGTCATCGGAGGTGCAGTGGGAGTGCTGGTGGAGGAGATCAGCTACCGCTTCCAGTTCCCGATCTACCCGCCCCGATACGTGCCGACCCCGCGCAACCGCAGGATGAACGCCGCCCAGAAGACCATCGACCGGGCCGTCTACCGCATTATCCGGGAGCACCGCGCCGGGACGGACGCCGAAGACCTCCTCTCGCTCCTGATGCACACCCGGGACGAGGAAACCGGGGAGACCATGGGCGACCGGCAACTCCGGGACGAGGCGATAACGCTCTACCTCGCCGGCCACGAGACCACCGCTACCGCGCTCGCCTGGACGTTCTACCTGCTCGCCCGCAACCCGGAGGCCGAAGAACGCCTGCGCGCCGAGCTGGACGAAGCCCTCGGCGACGCCCCGCCGACCGCCGCCGACCTGCCGCGCATACCCTACGCCCGGATGGTCGTGGATGAGGCGATGCGGCTCTACCCGCCGGTCTGGATCACCAACCGGCAGGCCCTCGGCGAGGACGAGCTCTGCGGCTACCACGTCCCGCCCGGCCAGATAGTGATGGTCTGCCCCTACGTGCTCCACCGCCACCCGGACTACTGGGAGCGCCCGGAGGAGTTTGATCCCGAACGCTTCGCGCCCGGCCGCTCCGAAGTCCGCCCGCGCTTCGCCTACTTCCCGTTCGGCGGCGGCCCACGCCAGTGCATCGGCCGGGACATGGCGCTCGTCGAGGCGCAGTTGATCCTGGCGACCGTCCTGCGGCGCTACCGGCTGCGGCTCGCGGACGACCGTCCCGTGGAGCCCTTCCCGGCCGTCACGCTGCGCCCGAAGGGCGGCCTGCCCATGATCGCGGAGCCGGTATAGTAAAAATCCTCGAAAAATTTCTTCGCGCCGGCTCCGTAACGTTCCCGGTAACGTTTGGCGGACGGCCCTCCGGTAGATTCTGGGTAGATGCCAGGCGACGAAGGGAGCGAGAGATGAAAGCCACGTTCAGGAACCTCCTGCGTTGGGTGGGACCGCTGGCGATAGCGGGAGGCGTGCTCGCGGTCCTCTCCGAGCTCGTGAACCTGCCGGTCAGCGTTCCCGGCCTGAGCGTCCAGGGGCCTACGGGATACGAAGCGGTGGGCTCGGGGGTGCTCCTGATCTCGATGAGCCTCTTGCTGGTCGGGATGGCGGGCCTCCACGCCCGTCAGGTTCCGCCTCCGCGGGACGCCGCGCGGGTGGTCGAGTACGGGACGCCTTCCGTCCGCTACCTTGAAGCTTCGCACCTCCTGCAAGAACACCTGGCCGACTTCGAAGAAGGCGCTAGCGAGAGATCCACGGAGGACGGCGAAGAAACGTGGTTGCCGGTGGAGACCAGGTAAACGGTCCAGAAACGGCTTCTAGTGTGCGTGAGTCATCGGTGATCAAGCCCACGAACTATACCAACCAGCGGGCGTTACTCGGTCCCTCGACGAAAGCAGCGAGAAAGCCAGCCGCGCCGACTCCTCGTTCCCCTCGAAGCCGGACGCCGGGACCGCGACCCGCCGCAAGACCCGGCTGCTCCCGGCTTTGCTCAGAGGTTGCCCCGGACGACGCGCTCGAGGGTTCCGGAGTGAATCAGGGCCCTTACGACACGGAGGTCGCCTACCGGCCGCTGGTCTACCACGACGTATGGTGGTGCCACCGCGTGTTTGGTCGACTTCGAGATCTCGGCCAGTACCCCGCCGTTGTGCGTTACGTCAACGATGACGAAATCGTAGCCGCTGTGCCGGAGAAGACGTCTGGCACGCCAACAGCGCACGGAGCGGCGGCGGGTGTAGAGGATCATGTCTCTCTGGTACACGTCGTCTCACCTCCTGGTGGATGGGACCGGCTCCGCACGAATGATCCCCCACGCCGGCAACGCGCCGCATCGTCCAAACGTACTGTTTTTTACTAATGCATCCTGCGTAGAAACCCGCACCCTGGCCCTGGAGACCAGCTTTGCCAGGTTCTGGCCGGGTCAGATCTCCGTCCGGTCGCACACGTAATCCCGGGAGATGTCGTAGTCCCGGCCGTCGAACGTCCCTACCCGCGGACCGTAGAGGTGTACGGAGACCGCCGGCGCGCCGCCGGGGTTCCCCACCCGGTGGATGCCCCCGTCACCGGGCAGCACCGTGGAGACCCCGTCCCCCCTGCTCCACGCCAGCTGCCAGATCTTCCTCAAGCGGGCGTGATCGGGCACGGAGCCGTCGTCGAGCCGCTCGTAACGCTCTTCGAGCACGGTTCCCACGGCACAGCAGTAGGCACCCCAGGACGAGTGGTCGTGGATCCTGGTACGGCTCCCCGGGGGCCAGACAAAGACCTGTAGGGAGTAGGAGCCGTCCGGGGCGTCGTGGCGGCATGCCACGTGCCAGTCTCCGTTCAGGTCCGCCCCCTGGAGAAGGGGAAGCACTCGTGCGGAGAGGAAGCTGGCGTTCCCCACCAGGCGAGCCAGAAAGCCGGCGGCCCGCCGCGAGGCGGATTCTATCGGAAGGTTGGAGATCTCTTCGAGTACTTTCGGGTCCGGGGCGAACAGCCTGGTGTCCATCTGGCCGCCTTTGTGATGCGACGTTGGTTCCCCGCAAGTATCTTCTCTTGCAAAGAAGCCCGCCTCCCCCAAACGAGTGATTTTCGGCTCCCGGTGGACACTTTTGGCTGGCCCGGCCGGATGCGGCTGATTCGCGGGGCCGCTAACATTTGTCTTGTGGGTTGGTTCTGTTGGCGGGTAGTGAGGAGGAGGCGTAGGCAGGATGATGGATAACCGGCAGGCGCGGCGGGTAAACGAGGCGGCCCGGGAGTTCGCCGAGGCCGTCCATGAGTCCTTGAGAACGGTCTCGGGGAGAACAGCGGAGGCCCAGGAGCGAACCCGGCGGTTGACGGAGGGCTTTTTCGCGGCCGTCACCGAAGAATTGCAGACCGGGACGGAGCGCAACAGGTAGCTAG
>SIRX01000101.1 GCA_004563715.1 Actinomycetota bacterium | reverse complement strand
TGCGCGACCTCAAGTTGCGGCGTCCGGTGTACGCCTCCACGGCGGCCTACGGGCACTTTGGGCGCGACGAGGCGGGCTTCACCTGGGAGGAGACCTCCCGCGCCCACGAACTCCGCCACGCCGCCGGCCTGTAGTTGCCGCGAACCGACGAACTGGAAGCCGCCGCCGAAGTTTCGAGGCCGGCCCGCGAGGTCCGCGTAAGCCTGCTGATCCGGACCCACGCCCTGCCGCCCCTGAGCTATCGTATACCGGACCACCTGCTGGGCGAGGTTGGACTGGGATGCGCCGTGATCGTCCCGCTCTCGGGCTACTCCCGGCTCGGCATAGTGGTCGGGGTGGGGGACGCTGGCAGGTCCAGCGAGCCTGTTCGTGGGGTTGTGAGGGACCTTTGTCTGAGCCCGGGCCTGGTCGAAGTCTGTTGCAGGGTCTCCGAAGCCGCGGCTATGCCGCTTTCCTCCGTGTTGGGCGCGGCCCTGCCTCAAAAGCTCGAAACCAACCGTTATCTGGTGACGGACCCTGCTCCCGGCTGGCCGTGGGACGTGGGTAGCCGGGTGAGCCGCACCACCCTGAAGAGACACCTCGGCGGTGAGGGGTTGCGGGCCGCCGAAGACGAAGACCGGGTCCGGCTCGATGCCGGGCCGCCGGAGCGGAAACCCGTCGAGTGGGCGGTTCTCCGGCGCGGGGCGCGGCCGGACCTCACCCGCGCTCCGCGCCAGCGGGAACTTTGGGAACGGTTGTCCGATGCCGGGGGCGAACTTCCGGTGCGTGAGCTGCTGGCCGCTACCGGATCTTCGAGGTCCATAGTCCGCGCGCTGGTCGAGAGAGGAGCCGTAAAACTCGAACGCCGCCCCCCATCTCCGCCTCATCTGAAAACGCTGGGCATCAGGCGCAGTGCAGGTCCCAGCAGCCAAGCCCGGGATTTGAGCCGGGACGCGGGCCGGATCGTAGACCGGGGTGGAGCCTGGTTGTGGCGCATGCCCTCATCAGACCAACCTGTTGCCGTGGCCGCTATTGCGGCGGCTGCTGTTGAGGGTGGCGAGCAGGCGCTCGTACTGGTCCCCGAGATAAAGGTGGCAGAGCGGCTAGCGCGTTACGTCTGCGAGGTGCTGCCCCGGGGCCACACCGTCGCGACGTACCACAGCGACCACGACCCCCACAGGCCGGGTATCTACCAAATGGCCCGCGAGGGACGGGCGGACGTCGTGGTCGGGACGCGCCCGGCGGCCCTGCTGCCCCTACCACGCCTAGGCGCTATCTGCGTCGTGGACGAGCCCAACGAGGCCCATCGGGCGCGACCGGGCTACGAGGGGCTCCGGGTCCACGTGCGGGAGGTGGCCCTCGCCCGCGAGGAAGCCGAGGGACCGGGCGTGGCGCTCATCTCCTCGACCCCATCCCTGCGGGTTTATGCCAGAAAAGGCCGCGGCATACGGGAACTGGCCGGTCAGCCGGCGCGCAGTTGGCCCGCGGCACGCATCATAGACCTGCGGGGCTCGGGTGCCGTCCTCAGCGAGGAGCTGGTCGACGCCTGCCGTCGGGGGCTCGACGTAGGAGGCCGGGTAGCCCTGATCTCGAACCGCCTCGGGTACGCTACCAGCGTCTCGTGTAACCGCTGCGGGTCCGTCCAGACCTGCCCGGACTGCGATCTGCCGCTTGCGCTGTTGGAAGCGACCGGCTGTGCTGCCTGCGGCCGTTGCGGGTACCGTTCGCTGGTCGCGAGCAAATGTGCGGTGTGCGGCTCCGGACGGATGAGCCCCACCGGGCTCGGGGTCGAACGGTTGCGCAACGAGATCGTCCAGGCGCTCGATACCCCCGTCGGCCTGCTGACGGCGGCCAGGCGTGTGCTGGAAGATGCCCCGGTAGTGGTCGGAACCGCTCATTGCGTGGTCGAAAAGAGCTGGCATGCGGTTGCGGTCGCCGATGTGGACAACCTGTTGCTAGGCGCCAGCATAAGCTCTGTAGAACGCGCCTTCCGCATGCTCTACGCGGCCGCCGAGTCGGCCGACGAGCTCGTGGCCGTCCAGACGCGCGTGCCAGAACACCACGCCCTGCAAACCGCCCTCCGGGGAGACTACCCGGCCTTCGCGGCCGCCGAGCTTCCGAGGCTCCGTGCCCTGGGCTATCCGCCCTTCGGGCACCTGGCCTCCTTGACCTTCTGGGGGGGCGAAGAGGCCGTCCGGGGTGCGGTAGAATCGTCCGTGCGGCCCTCACTCGAGCCCGGTGTGACCGTGTCGGAGCCTGTGCCCGCCGCCCAACCGGGCGGAGAGCCCGTGTGGCGGACGCTGTTGCGCTCCAGCGACCGCGGGGCCGTCACCCGATCTGCGACGACGGCGGTGCGGCTGGTTGTCCGGCAATGGGCCAGACGCAAACTGAGAGTTCAGGTTGAGATAGACCCCGAGGAGGTATAACAGGTGGTACTGGAGGTCAGGACGTTCGGAGACCCGGTCTTGAAGTCTCGCGCCACGCCGGTAGACCGGTTCGACGAGACGCTGGCCCGGCTGGCGGAAGACATGCTGGAAACCATGCGCGAACGCGATGGCGTGGGCCTCGCCGCGAACCAGGTGGGCCGTCTGAAACGTATACTCGTGGCCGCCCTGGAGGACGAGGAGTACGTCATCGTGAACCCCGTGCTCGAAAACCGCGCGGAGGCGTTGGAGAAAGATACGGAGGGCTGCCTGTCTATCCCTGAGATTCAGGTAGAGGTAGAGCGGCCGCTCCGGGTGGAAGTGTCCGGGTGTGACGTGAGCGGGGCGCCTTTACGGGTCGAAGCCGAGGGGCTTCTCGCCCGCATCCTGCAGCACGAGATCGACCACTTGGATGGTGTTCTGATCCTGGACCGGACCGACCGCGAGTCGCGCAAGGCCGCCATGCGCGAACTGCGCGGGCGGCTGATGACCCAGCGCTAGCCCGGACCAGCCTTGGACGTCGCCTTTGCTGGGACCCCGGAGTTCGCCGCCACGATCCTGGGAGGAATCATGGAATCCAACCACGAGGTCGGGTTGGTCATTTCCCGGCCCGACGTCCGCCAGGGACGGGGACGGCGGGCGAAACCTCCAGCCGTTGCCTCGCTGGCCCGCGACGCTGGTCTGGCGCTGGTTCAACCTGAGAACATAAGCTCGGTAGCCCGGGACATAGCGCGATACGACGCCCTCGTCGTCGCGGCCTACGGCCAGATCCTGCGCCCCGATACCCTGTACGCTGCTACGACCGGCGCCTGGAACGTACACGCTTCGCTCCTGCCGGCCTATCGCGGTGCGGCCCCCATAGAACGTGCCCTGATGAACGGGGATAGGAAAACCGGGGTCTCCATCATGCGCATGAACGAGGGGCTGGATACCGGGCCCGTGGCCCTCCGAAAAAGCATGCCGGTTCCGCCGGAGATGAACGCCGGAGAGCTGACAGCCGAGCTAGCCCGTCTGGGCGCTGAAGCTATAGTAGAGGTTCTGGTAGCTATCGAGCGCGGCGAGGTGGTGCTGGAGGAGCAAGAGGAGAGTTGTGCAACCTACGCCGCCAAGCTCTCTGGCGAGGACCTCGCGATCCGCTGGGACCGTCCGGCAAGCGAGGTGCACGACCGGATCCGGGCCCTAGCGCCCCGGCCCGGGGCGCGGGCGTACCATCCAGAATTTGAAGGCCCGATCAAGATCCTCGGTTCCAGGCTCGTGGATATCCGGGGACCGTTCGCTGCCCGGGAAGAACGGCCGGGGAGCATAACGGTCGCCGACGGGCAAATCCTGGTGCGGTGCGGTGTGGGGGAGATCGAGGTAGAACGATTGCAATTGCCCGGTGGCAAGCCGCTCGCGGCGGCCGACTTTTTGCGGGGCAACGCGCTAGCAGGGCACTTTCTCGGCTGACAGGCCACGACGGGTTCCGGCCGGAGCGCGGGATGAAGATATCGGTGCTAAACTGCCCGGCGGAACCCTGGGTAGGTGCGAGGGGGGAGGACGTAAGATAAGAGAGCCCGAGATCAGCGTGAGCATACCTCAACCGGAAGTCGAGGTTGAGAGGATTGCGTTTGATGATGAGCCTCGAATAGCCATAGTAGGCGCGGGTGGGTACGGGCGGGTCGCACTGGAGGTCCTTATCTCGGCCGGTTTCGAGAACTGGGTTCTCGGTTTCTACGACGACGCCCACAAGGCTCTGGCTGAGAAGGTGCGAGGTTTTCCCATACTCGGAGACGTGGCGATGTTGAAGAGCATGCTCTCTGTGGAGACCGTGCAGGTCATCGTGGCGATAACGGACAACCAGGATCGGCTGAGGATAGCGAACTCTATTCGCGGGCTCGGCGGGCAGTTTGCCAGAGCCTTACATCCGGCGGCCAGTATTTCGGAAGAAGCCGTCGTGGGTGACGGGTCGGTCGTGGCGGCGGGGGCGGTGGTTCATCCGAACACCACCGTTGGAAGCCACTGCTATCTGGGGCCAAACTCCGTGGTGGATCGGGACGTGCAGGTCGGTGCTGGTGCCTGGATCTCCTCCGGCGCGGTCGTGGGACCGGGCAGCCGGGTTGGCGCCCGGGCGGTGCTCGGTCAGAACACGAGCGTTGGCCGCAAAGTGGTGGTCCGCGACGACCGGGAGGTAGGGGATCTGGAAGCGGTGCCCCCTGGTGGTGAGGTGTGATCCCCGTTCTGGCCGGTGTTCTGGGGCTGTTGGTGGGGAGCTTTCTAAACGTGGTCATACACCGGGTTCCTACCGGGCGGTCGGTAGTCCGGCCCGCCTCTCACTGCCCGGCCTGCGGTGCGCGCGTCCGGGCCCGCGACAACGTTCCCCTGTTCTCGTACGTGTTGCTCCGGGGGCGGTGTCGAGACTGCGGAGCCGGGATCTCTCCCCGTTACCCGATCGTCGAGGCCACGACGGGGGTGCTTTTTGGCGCGGCAGCCTACAAGTTCGGGGTAGGGTTGCAGTTGATCTCCGCCCTCCTGCTGATAGCGGCCCTGGTCTCGCTGGCCGGCACGGACCTGGAGCATCGGCTGTTGCCCAACGCCATTGTGGGGCCCGCCGCTCTGGCGGGCTTCGTGGTCTCCGCCCTCCACGACCCGTTCCGCTGGTGGGTGTATCTGGCCTCGGCTTTTCTCGTGGTCGGGGGGCTTCTCGCGCTAGCCGTTCTCTACCCCGGCGGCATGGGGATGGGCGACGTGAAGATGGGTGGTATGTTGGGTGTATTCCTCGGGCCCTACGCGGCCCTGGCCGTTTTCCTGGGGGCCCTGGCCGGTGCCGTAGCGGGTGGCCTGTTCATGGTTGCCGGGAAGATGAGCCGGGGGACCCCGTTGCCCTTCGGGGTGTTTATGGCGCTGGGCGGGCTGTTGGCCCTCTTCCTGGGCCCGGGCCTCTGGGCAGCTTACGTGGACCTGCTAGTGGGGATCTAGCGCATGGGGCGTTTCAGGGCGCAACCCGTCGGCATGGACGTAGACCGCGGCGCGATAAAGGCCGTCCAGGTGTCCAACCGGGGCGGGGATCACACACTGCGTCACGTCGGCTACCGGAGCCTGCCTCCCGGCACGATAACCGGGGGCGAGGTCGCCGACCACGATCTGCTGGCCTCCGAGATCGCCGATTTCTGGTCGACGCACGGCTTCAAGGGGAAAAACGTCATCCTGGGCGTGTCGAACCAGAAAGTGGTCGTGCGGCTCCTGGACTTTCCGCGCATGGACCCCGACGACCTCAAGAGCGCCATAGGCTTCGAGGCCCAGGACCACATCCCGATGCCCCTGGATGAGGCCGTGCTCGACTACGTCGTTCTCGGTCCCCAGCAAGAAGGCTCCGATCTGGACCGCATCCTGATCGTGGCCGCCCAGAAAGATATGGTCTCGCGCTACGCCTCGGCGATGCGTGCCGCGGGGTTGCGTCCGGCGGGTGTGGACGTCAAGGCGCTCTCGCTCCTGCGCTCGGCCCTCCCCGAAACGCTCTTCGACGAGGGGGCCACGCTGCTGCTGGACATCGGCGGGGAGATCACCAACCTGGTCATCTCCCAGGGAGGAAACCCGACGCTTACCCGCTTTATCGTCGGCGGCGCCGACCATCTGGTTCAGGCCATAGCCGAGGTTGCCGATATCCCGGAAGACGAGGCCGAGCGGCACCTCATGAACCCGGAGGTAAGGCTGGGAGATTACCCGGCAGAACCACCGGAGCTAGACGCAGGAGACGCGGACGAGACGGCCGATGAAACCTCTGGTGAAACCCCCAACGGCACTTCCGTCGGAAACGAGGCCGAACCCGACGGCCTGGACCCGGCCTTGAGGTTCGACATCCGGCGGAGCCTGGAGGACTCGGTGCAGGTCATGGCCGAGGACGTGCAGCGTTCTATCGAGTACCATTACTCCCAGCCGGGAGCACAGGACGTATCACAGGTTTTCGTCTCGGGAGAGGGGGCGCTGGTCGCGGGCCTTGACCGTTACATGGGAGAGCTGCTGGGGATCTCGACGCGCCGCGCCAACCCGTTACAGAAGCTGGCTGCCAATCGCTCCAACGTCTCCGACGAGCAACTCCTGGTGATGGAGCCGGTGCTCGCCGTCGCCCTGGGGCTGGCTATAGAGGACCCATGAGACGCATAGACCTGCTGCCCGAAGAGGAGCGACGCCGGGGCGCCGCCCTTCAAGCTCCGGGAGGGGTGCTCGGCATACTGCTTATCGTTGGGGCCGCGGCCATCCTGGTCATGGTCGGCCTCTACGTTTTCTACCTCCTGCGGCTCAACAACCAGCAGGAGGAGATAGCCCGGCTGGACGAGCAGATAGCCGAACGCAATGAGCGTCTGGCCGCCCTGAGCCCCTTCAGGGACCTGCAAGCCCGCCTGGAGGCCAAGAAACCCGTCGCCGACGGCGTTTTCAGGAGCCGTTTTCTCTGGGACGAGTTCCTCCAAGGCCTCGCCTTCGTGATACCGCCAGAGACGGCGCTGGCGACCCTCGACGCCCAGGCATCTCCCATCGACATCGACGCCCCGGCCGAACAGCAACTGACGCCGCCGGGCGCCGTAACGTTTACCGGTGTATCCCTGCCGGGATACGAGAACGTGGCGGACTTCGTGGTCCGGATGAACACCCTGCGCTTTCTCGCGAACTCCCAGCTCAACACGGCGGAACTGGACCGCGAAACCTTTGAAGACTCTGCCATCAACTTCGAGGTCGCCTCGCAACTCGTTACCCGGGTTGGCGAGGCCGGAACCGAGGTCCGCATCGGCGCCGAGGCGCTGCCAGACCCCCAGGCTGACGTACTGCCCCCGAGCGAGAACGCCGCGGTCCGGGGAGACGCCGTCCGGGATGGGGAACCACCCTGATGGAACGTAACGACCGGAACATCCTTATCCTTGGTTTACTCATAATACTCTTGCTGGTTGTTGGTTACTACTTTCTGCTGCTCGGGCCGCTGCGCAGCGAGTTCGCTGCGCGTTCGGAGGAGAGGAGCGTCAAAGAAGAGCAGTTGGGGCAGCTGAATCAGCAGGTCGCCGAGCTGGAGGCGGTGGCGCAGAACGCGCCGGAGATCGAGCGTCAGCTTCTGGAGCTCTCCAAGCGGGTTCCGGAGCAGCCGGAGATCCCCACGTTCGTCGTGCAGGTCGAGGAGATCGCCGAGGCGGCCGGGGTCACCCAGCTTTCTATAGAACCCGGGGTCCCGGAGCCGCCGCCGGGAGGCGGTGAATTCTCCCGCATACCGGTTACAATGACGTTCGAGGGTACCTACGATCAGCTACAAGACTTTATGGGCCGGTTGATGGACCTGGTACGGCTCGTTACGGTAAACGAGGTCTCTTACGAAGAGGTGGCGGCGGAGGACACGGTCCTGGACGAGGGAATCGAGCGTCTGCTACAGGTGGAGCTGAGCACGGAGGTCTACTTCCAGCCGCAGGATGTGCCCTCCGGACCGGAACCGACGGCCCCCGAACCCCCGCCGGACGCACCGGCCCAGGAAGAGGAGGGAGAGGAAGGCACCGATGTCCAGTAGGCTGAGGGTGATGGTCCCGGTCACGCTGGCGGCGCTTTGCGTTCTGGTCTTCGGCTGGGTGCTGTTCGGCGTGGTGCTCGGCGGCCCGGAGGAAGAGCCCCGGGTGTCGAACCAGGCCACCGCGACCCAGGCTCAGCAAGACGAAGGAGAGCCCCTAGCCCCGGAGGTCGAGAGCCGGGCCGTAGACTCCTACGCGGCCTACGAGAGCAAGGATCCTTTCCGCCAGCTCCTGGCCCCGGCCGAGGAACAGGTCGATGATGTTGGCGCCGACCCCAGAGAGCCCCGGGGGCGGGCCGGCCGGGAAGACTTGCGCGACCCCGCCGCCCGGGGGGAGACCGGCGACCGTACCCGAGACCGTACCCGGGACCGCGCACAGGACCGGCCGGCGGTGGAACGCCCCGACCGCGAGGAGCGTATAAGAGAACGCAGAAGCGGTCGTAACGATCTGTTCGAGAGCGGCGGGATACCGGACTAGGTCGGCCTGGGGCGGTCATTGCTCCCGTAAACCTCGCCCGGCGCGGTATCGGCGGGTTTTGCGCTATATTAGCGGGTGGTTGACGCGCGGAGACGACACGAGAGAGGTTAGACGGTGAGGTTCAGTTTTTCTACGGCGGGGGAGTCGCACGGTCCGGCGGAGGTCGCCCTGGTGCACGGGGTTCCGGCGGGTCTCGGCCTCCGGGCCGAGGACGTAAACCGCGACCTCGCCCGTCGCCAGCAGGGCTACGGTAGGGGCGGACGGCAGAAGATCGAAAAGGACGAGGTGCAGTTCCTGGGCGGTGTCCGGCACGGCTACACTCTGGGGTCGCCCGTAGCCATGCTCATGCCCAACCGGGACTACGCCAACTGGGAGAGCCGGATGACCCCGGACCCCGTAGAGAACCCCCCGGACCCGATCACGCTGCCCCGACCCGGGCACGCGGACCTGGCCGGGATGCAGAAGTACGCCACGAACGACCTGCGTAACATCCTGGAGCGCTCCAGCGCCCGGGAGACGACCGCCCGGGTGGCCGCCGGGGGCGTGGCGAAAAAGCTCCTCGCCGGGTTCGGAGTCGAGGTCTACAGCGCCGTCTACCGCATCGGGGGCGTTGCCTACGAAAAAGAGCGGGCCGCCCTCGACGCCCGCAAGGCCGACGAGTCCGAGGTGCGCTGCCCGGACCCCGAGGTCTCCGAGAAGATGAAGGCCGAGATAGACGCCGCCCGCTACGCCCGCGACGCCCTGGGCGGCGAGTTCGTCGTCGTGGCGGAGGGTTGCCCGCCGGGACTCGGCTCCTACGTGGACTGGCGCGACAAGCTCGACGCGAAGCTGGCCCACGCGGTCATGTCCATAAACGCCATAAAAGGCGTCGAGGTCGGCATGGGGTTCGAGGTGGCCCGCCACCGCTCCAGCGAGGTGCAGGACGAGATACTGCTGGAGGACGGCCGGATCTCGCGGGCCTCCAACCGCCTCGGCGGCCTCGAAGGGGGCATGACCAACGGCGAGCCGGTCATCGTCTCGGCGGCGATGAAGCCGATCTCCACCATAGCCAAGGCCCTGCGCACGGTGGACGTCTCGACGGGCGAGCCCTCGCGGGCGTTCAGGGAGCGGGCCGACTCTTGCGCGGTGCCCGCGGCGGCGGTGATCGGGGAGTCCATGGTCGCCGTCGTGCTCGCGGAGGCGTTTCTGGAGAAGTTCGGCGCGGACAACATGACCGATATCCGCGCCGCCTACGACGCCTACGCCGGGCGCATCGGCATCGCGGCTCCCGGGAAGAACCGGTAGTACCGAGCTTGCGGGGACCGGTGGCCATCGTCGGTTACATGGGGAGCGGCAAGAGCAGCGTGGGAAACGTCGTTGCGCATCGGCTCGGCTGGGATTTCGTGGACCTCGATAGCCTCGTGGAGCAGGAAGCCGGAAAGACGATACCGGAGATCTTCTCCGAGTCCGGCGAGCAGCACTTTCGGGACCTGGAGCACCGCACCCTGGTCACGGTTCTCGACGGTCCCACCGACCGGGTCATCGCCTGCGGGGGCGGCACGGTAGTGAGGCCCGAGAACCGCAGGCTGCTCGCGCGGGTGCCCACGGTGTTCCTCGAAGAGGACGTAGAGGTGCTCTTCCGGCGGACCCGCGCCCCGGACCGGCCTCTGCGCGGCGCCGGCTACGAGGACTTCGAGCGGCGTTACCGGGAGCGGCTCCCGCTCTACCGGGAGGCCGCCGACCTGAAGCTTTCGGTCGAGGGGCGCACTAAACGCGAGGTGGCCGAGGAGGTCCTACGTTGGTTGAACGGGTAGAGGTTCCGGTCTCGACGCCCTACCCGGTGGTCGTCGGTGATGGCATAGACCTCGCTGAGGTCGTGAGCCGTGAGCTCTCACCGGGTGTGGCCGCAATACTGGCCGACTCGAACGTCGGCCCGCTGCACGCGCCGGATGTCGAGAGAGCACTCGAAGGGGCCGGCTGGCGGGTGGCGGACGTGGTGGAGATCCCTGCGGGAGAAGGCTCCAAGAACCTCTCCGTCTACGGGGAGGCCGTCCGGCGGCTGGCCCGGTCGGGGCTGCCCCGCGACGGCGCGCTCTTCGCGCTAGGGGGCGGAGTAGTCGGGGACCTCGGCGGCTTTGTCGCCGGCACCTACATGCGGGGTATAGACTTCGTCGCCCTGCCGACCTCCCTGCTGGCGATGGTGGACAGCTCCGTGGGGGGCAAGGTTGGAGTCGACCTGCCCGAGGGGAAAAACCTCGTCGGGACCTTTGTACGGCCGCGGCTCGTGTTCGCGGACCTCGGCCGGCTCTCGACGCTGCCCGGGGCCGAGGTATCCCACGGGCTCGCGGAGGTGGTGAAGATGGGCCTGCTCGCCGGCGGGCGATTCTACGAAGACCTGGACCTAGTGTCCGGTGCAAAGTCCGGCGACGTAGACGCCCTGCGGACCCTCGTCCTGCATTCGGTCCGCTTCAAGGCCGGGGTGGTGGCCGAGGACGAGCTGGAGTCCGGGCGGCGGGCGATTCTGAACTACGGTCACACCATCGGGCACGGTCTGGAGGCCGCTGCTGGCTATGGCCTGGCGCACGGGGAAGCTATCTCCGCCGGCATGGTCGCCGCCGCTCGGCTCTCCGCCCGACGCTTCGGCGCGGACCTGACCGACCGGCATGAGAACCTGCTCCGCGCTGCCGGGCTCCCGACAAAGGTATCCGTAGGAAACGTGGAGAAGGTACTCGCGGCGATGGCCCGCGATAAAAAACGCCGGGTCGGCGAACACCGCTTCGTGCTGCTCAAAGACGTGGGCCGGCCCGTGTGGGGCGTTCCGGTGGGCGAGGAGGAAGTTCGCGAGATGATAGAGGCCGTCAATGAGTAGGGTGCTCGTGCTCAACGGCGTCAACCTGGGTTCTCTAGGCACCCGCCGGCCCGACGTATACGGTAGCCAGACGCTGAAGGATATCGAGTCGTACCTCCGGGACGAGTTCCCTTCGGTCGAGTTGGAGTTCCGGCAGACGGACTACGAGGGAGATATGGTCGGCTGGGTGCGGGAGGCCGTGGCCTCGGACGGACTGGTGATCAACCCCGGCGCCTGGACCCACTACGCCTACGCCCTCCACGACGCCCTCGAAACGCTCGCCATCCCGAAGGTCGAGGTCCACCTCTCAAACGTACACGTCCGGGAGCCCTGGCGCCGCCACTCCGTCGTCTCCCCCGCGGTGGACGCGGTGGTTGCCGGCATGGGAGCTTTTGGGTACCGGGTGGCGGTGGACTACGTGCTGCACAGGGGGGACGGGTGAGCGGGAACCATTTCCCCGGCGGGTGTCTGTGCGGTGCCGTTCGTGTGCGGGTTTATGGGCCGCCGGAGACCGTGCCGTACTGTCACTGCCGGGACTGCCGGCGCTGGACCGGGGCGCCGGCAACAGCCTTCGCCGGTTATCCGGAGGACCGGATCGAGTTCACGCGCGGAAAACCAGCGGTCTACGGGTCGTCACCCGGTATCCGGCGATCGTTCTGCGGGGATTGCGGTACCTCCCTGACGTACGAGGACGAGCGGTTGGCCGGCGAGATCTACGTCTCTATCGGGGTGTTCGACGACCCCGGTGTCTTCCGGCCCGAGGGGCATAGCTGGAACTCGCAGCGGCTGGGCTGGTTCGACGTTGTAGACGACCTGCCGCGTTACGAAAAAAGCAGCCGTCCGCGGTAGGAGCGGTGTTGTCTCCGGGTGCTGGCGGACGGTACCTCGGTGGGGAACCAGACTAGAAGGCGCGGCCCATGTGCGGTAATATCGCTGGGGCTAAAACGGGCCGGGCGCGAAGCGGGAGTCGCCGGCATCGGCGCCGGTAACTATCGTCCAGGGGAGTAAGTCATGATATCCACCAACCAGTTCAAAAACGGCACTGCCATAAAAGTAGATGGCAAGCGATTCACCGTCGTGTACTTCCAGCACGTCAAGCCCGGGAAAGGCGGGGCTTTCGTGCGGACGAAGCTGCGCAACCTGGACACGGGGGCCGTTGTGGACAAGACGTTCCGGGCCGGTGAGAAGGTGGAGAACATCCGGACCGAGTCCCGGGAGATGACGTACCTCTACGACGACGGCGACCTGATGTACTTTATGGACACGGATACCTACGATCAGATACCGATCTCCAAGGAGGTCGTTGGCGACGCTGAGGGGTACATCGTGCCCAACGGGACGGCCAGCGTGCTCTCCGCCGACGGCGAGGTCGTGAGCGTGGACCCGCCGCCGCACGTCGACCTGGAGGTGAGCCAGACGGACCCCGGCCTCAAGGGCGATACGGCCACGGGCGGCAGCAAACCCGCCACCCTGGAGACGGGGGTCGTAGTGCAGGTGCCGCTGTTCGTGAACGTGGGGGACCGGGTGAGGGTCGACACCCGGTCCAACGACTATCTGACGCGGGTTTGAGAAGCCCTGCCAAAGGAGACCGCGCGTGAGCCGGAGAAAGGCACGCAAGCAGGCGTTTCTGGCGCTTTTTCAGAGCGACGTCAACGAGTGTCCCGTGGCGCCGGTCGTCGAGCGGTGGCGGTCGTACCGGGGGGACTTCGACGGGTATGCCCTGCGGCTCGTGCGCGGCGTCGAGGCCGAGAAAGACGACCTGGACGTGCGGTTGGGCAACGTGTCGGTGGGCTGGCCGGTACACCGGATGAGCGCGGTGGACCGCACGATCCTGCGCCTCGCGCTCTACGAGATGCTCTACGTTGACGACGTGCCGCCGGAGGTCGCCGTGAACGAGGCCGCGGAGCTGGCCCGGGGCTTCTCGGGAGAGGAATCTCCGGTCTTTGTCAGCGGGGTGCTGCGGGGGGCCGGAGGCCGGGATCTGGGTAAGGTGGAGCATGGATAGCGGTCTGCGGAGCGCGGCCCGCTTCCAGGAGCACCGGGAGCGCTTCGAGGAGTACCTGCGGGAGCTCTACTTCTCCGACGAGCCCAGGCTCAGCGGCCTCGTGGAGGCCATGCGCTACGCGATGCTCGGGGGCGGCAAGCGGGTTCGGCCGACGCTGTGCATGGAGTGTGCCTGGGTGTTCGGCACGGAACCGGACCGCACGCTGCCGTCGGCGGCGGCCATAGAGCTTATCCACACCTACTCGCTCATCCACGACGACCTGCCGGCCATGGACGATGACGACTTCCGGCGGGGGCGGCCGACGACCCACAGAAAATACGGCGAGGCAATGGCGATCCTGGCCGGCGACGCCTTTTTCGGGGAGGCGCTGACCCTGATCACGGTCCACCAGCAGGGCACCTGCGAGCAGGTCCTGGAGGTTGTGCGGGAGCTGGCCGGATCCACCGGGGTGAACGGCATGGTCGGCGGGCAGGTCATAGATATGGACCACACCGGCGTGGGCTCCGGCACGGACCCAGAGACGTTGTACATGATCCACAAGTTCAAGACCGGCGCGCTTATCAAGTCCTCGGCCCGGATCGGGGCGCTGCTCGCCGGGGCCGGCCCCGGCGAGCAGGCGGCGATCTCCGAGTACGCCGACGAGCTGGGCCTGTGCTTCCAGATAGTGGACGACGTGCTCAACGCTACCTCTACCCGGGAAGAGCTGGGCAAGAGCGCGGGTAGCGACGCCGAGCAGGGCAAGGCCACCTTCGTCGGCGTCTACGGCCTCGACGGCGCCCGCCGGGAGGCGGACGAATCCGCCCACCGGGCGGTGGCCGCGCTAGAGCGGGTAGACGGGGATACCTCCGGCCTGCGGGACATGGCGCTGTTCGTCCGGCACCGGGAGAGCTAGTCGCCCCGGTGATGACGGGCGCGCGCCAGAAGCGGCGACTCGACGTCCTGCTCGTAGAGCGGGGCCTCGCCGAGAGCCGGAGCCGGGCTCTGAGCCTGATCCTCGCGGGCTCCGTGAGGGTCGCGGGAAGCGTGGTCACGAAGGCTGGTGCGCAGGTCGCAGCTGACGAGCCGCTAGAGGTGGGCGAGAGCTTCCCCTACGTCTCGCGGGCGGGCGAGAAGCTCGCCGCCGCACTGGACGCCTTCGGCGTAACGGTGTCGGGGAGGCTATGTCTGGATGCCGGGGCCTCGACCGGGGGGTTTACGGACGTGCTCTTGCAGCGGGGGGCGGGGCGTGTGATCTCGGTGGACGTCGGCTACGGCCAGCTCGACTGGAAGCTGCGCAACGACCCGCGGGTGAGCGTGCTGGAGCGCACCAACGCCCGGCGGATCTCGGGGGACGACCTGCCCTTCCGGCCAGATTTGCTCGTCGCGGACCTCTCGTTTATATCGTTGCGCCTCGCCCTGGAGCGGCTGCTCGCCACCACGCCCGAGGTTCGTGAAGCGGTCTTGCTGATCAAACCCCAGTTCGAGGCGGGGCCGGAGCAGGTGGGACGCGGCGGGCTGGTGCGGGACGCGGCGGTGCACGAGGCCGTAATCCGGCGCGTGGCGGAGGAGTTCGCTTTGCTGGGCTTCGGGGCCTTGGGCCTCGTACGGGCGCCCGTTGCGGGGCGCCGGGCCGGCAACCGGGAGTACCCGCTCCACCTGCTCCGCGGGGAGGAGATGACCCTGGACGTGAAACGGATCCGGGAGGTCGTAGCCGGTGGGTGAGCTTGGGGAGGTGCGGCGGGTCGGGATCGTGGCCAACCCGAACGTCAGCGAGGGGTACGTCGAGGAGTTGACGGCGGCGCTCGAGAGGTGGGGAGTGGAGATCTCCGACGTGCGCCCCGAGGACGAACCGGACGGTGAGAAAGACCTGGACCTGGTCTTCGTCCTCGGGGGTGACGGCACCATGCTGCGGGCGTCCAGGATCTATCCGGAGAACGTGCTGCTCGGGGTGAACCTGGGCAAGGTCGGCTTTATGTCCGGGATGCTGCCGGACGAGATAGAGGCTGGGGTTCGCAGGATCTGCCGGGGCGAACTGCACGTCCAGGAGTACCGTATGCTGGAGGTGCAGGTGGACGACGAGGAGGAGACGTACCTCGCGGCGAACGACGCTGTGCTCCTCAAGCGGCGGCCGCACCAGATCGCCTCCATAGACCTGACCATCGCGGGGGAGGAGATCTTCGCCTTCCGGTGCGACGGGTTTATCGCGGCGACGCCGCTCGGCTCCACGGCCTACGCGCTCTCCGCCGGCGGCCCGATAATCTCCGGCGACGCCAAGTGCTACGTGCTAGTCCCCATCGCCCCCCACGCGCTGGTCAGCCGGCCGCTGGTACTCGGCGAAGAGCAGGTGACCGAGCTCCGGCTCGTGGAGCGGGACGCCTTGCTCTCCATAGACGGCGGCGAACCCCGCGAGATCCCCGAGGGGGGGCTCATCAGGATCAGGCTCTCCAGAGAAAGCGTTAGAATAGGCCGGACGGACGAGTGGACGTGGTGGCGAGCCGTGCGGAGGACTTTCTTGTAGTGCTCACGGAGATCTCCGTCGAGAACGTGGCCCTTATCGAAGAGGCTACCCTTGAGCTGGAACCCGGCCTGAACGCCATTACGGGCGAGACCGGGGCGGGCAAGACCCTGCTCGCGACGGCGCTCCAGATGCTGCTCGGGAGCCGGGCCCGCTCGGAGGCGGTGCGGGCCGGCGCCCGCAAGGCAACGGTCGAGGGCACCTTCGTGCTGCCGCCGGAGGTCAGGGGCCGCATCCTCGAAGATTCCCTGGGCGATGTCGCGGACGAGGTCGCGGAGGAGGAAGAGCTGGTGCTGCGCCGAACGTTGACGGAGGACGGCCGCTCCCGGTGCTATGCAGGCGGCGTAACCGTGCCGGTCCGGGCGCTGGCCGCCCTCGGGAGGCGGCTGGTCTCCTACCACGGCCAGCGGGAGCAGGCCCGCCTCACCGAGCCCGCTGAACAGCTCGCCATCCTGGATGACTTTCTCGAACCCGCCGCCGCGCGCGCCAAGGAGGAGCGCGCCGGACTCTGGCGCTCCGTCGAGGAGGACCGCCGGGAGCTGGAAGAGCTCCGGTTTTCGGAGGAAGCCCGGCTACGGGAGGTAGAGTTCCTGCGCTACCAGGTTTCGGAGCTGGAGGAGGCGGGATACAGCGCCGGGGAGGTCGCCGAGCTGAGCCGGGAGCGGGACCGCCTGCGCAACGTGACCGATCTGCTCCAGGCGGCGACCTCCGCTACGTTTTCTCTTTCTTCAGAGGGAACCGGCGCCGTAGACTCCGCGGCCCAAGCCGTCTCGGACCTGGAGCACGCCGCCCGCTACGACGAGAGCCTCTCGGGTCACGCGCGCCGGCTCTCGGGGTTGGTTGCGGAGCTGGAGGACGTGCTCTACGAGCTGCGGGCCTACGTGGACGAGCTGGAGGCCGACCCGGGCCGCCTGGAGGTAGTGGAGGACCGGCTCGCCGGGCTGCGGACGCTGGAGCGCAAGTACGGCGAGGACGTGGAGGGATACCTGGAGCAGACCCGCGACCGGCTCGGGCGGCTGGAGAACTTCGAGGGCGAGACCCGGGATCTGGAGAAAAGGATACGGGACGGCGAAAAACGGCTCGAAGAGCTGGCGGCGGAGATAACAGCCGGCAGGAGGGCTGCGGCGGACGAGTTGGCCGCGAGGGTCCAGGACAACCTGGCGGACCTCAACCTCGGCAAGACGGTGTTCCGGGCCGAACTGGTACCCGCCCAGCCGGGACCTTCAGGCGTCGAGCGGGTCGAGTTCGTGATCCAGCCCAACCCCGGCGAGCCGGAGCTGGCCGTGCGGCGATACGCCTCCGGGGGGGAGCTTAGCCGGATCATGCTCGCCATCCGGCTTTCGCAGGAGCGGGTAGAGCCGGGCGCGACCTACGTTTTTGACGAGGTGGATGCCGGCATCGGGGGCGAGACGGCCACGGCCGTCGGGGCGAAGCTGCGGGATCTGGGTAGGCGCAGCCAGGTCCTCACCATAACCCACCTGCCCCAGATAGCTTCGGAAGCGGGCTGCCACGTGGTGGTGGCCAAGGAGGAGTCGGGGGGGCGCACGCTCACCCGGGTCGAGCGCGTCGAGGGCGACGGGCGGCGGCGGGAGCTGGCCCGGATGCTCTCCGGGCGGGTCGACGATGCCTCGCTCGCCCACGCCTCGGAGCTTCTCGTGGAGAAGCGTTGAGGAACTCCGGTTACTGGCGCGTTAACGGTTCTAGCGACGGCTTCCGGCTCTCGGGACGGGCGGTGCTCGGGCTCAAGACCAAGGACATCGTGCCGCGGCTCGACGCGACGAGCATCCCGGTCATAAACCACGAGAACCTGGACCGGGTCACGGCCGAAGCCCTGGTAGAGGCCGGGGTAGGGGCGGTGATCAACGCCGCCGACTGCTCCACCGGGCTCTACCCGAACCTGGGACCCCTGATCCTGGCCCGCTCCGGCGTCTACATCCTGGACGGCGTGGGGTTCAAGGTGTTTGACCGTCTGAGAGACGGGGAGGAGATCGAGCTGCGCAACGACGGCGTCTACCGGGACGGAGCCCTGATCGCCACCGGCGAGCACCTGGACCTGGAAACCGCCGAGCAGCGGCTGTGCGAGAGCCGCGAGGGCGTCGGCGAGGCCCTGGAGAGTTTTGCCCGCAACACGGTGGAGTTCATGCGCCTGGAGCGCGACATTCTTTTCTCTACCCTGAAGGTGCCGGAGGACGTGGCCCGCAGCATCCAGGGGCGGCAAGTGCTGGTGGTCGTGCGGGGCTACGACTACCGCCAGGACCTCGCGGCCCTCGGCCCGTACCTGCGGGGCGAGAAGCCGTTTATCATCGGGGTGGATGGCGGCGCGGACGCCGTCCGGGAGATCGGCTGGCGTCCCGACCTGGTGTTCGGGGATATGGACTCGGTCTCGCACGAGGCGCTGCGCTCGGCGGAGTTCGTCCTGGTCCACGGCTACGAGACCGGGTACGCGCCGGGCATGCAACGGGTAAAGGAGGCCGGTGTTGCGGACGCCGAGGTGCTGGCGGCCCCGGGGCTCTCGGAGGACATCGCCATCCTGCTCGCCGAACAGTGCGGGGCGGAGCTGATCGTCGCCGTCGGCACGCACGTGGGGCTCGTGGAGTTTCTGGACAAGGGGCGGAAGGGCGCCTCCTCGACGTTCCTGACCCGGTTGAAGGTCGGGGCGCGGCTGGTGGACGCCAAAGGCGTGAGCAAGCTCTACCCTTCACGGGCCTCGGCGGGACAGCTGCTGGCGCTGGTCATCGCCGGGCTGCTGGTCGTCTCGATAACCGTCTACTCGTCGAGCTACCTGACGGAGATCTTCCGCATCCTCGCCATAAAACTGCAGTTGCTGCTCGGGATCTGACCCGTGCCGGACCTCCGCTACCACGTGATCTCGCTCATCTCCGTGTTTCTGGCCCTCTCGATAGGGCTCTTGCTCGGTATAGCTCTGGCCGACCGGGGCGTTATTACCGACCAGCTCCAGTCTGAAGTGACGAATATCCAGCGCCAGCTCGACGACCAGCGAGAGTTGATCGCCGAGCGCGACGGGCGGATCGCCGAGCTGGAGGAGAGGACCTCCGCCGACGAGCAACTGATGCAGGACCTGGCGGATACGGTGGTGTCCGCTAGCCTGAACGGGGTGGACGTGGCCCTGGTCTCCGGTCCCTGGGTCGAAGAGCAGCTTGTACAGGATATCCAGCAGACGCTGACCTCCGAAGCCGGCGCGGACCTGGCATCCTACACATCGCTGCCGCCCCCGACCGTGGAGGACGCGGGTCCGGCAACCGGCCCGGACCGCCTGGAGACCCGCATACTCTACCTGCAGGAGGCCCGCGAGGTGCTGGGGTTGACGACCGACGCCGACAGCCCGGAGGTGATAGTGTTCGTCGGCGGAGGCGAGCCTCCGCCAGAGACCCCGGAAGGCTCTCTGGAGGCCCTGGAGGAGGCGCAGCGGGCGATGCTCGAGGTGTGGCAGGAGGCTGGGGTGCGGGTGGTGACGGCCCAACCGTCTTATACGGAGCGCAACGAGGTGCCGCTTTTCGAGGAGCTGGGCATACCTTCGGTGGACAACGCCGACCGGGCCGCAGGCCAGGCCGCGGTCGTGCAGCTCGCCAACAGCACCGAAGACGGCGCCTACGGTACCCGGTCTACGGCCTCGGAGCCCTTTCCCCCGGCGCCCAGCTAGGGCCGGCAGTTGGCTTTACCCTCCTGCCGACAAGTCGTTGCGGTCGTGCCGGCCCATAACGAAGGCGACAGCCTGCGGGCGACGCTGCAGGCCCTGGAGAAACTCCGGCGTGTAGACCACATAATACTGGTAGACGACGGTAGCCGGGACGCAACGGCCCGCCTGGCCCACGCCGCGGGCGCCGAGGTGATCAAAGCCGGACCTCCGTGCCGGCCCGCCGGCAAGGGGTGTGCCCTGCTCCGGGGCCTCGCCCGCGCCAGGAACTACGCTCCGGAGGCCGTGCTCGTCTCCGACGCCGACCTCGGCTCCACGGCGGCGTGCCTGTCGGGCTTGCTGGAGCGGTTGGACGAAGCCCACCCCGTGGCCATCGCCGCGTTTCCTCCGGCCTCCGGCGGCGGATTCGGTTTGGTAAAGAGCTTCGCGCGGCGCGCCGTTTACGCACGCACCGGTTACTCGGCAGTCGAACCCCTCTCCGGCCAGCGTGCGCTCCTGGCCCCGGCCCTCGACGCCCTGCCCGGACTCGCGCCGGGCTTCGGGGCGGAGGTCGGCATGACGCTGGACCTGCTGGCGGACGGCATCGAGCCGCTGGAGGTCCCCCTGCCCCTGCGCCATCGTCCCACCGGCCGCACCCCCGCCGGCTTTGCCCACCGCGCCCGCCAGGGTGTGGATGTCCTGCGCGCCGTGCGCGGCACCCGTATCCCGTGGCCGGCTGGGTAGCAGTACCACTCCTGGCCGTTTCCGGCCTCGTGCTTGCCCTCGTGGCGCTCGGGCTGCTCTACGGCCGCCTACCGCACCGCCGCAACTACGCCGGCCGTACCATGCCAACCGCCGCCGGCATCACTTTTTTACCCATAATACTGCTTACGCTCCTGCTGTTCGCCGGCGGGGTGTTCTCGCCGGGCTTGGCGGAGATGGCGGCTCTGGCTTACGCGCTGGTGGCGGGCTGTGTTGGCTGGGCGGACGACCTGTGGGGTGGTGCGGGGGCTCGGGGGTTCAGAGGGCACCTGGGGGCGCTGGTGCGTGGCCGGGTCACCACGGGGTTAGTAAAGGTCGCGGTGCTGGGGGGCGGGGCGTTGGTGTTTGGGGTGGTGGTCTTCGGGTTCGGGTGGGAGGCGCTGGCCGCGGCGTACCTGCTGGCGGGTAGCGCGAACCTGGCGAACCTGTTCGACGTGCGGCCGGGCCGGATGCTGAAGTTCATCGGGATGCCGGTCCTGGTCCTCCTGTTTATCGCTCCCCAGGGTGCGGTGCTGGCGGTAGCCGGGGTGGTGGGGGGCGCGACCGGGCTATTTTATTTCGACCTCAAGGAGCGTATCATGCTCGGTGATG
This sequence comes from Actinomycetota bacterium, assembly GCA_004563715.1. GTDB lineage: Bacteria > Actinomycetota > Rubrobacteria > Rubrobacterales > Rubrobacteraceae > SIRX01. Next base: position 35,457 of record SIRX01000101.1, on the reverse strand, counting down.
CGGGCGCAGCGGTCTACGGCACGGTTCTCGGGTATCTGATCGTGGCTGGTGGACCGGGAACGGTGTGGTGGGTAGCGGGCGCGGCTATACTCGGGTTGACCGTTGTGGCCGAGTTTTCCAGCATATCCCGGGTTATTCGAGAGGTGGGAGCGTTGAGGCGGTTGGATCTTTGGGGGCGTGGTACGGATGAGTGAGACCAAGTACATCTTCGTTACGGGCGGGGTCGTCTCGTCCATCGGCAAGGGGACGAGCGCGGCGGCCCTGGGGATGTTGCTCAAGCGCCGGGGCTACCGGGTGGTGCTCCAGAAGTTCGACCCGTACATCAACGTGGACCCGGGCACCATGAACCCCTACCAGCACGGCGAGGTCTACGTCACCGAGGATGGGGCCGAGACGGACCTGGACCTCGGCCACTACGAGCGTTTCCTGGACGAGAACCTGGGCCGTCTCAGTAACGTCACCACCGGCAGCGTGTACTGGGAGGTCATAACCCGCGAGCGCCGGGGGGACTACCTCGGGGCGACGGTGCAGGTCATCCCGCACATAACCAACGAGATAAAGGCTCGTATAGGGCGGCTCGGCAAGGACAAGGACATCGTCATCACCGAGATCGGGGGCACGGTCGGCGACATCGAAAGCCTGCCCTTCCTGGAGGCCATAAGGCAGTTCCGCAACGACGTGGGGCGGCGCAACGTGATCTACGTCCACGTCTCCTACGTGCCGTACATCGAAGCCGCCGGGGAGCTCAAGACCAAGCCGACCCAGCACTCCGCCCAGCGGCTGCGCGAGATCGGCATAAGCCCGGATGTGCTCATCTGCCGGGCCGACCGGCCCATCGGGGAGGAGATCCGGCGCAAGATCGCGCTCTTCGGCGATACGGAGCTGGACTCGGTGATCCCGGCCGAGAACTCGCCCACCCTCTACGATATCCCCTTGCGTCTGAACGAGGAGGGCCTGGACTACCTGGTGCTGGAGAAGCTGAACCTGCCGGCGCCGGCGGCGGACCTCGGGGAGTGGAAGGAGATGGTCTCCCGGCTGCACGAGACGCGCGACACCGTCAAGGTCGCGATAATCGGGAAGTACATCAAGCTGCAGGACGCTTACCTCTCGGTGGTGGAGGCCCTCGGGCACGCCGGCGGTTTCCACGGCGTGCGGGTGGAGCTCGACTGGGTGGACTCCGAGAAGCTCACCGACCAGGAGGCGGCTCGCGGGCGGCTCGCGGGCGTGGACGGCGTGCTCGTGCTGCCCGGCTTCGGGCACCGGGGCACGGAGGGCAAGATCGAGGCCGCCCGCTACGCCCGGGAGAGCGGCACGCCGTACCTGGGGCTTTGCCTGGGGATGCAGATCGGGGTTATAGAGTTCGCCCGCAACGTGGCGGGCCTGGAGATGGCGAACTCCACGGAGTTTGAGGCCGAGACGCCGCACCCGGTCATAGACATCATGGCCGACCAGGTGGGGGTGGAGATGGGCGGCACCATGCGCCTCGGACGCTACCCGTGCCAGCTCGTTCCCGGCACCCTGGCCGCCGGGGTGTACGAAGCCGACCTGGTGAACGAGCGTCACCGCCACCGCTACGAGGTTAACAACAACTACCGGGACACGCTTTCGGAGGCCGGGATGGTCTTCTCCGGCACCTCGCCCGACGGCCGGCTGGTGGAGATAGCCGAGCTGGGAGACCACCCGTTCTTTATCGGGAGCCAGTTCCACCCCGAGTTCAAGAGCCGGCCGTTGCGCCCGGCGCCGCTGTTTAAGGGCTTTGTCGGCGCCTGCGAGGCCCGGAAAAAGTCCGGCGCGGGCGAAGGGGATCTGGTCGAGGAGATCACCCCGTCCGGGGAGCAGGCCACCCGCTGAGAGCGCCGCTGAGAGCTTCGACGGGCATCTCCGCGCCGGGGGTCGCGCTGCTGGACGAGGAGCCGGCGGGCAAGATCGTAACCTGCTCCGCCGGGGCGGTGGAGTTCCGCGCTTCGCTGTGGTGGCGCCGCCCGGAGGACGTCCCCCCGGAGAACCTCTGGCCGGAGGTGTCCGGCCCGGTTCGGAAGGCCTTCGCGGTGGAAGAGAAGCTCCCGGACGCCGGGCGTAGCCTCCGGGTGGAGTTGCGGGCGCTCGACGACGGGGTCCTGGGGGACGCACTGGACGCGGCGCTCCGGTCCGTGACCGCAACGGCGGCTATTACCGACGCGATCCTGGAGACCGCGGTGGTCCGGCTGGCCGCCGCACAGTGTGCGGCGGCGGACCTCGTCGGACAGATGGCCCGGGATCTCTGGCGCGCCGGGTACCGGGTGCGCTTCGGGACCTCGTGGACGCCGGTGTCGGGAGCGGCGCTGGCTTTGGGGGCTGGCGGCCGGCGCGCGGAGCTTGAGACCTTTCTGCTGGAGGACGGTTTGTGGGAGGCAGCATCCCGCCGTTCGTAGGTCCTGCGGGCCCCGTACTCCGTGTCGCCCGAGTCCTGGCCTCGCGCCCGGGTACCGGAGGGCTCGTCGCTCTGGAGCTGGAGGTGCTGGACGGCCCGCTCCGGGAAACAAAGGCGGTCGGCGTCTTCTACTCGCACCTCGGCGCCGCTCCCCGGGTAGGGCAGCGGGTCGTTGCGAACACCGTCGGGTTGGAGATGGGGCTCGGCACGGGTGGGGTGGCGGTCGTTCTTCCGGCCAGCGGTGGAGAGGCGCCGGATAACCGGGACCACTTCGTGAAGCTGCCGTACTCGCCGCTCCAGTTCCCCGCCCCGCCGCTTGAACAGGCCGGGGACCTCTCGGAAACCCCGGTGGTGGTGCTGCCGCTGCACTCGCACCTGGCGCCTGCCTGCTGCGCGGTGGCGGACCTCCGGCCCGGCAGCCGGGTGTCTTTTCTGTGGCAGGAGGGCGGTGCGCTGGCGGTGCCCCTCTCGGAGGTGGCCAGGGACCTTAAAGAAAAGGCCCTCTTGCACATGGTGGTCTCGGCGGGAGCCTGCTTCGGCGGGGACGTGGAGGCCCCCAACGCCTACGCGGGCCTCCTGGCGGCGGCCGCGGTCTCGGACGTGGTGCTCGCGGGCATAGGGCCGGGGGTGGTGGGCACCGGCGCCCCCTACGCCCACGGCGGCATGTCGGCGGCGACGGCCCTCAACGCGGCGGCCGCGCTCGCCGGGGACGCCGTTCTGGCGCCCCGCATCTCCGGCGCCGACCCCCGGGACCGGCATCGGGGGATATCCCACCACACCCGGGCGGTGCTGCAGGCGGCGCTCGGCGGATGCCGGGTTGCGATCCCGGGTTCGGACCGAGATTTATCCACCCCCGACTTGCCGGCCCGGCACACATACCTCCCGGTTTCCTACGGGGCCTCTGGATTAGAGGCCCGCTTCGGGGTAACCTTCGAGAGCATGGGAAGGTCTTACAAAGACGACGCTGTTTTCTTTGATGCCGCAGCCGCAGCGGTATGGCTGGCCCTGAAGGAACCCGCAGGAGACGCCGAATGAGGCTCGGGGTCGTCCGGGAGCTGGCGCCGGAGGAGAGCCGGGTGGCCATGACCCCTCACGCCGTCAACGAGCTGACGCGCGCGGGGCACCGGGTGTTGGTCGAAGCCGGGGCCGGCGTGGCGTCGAGCCTCGCCGACGAGAGCTACGCCGCCGCCGGGGCGCGGGTCGTGGAGTCCGCCGCGGAGGTGTACGCCGAATCCGAGGTAGTCGTCAAGGTGCAGGGACCCGTACCCGACGAGTACGACTACCTGCACGAAGGGCTGGTCCTGCTCGCGTTCCTGTCGCTGCCGGTCAACCGGCCTCTCATGCAGGCCCTGCTGGACTCCCGGTGCGTGGCTTTTGCCCTTGAGGCCATCCGCGGCGCGGACGGACGGTTGCCGGTCCTGACGTCGATGAGCGAGATCGCCGGGAGCCTCGTGCCCCAGATCGGGGCGCACTACCTGCAGCGGGCATCCGGAGGGCGGGGTGTCCTGCTGGGAGGCATAGCCGGCGTCCGGCCCGGCCGGGTGGTCATCCTGGGCAGCGGCATCGTCGGTACGGGCGCGGCCCGGGTTGCAGGCGGCCTCGGCGCCGAGGTGACCGTGCTGGACCAGGACCTGGGCCGCCTGCGCAACCTGGAAGGGGCGCGCCTGAGCAACGTTACGACCCTCGCCGCCAGCGCGATGGGCGTCCGGGACGCCGTGTTGCGGGCCGACCTGCTCATAGGGGCGGTGTTCGTCTCCGGGACCCGTACCCCGGCGCTGGTGGACCGGGCGACGGTAGCCGGGATGAAGGACGGGAGCGTTATCGTGGACGTCGCCGTGGACTACGGGGGGTGCGTCGAGACTTCGAGGCCCACGACCCACCAGCGCCCGACGTTCGTGGAGGAGGGCGTCGTTCACTACTGCGTGAAAAACATCCCCGCGGCGGTGCCCGTCACCGCCACCCGCGCGCTGTCGAACGCGCTCTTGCCGTCCGTGAGGGCCCTGACGGGCCGTGGTCTGGTGGACGCCCTGAACGCCGACGAGGGGCTTCGCCGGGGCGTGGTCCTGGCGGAGGGGCGGGTGCTGGACCCGGCGCTCGCCCGCTCCTCGGGCATGGATCACTCCCCGATATCTTCCGTGCTGCCCCTCCACGCGGAGGCGCGTTGATCGGGGAGTCGGGACGCGCCCTGGAGGGGTTTACCGTCGAGCTGGACGTGTACTCGGGGCCCTACGAGTGGCTGCTGGCCCTGATCCTGCGCGACGAGCTGGAGATTTTCGAGGTCCCTCTCCGGGAGCTGGTGTCCATATACCTCGACTCGAAGCCAGAGGGCGACCTAAACACCCTGGAGCGCGACACGGACTTCGCCGGCTCCGCCGCCGCGCTCGTGCTGCTCAAGAGCCGCACCCTGGCTCCTGCGCCCGATGAGGAAGGCGGGGAGACGGGGGAGGAGCCGGTATCTCCCGAGCAGCTCGCCGAACGCCTTACGGCCTACCTGAAAGTCCAACGTGGCGCGGAGGCCATCCGGGGGCGGTTGGAGGCGAACCGCGGCTTCTACGCCTCGGCCCACGCCCTGCGGCCCCGGCCGGGACGCCTCCGGCTAGACCGGGAGAAGCTTCTCCGGGCCGCCCGGTCGACGTTCTCGCGCCTGACCGACCCGCCCGTAGAGCACCTCGGGCCGATCACGGTGACCCTTCAGGAGCTGGCCGCCCTGATACGCTCCTCCCTCGCCCGCGGCCCCATCTCTTACGAAGACCTCGTCCGGGATATGGACCGGCTGAACGCGGCCGTCGCCTTTGCCGCCGCCCTCTCCCTCGTCCACGAGGGACGCCTGGCCCTCCACCAGCCGGAGCCGCTCGGTCCGCTGACCCTTCGTCCGGCGTGACCGGCCCCATAAAGGATGACGCCGTCCCGAGCCCCGCCGCGCTCCTGGAGGCCGTGCTCCTGGTAAGCTCGCAGCCCGTAAGCGCCGCGGCGCTGCGGACGGCCACCGGCCTGGACGAGGCGGGACTGGAAGACGGCCTCGGCCAGCTCGGGGTCAAGTACGCCCCGGAAAGCTCCGGCGTCGTGCTCCGGAACGTGGCCGGCGGCTACCAGCTCGCGACGAACCCGGCCTGCGCCGCGGCGGTCGAGCGCTTCCGCGAGGAAGCCCGTCCCACCCCGCTCTCCAGCGCGGCCAACGAGGTGCTCTCTTGCGCCCTCTACCTGGGACCGCTCACCCGCGGCGCCATCTCCGCCGTCCGGGGCGTGAACTCCGACGCGGTGGTACGGAACCTGCTGGAGCGCGGCCTGCTCGCCGAGGTCGGCGCCGACGAGGAGAGCCCCGGCTCCCCGGCCCTGCTGGGCGTCACCGAAGAGTTCTTCGCCGCCGCGGGAGCCGGCTCCCGGGCCGACTTTCCACCCCTGGACTCGCTGGTCGGCGACGAGGAACTCGCCCGGGTGCGCGAGCGCCTGGGGGCGGCCGAAACCCCGGCTACGCCTCCGGCGGGGGAGGCGGAGGGTCTCTAGTGCGCCTGCAGGCCTTTCTCGCCCGGTCGGGCGCGGTTTCCTCGCGCCGCAAGGGGGAGGCCCTGATCTCCGCCGGGCGGGTCCGGGTGAACGGTGAAGTTGCCTCTCTGGGCCGGAGGGTCTCCCCGGAAGACATCGTACTCCTCGACGAACGGCCCGTCGTGCTGCCCGGGCGACACGCCTACCTCGCCCTCAACAAACCCGCCGGCTACCTGACCACCCTCCACGACGATCGGGGCCGCCCGACAGTCGCCGACCTGATGCCGCAGATACCGGCCCTCTTCCCGGTGGGCCGCCTGGACGCCGACACCACCGGCCTCCTCCTCCTGACCAACGACGGCCCATTCGCCCACCGCGTCGCTCATCCCTCTAGGGAGATCGAGAAAGAGTACCGCCTGACGGTAGCAAGCCCGGTCCCCGAGAAGGCCCTGGCGGCCCTGGCCGTCGGCCCGACCCTCGAAGACGGGCCCATGCGCCCGCCGGAGATCACAAACCCGAAACCCGGCAGGCACGAGACCAGCTTCCGCCTCACCATCCACGAGGGCCGCAACCGCATAATACGCCGGGCGTGCGCCGCGGTCGGCCTCGACCTGCGCGCCCTGTGCCGGGTAAGGATCGGGCCGGTCCATCTCGGCGTCCTCCCGGAGGGTAACTACCGGCAACTAACCGAGAAAGAGGTTAAGATCCTGGGGTCCCATGAATAACGAACCCGTTCGCATACCGCCCGCAAAGACCCTCCGGGGCGAACTCCTGGTGCCTCCGGACAAGTCCGTCTCGCACCGCGCGGCCCTGTCAGCCCTGCTCTCCGAGACCGAGACAACGATCCATAATTACCTCCCCGCCGCCGACACCCTGGCGACCTTGGACGCCGTAAAGACCTTCGGCGCGAAAACCAGCCTCCAGGATACGACCGCCCGCGTGACCGGCGTCGGCCTCCAGGAGCCCCCCGAACCCCGCGACATAATCGACGCCCGTAACTCCGGTACTCTTATCCGCATAATACTAGGAATTGCCACGGGGTTCGGGAACTTTGCGTGTTTCACGGGGGACGAGAGCCTGCGGGGGCGGCCGATGCGGCGCGTTGTGGGGCCGTTGGGGGAGATGGGGGCGGAGATCCGGGGCGCCGGTGGGGGCGAGTACCTGCCGCTCGCGGTGTTGGGCAACGGCGGCGGGCTGAGGGGAGGGGAGCATCGTATACCGGTAGCCAGCGCGCAGGTCAAGAGCTGCATCCTGTTTGCGGGGCTCATGGCTGACGGGCTGGTCACCGTGGTCGAGCCGGGTCGGAGCCGGGACCATACGGAGCGTCTTTTGCGGGCCTGCGGCGTGGACGTAACGGTAGAGGAGTTGCCCGGAGGCGCGGGCCGGGTGGGTCTAGAGCCTCCGGAGAGGCTGGAGGTTCCGGCGGAGATCCGGGTCCCGGGCGACATCTCCTCTGCCGCCTTCTGGGTGGCGGCGGCGCTCGTGGTGCCGGGTTCGGAGGTCAGGATCCGGGGCGTCGGGCTCAACCCTACCAGGACCGGCTTCCTGGATATACTGCGGAGGATGGGCGCGGAGGTCGAGGTCGGCGGCGTCGCCGAAGGGATCTCGGGGGAGCCGGTGGGCGAGTTGCTGGTGCGCCACTCGGTTTTGCGGGGGGCGCGGGTTGGGGCCGAGGACGTACCGGGCGCGGTGGACGAGCTGCCGCTGCTCGCGCTGCTCGGGGCGTTCGCGGAAGGCGAGACGGTTCTTGAGGGCGCCGGGGAGCTGCGGGTAAAAGAGACGGACCGGGTCTCCGCCGTCTGCGAGGAGTTCGGCAGGGTGGGGGTCGAGATCGAGGAGAGAAAAGATGGCTTTGTCGTTGCGGGCACAGGCGGGGTGCGGGGCGGCCGGGCGAACAGCCGGGGCGATCACCGGCTCGCGATGGGCCTCGCCGTCGCCGGGCTCGCCTCGCGCGAAGGCGTCGAGGTCGGAGACATGGGGGCGGCCGCCGTCTCCTACCCGGACTTCCTGCGGCACCTGGAGGAGATATCTTGCTGGTAACCATCGACGGGCCGGCCGGCAGCGGCAAGAGCTCGGTGGCCCGGGCCGTGGCGGAACGGCTAGGCTTTATAAACCTCAACACCGGCGCGGCCTACCGGGCGGTGGCGTACCTGGCGCTGAGGGAGGGAGTGGAAGTGGACGACGGCCCGGCGCTTGGGGACCTCGCCGGTAGGGTGGGCCTCACCGCTGAGGGGGCCGAGATCGACGGCGCACCGGTCCCGGACGAGGCGCTGCGCACCCCGGAGGTGTCGGCGGCGGCTTCCAGTGTCTCATCGCATCCGGAGGTGCGGCGGGTGCTGCTCTCCGTACAGCGGGCGGCGGCCGCCAGGGCCAGCGAGGACCGGGGGGCCGTCGTGGAGGGCCGGGACATCGGGACCGTCGTGTTGCCCGAGGCGGAGCTCAAGATCTTCCTCTCCGCCGCCCCGGAGGAACGGGCGCGGCGGCGGGCGGCGCAGAGCGGGCGCGAAAAAGAGCTGGAGAGGATCCGGGCTGCGATGAGCCTGCGCGACCGGCAGGACTCCGAGCGCGAGACCGCGCCGCTCAAGGCCGCGCCGGACGCCGTAATCGTGGACACCACCGACCTCAGCCTGGATGAAGTCGTCTCCCGGGTGGTGGAGCTAGCGCAGAGCCTGGGGAGAGGCGCCTGATGACTATCCCCCCGCCCTCCTTGGAGGGAAGCCGACGGCCGGGTGGCATGTCCCTGCGATACAGGTTGTTCCGCCACACCCTGCGGTTTCTCGGCAAGATCCTCTTCGGGTTCACCGTACACGGCCAGGAAAACACGCCGGAGGAGGGACCCCTGATCGTGGCCGCCAACCATACCCAGTACCCGGACCCGTTTCTCATCGGCATGGCCGTGCCCCGCAGGATCTACTGGATGGCCAAAAAGGAGATCTTTGTTTCCGTATTCAGCAGGGTCTTCAAGTTTTTCGGGGCCTTTCCCGTGGACCGACAGAAGGGCGGCCGCGCCGCGCTGCGCACCTCCCTGGAATTCCTGGCCAAAGGCCATGCCCTGGGTATTTTTCCTGAGGGGACCCACCGCAGCGAGGGTCCGGACCGGGATGCCAAGAGCGGGGTGATCATGCTCGCCGTCCGCGGCAACGCCCGGGTGCTCCCCGTCTACATGGAGAGGATACCCACCCCGCTCGCGCGCTTGCGGGGCGAGAAGCTCCACGCCTACATCGGCGAGCCGATAACCGTAGATAGCACCATCAAGGGTGGACGCGCCTACCGAGAAGCCGCGAACCACGTTTTGCGGGTTATCTACTCGCTGCCGGAGAAAGGATGAGCGGCCTCCCGGTCGTGGCGATAGTCGGGGCGCCCAACGTGGGCAAGAGCACGCTCGTCAACCGCATCCTGGGCCGCCGCCAGGCGGTGGTCGCCGACGAGCCGGGGACCACCCGCGACCGCTCCTACAACCCCGCCGAGTGGGCCGGGAGGGAGTTCGTACTGGTGGACACCGGCGGGATGGAGCCGGCGGCGAAGGTGGGCCTGGAGGCGCTCGTCACCTTGCAGGCCAAGGTGGCCGTCGAGGAGGCCGACGCGATAATCCACCTCGTGGACTCCCGCACGGGCCTCACCGAGGCCGACGCGGCGATCGCCCGCGAGTTGCGCCGGAGCCCGGCCCCGGTGGTGCTCGCGGTGAACAAGCTGGACAACCCCGCCGACGACACGGAGCGCTACCCGTTCTACGCGCTTGGGGAGGGTGAGCCTTACCCTGTTTCAGCAACCCACGGCATCGGGGTCGGGGACCTGCTGGACGGGGTGGTCGGGCTGCTGCCGGAGGCGGGCGTAGCGGAGGAAGACGAGCCGCCGCGGCTGGCGATAATAGGCCGTCCCAACGTGGGCAAGAGCACGCTGCTCAACCGCCTGCTGGGCGCCGAGCGGGCCGTCGTCTCCGAGGTTGCGGGTACCACCACCGACGCGGTGGCCGGCGAGGTCGAGGTGGAGGGGGAACGGTACCTGCTGCTCGATACGGCCGGGGTCAGCCGGGGCGCCAAACGGGCGAGCGGCGTGCCGTACTACTCGGCGCTCCGGACCTCCGAGGCCATAAGGCGTTCGGACGTCTCGCTGCTGCTCGTGGACGCGGTGGAGGGGCCCGTGGGCGGCGACCTCCAGCTCGCGCGCCAGATCGAGGAGTCCGGGAGGGCCTGCGGGGTCGTTATAAACAAGCGGGACCTCGTGGACCCGGAGCGCGTCCGGGAGGTGGCGGACCTGCTCTCCGCCCGGATGACGGACCTCAAGCCGCCCGCCATCGCGGTCTCGGCCCTCACCGGCTCCGGGGTGGAAAAGGTCTTGCCGTTCGCCGCCCGGCTCCGGGCGGCCTTCAACCTGCGCCTGCCGACGCACGAGATCGCGGAGTACGTAAACCGGCTCGTGGACCGCAACCCGCCGGCCAGGGGCGTCAAGATCCGCTACGCGACCCAGACCGGCAGCGGGCCTCCCAGGTTTACCCTGTTCGCCAACCGGCCCGAAGACTTGCAGGAGAGCTACATCCGCTACTTGGAGAACGCGCTCCGGGAGCGGTATGATCTGTACGGGGTCAGCTTGAGATTGAGGTTCAAGAGCAGCCGCTAGAAGGCTAGAAGGGGCCGCCGGAGATGCCGTCAGGGGGAGCCGCAAAGGAGTTGGGACGCCAGGTCTTTACCATCCCAAACATCCTCTCGCTCTTGCGCCTGACGATGGTCCCGGTGGTGGTGCTATTGCTGCTCGCGGAGGCCGACATGGCGGCGGTTGCGGTCTTCATTCTGGCGGCGCTGACGGACTTTCTCGACGGCCAGATAGCGCGCCGGACGCAGCCCACGCTGGTGGGGAAGATACTGGACCCCCTGGCCGACCGTCTGATGCTCTCCGGCGCCGCCGTGGTGCTCGCCCTGAGGGGTCTCCTGCCGGTGTGGGCGGTGGCCATCCTGGTGGGGCGGGACCTGCTCGCCCTGGTCGGCGGGCTGGTGTTCGGCGGCAAGATCCCGGTCAACCCGGTCGGCAAGGCGGCCACCGCCGTGCTCATGGCGGCCGTGGCCCTCGTCATCTTTTTCCCCGGGGCCGTGAGCGAGGGGATATTCTACGTCGGTTTCGGTCTCTCGCTGCTGGCGGCGGCCCTGTACGTGATCAACATACTCCGCATCTCGGGTAGAGGAGGTACTACGTGAGAGACACCAGGGGCAAGAAAGCGGTCATCATGGCCGGCGGGCAGGGGACCCGCCTGCGGCCGCTGACGAGCAACCAGCCGAAGCCCATGATCCCCATCGTCGGCGTGCCGTGCATGGAGCACATCGTGAACCTGCTCAAGCGCCACGGCTACACGGACATCGTGGTGACGCTCCAGTTCATGCCGGATGAGATACAGGACTACTTCGGCGACGGCTCCGACTGGGGTGTGGACATCCGCTACTCCATCGAGGACACCCCGGCGGGGACCGCCGGCTCGGTGAAAATGGCCGAGGAGCAGCTCGACCTCGACGGCGAACGGTTCCTCGTGATCAGCGGCGACGCCCTCACCGACGCCGACCTGACCCACCTGGCGCATTTCCACGAGGAGAAGGGCGCCGAGGCCACGATGGTCCTCAAGAGCGTCGAGAACCCGCTGGACTTCGGGATCGTCATCACCGAGGAGGACGGACGCATCTCGCGCTTTCTCGAGAAGCCGGCCTGGGGCCAGGTCTTCTCCGACACGGTCAACACCGGCATCTACCTCCTCGAAGCCTCGGTCCTGGACGAGATCCCGGACCCGAAAAAGGACGAGTACGATTTCTCCAAGGAGCTGTTTCCGAAGCTCCTGAACGCCGGGCGGCCGCTCTACGGCTACGTCACCGGCGAGTACTGGGAAGACATCGGCAACCTGGAGCAGTACATGGGCGCCCAGCGGGACGTGCTCGCCGGCAAGATGCGCGGCGTCCGGCCGCCCGGGACGCGCTTGCGGGAGAACATCTACGTCGGACGCCGCGCCCGGGTAAACGAGTCGGAGCTGGAGGGGCCCGTGTTTATCGGGGAGAACGTGCGCGTGGACGACGGCGCGTACGTAAGCCCCTACTCGGTGATCGAGACGAACACGGTCGTCGCCTCTGGCGCCCGCGTGGAGCACAGCGTCGTCGCCGACGGCTCCTACATCGGCGAGGGGGCCGAGCTGGTGGACGCCCTCGTGGGCCGCTCGTGCTACGTGCAGGCCCGCGCCCGCGTCCTGGAGCGCAGCGCCCTCGGCGACGAGGTGATAGTCGGCGAGGGGGCGACCATCGCCCCGGACGTAAAGGTGTTCCCGCACAAGATGGTCGAGAGCGGCGCGAACATCACGCAGAGCCTGATCCACGAAACGATGGGCCTGCGCACGGTCTTTAAGGGCGGCATCGTCTCGGGCAAGTTCAACGTGGACCTGACGCCGGAGTTCGTGATCCGTCTCGCCTCCTCCTTCGGGACGACCCTGGCCCCGGGCTCCGTGGTGACGCTGGGGCGTGACGCTTCGCCGTCGGCCCAGGTCGCCAAGCGGGCGATGACGAGCGCCCTGCTCGGGACGGGTATCAACGTGCGGGACCTGCGGGCGGCCCACGCGGGCGTGGTGCGCCACGACGTGCTCGCCGGCAAGTCCTCGGCCGGAGCCCACCTGAGGAGCGGCGACGACCCAGACGACGTGGAGATCCTGTTCTTCAGCGCCGACGCCACCCCGATGCCCGAATCCGACCAGCGGTCGGTCGAGAAGGTCTTCGTGCGCGAGGAGTACCGCCGGGCCTACGCGGGCGACATAGGGCAGCTCATCTACCCGGGCCGGGCCGTGGAGCAGTACGTCGAGCGCCTCGAGCGTGCCGCCGACCGGGAGAAGGTAGCCGGCGGCACGCTCGTCGTGGACTTCTCCGGCGGCGTGGCGAGCCTCGTCGCCAGCCGGGTCTTCTCCCGGCTGGGGGTCAACGCCGTGGTCATGGAGGGCTTTGCGAACGCCAACGTGGTCGGTGGACGCGCCGCGTCCGACCTGGAGGAGGGCCTGGACCGGGTCTCCCGCATCGTGCCGACGGTCGAGGCCGCGTTCGGTTGCGTGGTAGGCCCCACGGGAGAGGACGTCCGTTTCGTGGACGACCGGGGCGACCCCGTGCCGCCGGACGTGATGCTCGCCTGTATCCTGGAGCGGATGCGGCCGCGGAGGACCGTGCTGCCCATCAACCTGAGCTACGGATACCGGGAGCTCGTAGAGGCCCACGGCGGAACCCTGGTGCAGAGCCGTACCGGCCTGGGCAACACCGCGCTCAAAGGGGCCGAGACCGGGGCCGATATCGCGGGCACGGGCGAGGGCCACTACATCTTTCCGGCCTTCCTGCCGGCCCCCGACTGCTTTATGACCCTGGCCCGCACGCTGGAGCTGTTCCGGGAGACACCGCTCTCCGAGACCCGCCGGCAGTTTGGGGGCGCCTTCGGCAACGTTGCCCGGGAGAAGCTCGAGTGCCCCTGGTCGGCCAAGGGGCGCGTGATGCGCGGGCTCGCCGAGCGGTTCGGCGGCGACCCGGACGCCATCCTCGCCGACGGCGTCAAGCTCAACGCCAACGGCGGTTGGGTGCTGATGCTCCCGGACCCGGATAACCCGCTTTTCTACGTCTACGCCGAAACCTCAGAGGGGGACGCCAACCCACCGGCCGGGCTGGCCCGGGAGTACGCCGGGGTCGTCCGTTCCCTGATAGAGAGCGAAGAACAGGAGGCGTCTGGTGGAGAAGGCGCGCCCTAAGACTATACTTCAGGTTCAGAGGAAGTTATACTGCCGGTCATGAGCGAGCTTGAACCTTCGGAGGGCGGCATGGAGGGGTTTGATTGGGAGGAGACCTCTGACCTGACCGCTGTCTCCGAAAACGAACTCAAGGAGCTTCTGGAGCGCCTGGCCGAGGAGGAGCGGGAGATAAGCTACCGCCGCCGGGTTCTGCAGGGGCGGATAGACCTCATCCGTTCGGAGCTCGTGCGCCGGGGGAGCCTCTCGCTCTCGCCGGAGGAGCTGGCCCGGGTGTTGATGGGACGGCAGGAGGGGGAGCCTGGAGCATGAACTATTGTCCCGAGTGCGGCGCGACGACCACCGAGAACATGAGGTACTGCGGCAACTGCGGCGCCCGGCTGGCCCACGTTGATTCCACGGTCGCCTACTCACCCGTCTTCTCCGACGAGGAGGCTCTATCGCCCATAGAAGGCGGCTTCAACGGCGCCGCCCTGATCGAGCTCGACCAGGTAGAGGGCACCGCGGGGCGGCGGATGCACGACATCGGCGAAGAGGTCGTAACGGTCGGCCGCAGCCCACAGAGCAGCATCTTCCTGGACGACGTCACGGTCTCCCGGGAGCACGCCGAGATACTGCGTGGCGGCCGCGGGTACAGGATCCGGGACGTGGGCAGCCTGAACGGTACGTACGTCAACCGGGTCCGGGTCGACGCGGTCGACCTCCGCAACGGAGACGAGATACAGGTCGGCAAGTACCGTTTCAAGTTCGTTTTTACCTAGGCTCGGCCTGGGAAGAGGGGGATACCGGTTCCCTCCAAAGAGAGTTTTACGTGTTGGCCAGAGAGGACTGGAGTGAGTATTAGTGGATCACGGAGAAGGCAGAGGTAACCACACCGCAGGTTACGAGAACCAGGAAACGGCGCTCGACGCCCCCGCCGGACGCGCGGAAGGGCATCCGGAAAGGTGCCCCTCGGAGCAGCGGCTCTACGAAGATGCGCCCGAGCGTGTCCCCGAGCGCGCCCCCGGCCAGCCGTCCGGCGGCAAAGACAGCTACACCATCGGCGAGGTCGTCGAGCGGCTCAGGCCCGACTACCCGTCGCTGTCGGTCAGCAAGATCCGCTACCTGGAGCGGCGGCGTTTGATCAGCCTGAACCGCACCCGGGGCGGATACCGGCTGTTCTCTAGCCAGGACGTGGAGCTTCTGAAGTACATCCTGAAGCTCCAGGAGGAGGAGTACCTGCCGCTCAAAGTCATAAAGAAGCGCATCGAGGGCGGCGCCCCGATAATGCCCGCCAACGAGGCCTCGAACGAGCTGTCCCGCGTCTTGGAGGACCGCACCTACACCCGCGAGGAGCTCGCCGACTCCCTGGAGGCCGACACACGCTTTGTGGAGGAGTTGATCTCCGTCGGGGTCATCGGGCGCAACGGGGAGCTTACCCAGCGCGACGCCGAGATAGCCCGCATGGCCCAGGAAATGGCGAAGTACTCGATACAGCCGCGTCACCTACGCGGCATCATGGCCGCCGTAGAGCGCGAGGCGGCGATGTTCAAGCAGATCCTCAACCCCGAGCTGCGCAGTGGCGACGAGCAGCGCGTGAGCGAGGCGGTAGGCAAGGCCCGCCACCTGGCCGCCGTTGACTCGCGTCTCAAAGAACTCATGATGGCCAACGCGATCGACTCGTTCGCGCCCGGTTCCTTCCCCAACGAGAGAGGCTGACCCCGCCCGATGACAAAGCCCACGGTGCACAACCTGGAGCGGCACATCCGAACCGTCCCCGACTACCCTCACCCCGGCATCTCCTTCAAGGACATAACGCCCCTGATAGAGGACGGTCCCGCCATGCACGAGGCGACCGACGCCCTAGCCCGGGCCGTCGAGCACCTGGAGTACGACCGCGTCCTCTCAGCCGAGGCCCGGGGCTTCGTCTTCGGCACGGCCCTCGCCTACAAGGTGAAGAAGGGCCTGGTCCTCGCCCGCAAGCCCAACAAGCTGCCCCGCGAGACGATCTCCGCCTCCTACGAGCTGGAGTACGGCACCGACACCCTCGAAGCCCACGCCGACTCGATACCCCCCGGAACCCGCATCCTCGTGGCCGACGACCTGCTAGCCACCGGTGGCACCGCCCGCGCCATGTGCGAGCTCGTCGAGAACGCTGGCGGGACCGTCGCGGGTGTGGCCTTCCTCATAGAGCTCGGCTACCTCGACGGCCGCGAGAAGCTCGCCGGCTACGAGGTCGTCTCCATCATCAACTACGATGACCCCTCGGAGTAACCTTCCCGACCGTCAGGACCACGCCCAACCAGCAACCCCGGAAAACGACACCGAACGCCTGCTCGCTGTCTACCTCCGCACCCTTACCAGCCCCCAGACCAAAAAAACGTATAATACAGAGATCCAGATGTTCCTGGCCTACGTGCGTGGGGATCTGGGCAAAGAGCTGGGACACCTGACGCCCGAAGACCTCTCTTTCTACCGGGAGAGCCTGATCTCCGCCTACGCCCCGGCCACAGCCGCCAAGAAGCTCACCACCATGCGCCGCTTTCTGACGTTCGCGTACATGGGCGGCGTGACCACCATAAACCCGGAAGCCCTCAAGTTCTTCGCAAAGAGCCCCCGCGTACAGCAGGATCCCTCCTACAACATCCTCACCGAGGACGAGCTATCGCGGATGCTGAACGCCGCTCGCCAGAACAACTACCGGGACTACGTGCTCCTGGCGGTCATGGCCGGCGGCGGCCTGCGAGAAGCCGAGATTGTGGAAGTGAAAGTGGGAGACTTCCAAGAGGTGGGGGAGGACCAGGTCTTCCTCCGCGTCCGCGGCAAGGGCGACAAAACCCGCAACGTCCCCGTCTCTCCGGACCTCTGGAAGCTCGTTCAGCGCTACGTCCTCCTCACCGAGCGCAGCCTTACCTCCCGCACCGACGCCCGCAAACCGCTCTTCGCCTCCCGTGAGGGCAGGGACAAGCCCCTCACAACCCGCATGGTCCGCTACCTCGTAAAGAGATACGCCAACGCTGCCGGCATAACCAAAGCCATAAGCCCGCACTCCATCCGTCACACCGTCGGTACCAACATGGCCGTAAACGAAGCTCCTCTACTTATAATACAGCAGTTTCTCGGACACGAAGACCCCAAGACGACGATGCGGTATATAAGGAGAGCTGAGGAACTAGCCAGTAGAGCATATCAGTACAATACTCTACCGATCTGAGAAGTCATTGATCCTCCAATACTCAGAGAGCGCGCCATGACTTACAAAAAAGGCGAAGGTGGGTTCAACTGGTGAGCGCAACAGCCTCAGCCAGTGTAGCAGCCGGGGTGCTGTAGCTTAAAGTTTTGCGCGGTCTCGTATTGAGCTTCAGTGCGATCAGGTCGAGGTCTTGTTGGCTGTGTACTGAGAGATCGGTCTTCCTGGGCAGGTACTGCCTGAGCAGTCTGTTTGTGTTCTCACTCGTGCCCCGCTGCCAGGGACTCTTCGGATCGCAGAAGTAGACGGAAACGTCGGTGGCTACCGTGAACTTCTTGTGGGCGGCCATCTCCGGTCCCCGGTCCCAAGTTAGGGTGTCGATCATGGTCTTGGGCAGCCGCCTTATCTGCTCGCTGAGAGCCGCGACGACGCTCTCGGTATCTTTGCCGCCTACCCGCACCAACATGACAAAGCGCGAGCTGCGTTCGACCAGGGTGGCGATGTGGGTGTTGCGAGATCCTGAGAGCAGATCCCCTTCCCAGTGTCCAGGCACCGCACGGTCCTCTGCCTCCGGAGGACGCTCACGGATGGAGACGGCTTCCTTGATCTGTCCGCGCGGCTGTCCTCTCGTTGAAGCGCGTCGGGACTTACGCATCATCCGCCTGCTCCTGAGGTGGGCGAGCAGCTCCCTTTTGAGAACGCCTCTGGCCTGCACAAACAGGGTGCGGTAGATGGTCTCGTGTGACACGCGCATCGCCTCATCGGAAGGATACTCTCTTTTGAGCCAGCCGGAGATCTGCTGTGGCGACCAGTCCTCCTTGAGCTTTTCTGCCACCATCGCTAGCAAGCATCTTTTCGGACGCCGGGCTCTCTGCCAGCTCCGCTCCTCGGCCTTTGCGGCTCGGTATCTGTTGCGCCCGCCGTTGCGCTCTACTTCCCGGCACACGGTGGAAGCACAGCGGCCCAACCGACAAGCGATTGCCCGAAGAGATTCTCCGGTGGCCAGCCCGCGGGAGATCTCCTCCCGCTCTGAGGGAGTGAGTGCACAGCTTCGCCTGCGCCGAGTGGGCGGAGAGAAGCCGCCGGTGGCCTCGATCATTGTGTGGATGGAGCCGGGAGCCTTCTGTAGGGCCCGGGCGATGTCGCTTATGGACTCTCCGGCCCTCCACCGCTCCCATAACTCCTTCTTTCCTGCAGCAGACAACCCTCCAGGACGACCCAGTCTCGCCACTCGTGCACCTCCGATCCGAACAACACCCAAAACCTACCGTGTTGCACTGATCGGTTGAATCCACCAACACTTACATTCTTGGCGACTGTCGCAATTACGGTAGCTCTCGTCAGCACCTTCCGATGGTGGTTACCCTGGCTTCTAATCTTCCTCGGTGTTATTGAGGAGAACAGTAACTTGATCGGGATCTTGGCAGATATACTGTCGATACTGCAATTTATAGGATGGTTCGTCTTAGCATTTCTCGCATTTCTCGGTTTTAGGAACCACTTCGGCGCGAACGCCGAGGGTGTTGCTCAGCATTCTGAAGGCGAAGACATCAATCGCTCTTCTCGAAGAGGTTCGACTGATCCGAGCGTAGTCAGTAACCCTTGGCGCCCAAGCCTATTCGTGGGTCGAGACGAAGATATCGAGGCCCTAGTAGAAAGGATCAAAGAATAACTGGCGCATGACACTACCGTACCGCCTACACTCGCTATCACGGGAGATATGCTCAGAAGTTGTGGATCGGAGATTCCTTGAGGAACGTGGTGTACCATAGAGGCGGCGCTCCGCGAATATGGCAAGGCTCCTTATCCTCTGGGAGAGGCTGACGCGCTATGGAATGGAGCTCTTGCGCTGGACCAGAAAGGACGGCACGACCAAGCTTGCGAGCGTCTCCGGCGGGCTTTTGACATATACAAACGAATCAATTCACCGAAGGCTCAAGATGTCGAGGATCAGCTTCACAGATGGCGAAAAGATGGACCGTGTTGAGAGTCTATCGTTAATTTCCGAGAATTGTACTTATCGGAAATTTAGCGTTGGATCAAAAGGATCAAGAGGTTCTGTAGGGCTGGTATTTGTTGGCCAAGGACTTGGGCGCGGTGAGGTCCAGGCGCAGCCCGTCCAGGGTGTCCTGGGAGGTGTGGATCTCGGCTCTGCCGTAGAGTTGGGCGGCGAGGCCGTACTCTGAGTGTGGTATCAGGAGCTCCAGCCGCTCCATACCGGTAGAGATGGCCTCGTAAATCGATTCCAGTAGAGGCGCGCTGTCTCTGGCGGCGCTGATCCTGACCGCCGCCGGGTAGTCGGCTCTCAGGTCCGCCAGTCGTTCCTTGCTCAGGAGGTCTATCTTGTTCAGGCAGAGGATGTCCTCTTTCCCTTCTCCCAGGCCCTCAAGATCTTCTGGAGGTTCTGATCCCCGGGACATTTCGGCCAGGGTGTGGCGAACGGTCTCTATTTCCTCTCGGAGCGTGGGGCTGGACGCGTCAGCACAAAGCACCCTGATGTCCGCGTACCTCGCGGCTTCTAGCGTGCTGGCGAAAGAGTGGACGAGCTGGGTGGGTAACTTCCTTATAAACCCTACGGTGTCCGTAACGACGAAATCCGGCTTCACGGAACTCTGAGGCCCATTTGCGGGGCGCTCGGATCCACCCGGCACCGTCCTGGTGGTCGTCTCGAGCGTCTCGAACAAGCGGTCGGCCGTGGATCTACCGGCGCCGCTGAGCGAGTTGAGTATGGTCGTCTTGCCAGCGTTCGTATACCCCACGAGGGCCACCGTTGGCGGCCCGTCTGTGCGCAGGCGAGACCCCCGCACAGCCCGGGCGCTGCGCTCCTGCTCCAGCTTGAGGTTTATGGCGTCCATCCGGCGCCGGATGGCGCGCCGGTCGTACTCCAGTTGCTGCTCACCGGGGCCTCGCGTTGCCCCGGCAGTCGCCACGCCGCCGCCCAGCCTGCTCAGGGCCGGGTTCCGGCCCTTGACCCGGGGCAGCCTGTACTCCAGGTCGGCAAGTTCCACCTGTAAGCGGCTAGCAGCGTCTCTGGCGTGTAACTCGAAGATTCGGATGATGAGCTCCGTGCGGTCCACGACGTCAGCGCCACAGTCCTTCTCCAGCACCCGGGCTTGGGAAGCGGTAAGCTCGTCGTCCGTTATTACGCAGGATGCATTTGTATTATGCACTTGTTCTGCGAGCTCGCGCCTCTTTCCCTTTCCCAAGTATCCAGCGCCATCCCGGCGGGCCTGCGCCATCCGGCCCACGACTTCGAGGCCCAGCGTCGAAGCCAGCCTGCCCAGCTCGTCCAGGTATATCTCCTCACCCGCTCCGACGAGTATCGCTCTCTCCGATATCATGCGCACATTGTATCATGCATGGTATGTCAGCTATCGTGGAGAGAAGCCAGAGATCCCGCGACGTCTAACCTGGAGGCGTCTTCCAAGACGGAGACTTGAAAGACACCCGGTTTTTCGTGAAGGGTCTTCATGAGCTTGTCGAACCACCGGACCTGACGCCGGGCGAGCTGGCGGGTTCTCAGCACGATGGACTCCTCTACGTCGCGGTCCTCGATGCCGCCCCGGACTCTCGCGATCAGCTCCCGGACGCCGATAGACCCGAGTACCGAGGAGTTTATCGGCGCTCCCCTCTGGAGCATGCTCTCCAGAACTGCTGCTTCCTCGATACCGGTTCGGGATATCTTGCGGGTTCGCTTTTCTATGGCCGCGTCTAGCGCGCTTTTCTCCGGCCTGAGATAGATTACGGAGGTCTGGTACCGGAGCTCCCCGTTCCAGATAGAGCCTCTGCGAGACCCCTCCGGTAGTACCCCGGCCAGCGTCAGCTCCTTCTCCCGCGAGGTGCGACGCGGGTTCACCGCGTTCCTCGACAGGGAGGTGGCCTTCTGCCTGGTTCCAGCATCCACCCTGGGGTATATCGGGATGTCTAGCAGAAGGGCGTTGAGGTACATGCCGGTCCCGGCGTCGAGCACGAACGGTCCCCTCGTAGCGTCCACCACGGCGTCGCTGGCAACCCGGTGCCGGGCCATAGTCCAGTCTTCCGTTACGGATACTATCCCCAGCAGCTCCGCTGGCCTCTCCCGAGCCTGGTTGGTTATCCTCGGTATCTCGCGGTAGACCTGCATGGAGTCCACGACGATGGTGGGAGCGTGAAAGCCTTGCGCTTCGGAGAGCTGGTGAGAGAGGAGATCCGCGACGCGGCTCTTCCCGCACGCTGTAGGGCCGCATACGACCAGGGCGGCCTTTCTGGTGCCCGCGTGCGTTGTCAGCTCCGGGGGACTTCCGCGTAGAGCACGTGTGGCCCGGCGGAGGCGATACGGGCCTCGACGTACTCTCCGGGCTTGGCGTTGGTTCCAACGTGCACCGCGTGGCCGCTCCACGTCTCGCCTATGGACCGACCGTCATCGGTACTACCGTGCCGGATGTAGATATCCTCCAGGCTCCCTACCTTGCGTTGGTTCTGGGCGTAGGCGTTCTGCTCCACCTGCCGTAGTACTTGGAGGAACCTCCTCTGCACCACCTTGTCCGGCACGACCCCGCCCAACTCCGCGGCTTCGGTGCCTTTCCTGGGAGAGAACTTGAAGATGTATGCTGAGTCAAAGGCGCAGTCTTCTACGAGGCGGAGGGTCTGCTCGTGGTCCTCCGCCGTCTCGCCCGGGTGGCCGACTATGATGTCCGTGCTAAGGGTGCCGTCCGGCACGTGCTCCCGGAAGACCTCGATCTTCCTGCGATACCGGTCCGCTTTGTAGCCGCGGTGCATGGCCTTGAGCATCTTGTCGGACCCGGACTGTACTGGCAGGTGCAGACGCCTGACGATGGTCTCCCGCTCCCCGATAGCTTTGAGCGTGCGGTCCTCCATGTTTGACGGGTGGCTCGTCGTAAACCAGATTCTGGGCGCAACCTCGGAAACACGTTCTAGCAGGTCGCAGAACCTCTTGCCGTCCTGACGCCAGGCGTCTACCGTCTGGCCTAGCAGGGTAACGTACTTCGTCCCCGACTCGACGAGCCGCTCCACCTCGGAGACGATGTTGTCCATCGGACGGCAGATCATACGCCCCCGCACCGTGGGGACTATGCAGTAGCTGCACTGGTAGTTGCAACCGGTCATTATCGTTACAAAGGCGCTGTGGTCCCCCTCCGTGCCCGGTAGGTCCGGCGTGTAGGTCTCCTCCATGGTGGGTAGGCCCACGAACGAAGCGAGTTCGTAAGTATTATGCGTTCCCAGGACCAGGTCTATGTTGTACTGGCGCTCTAGCTGTTCGGCCTCGCTGGCGGCCCCGATGCAGCCGGTAAGCGCGACCCTCTTGACCCGGCCTTCGCGTTTGAGGCGGTTAATCTCCCCGAGGTGACCTCGGACTCGGTCTACGGCGTTTTCCCGCACGTAGCAGGTGTTTAGAACGACGAGATCCGCGTCCTCGTAGGACTGGACCTCCGCGTAACCGGCGTCCCGGATCATGCGCCGCATCCGGTCCGAGTCGTGTACGTTCATCTGGCAGCCGAACGTCCTTATGCAGGCCGTCCGGTTGGGCCGGGTTCCTGTTTCGGATGGCCCTGCAGGGCGGGTGGGCTTTGAAGACAGCTGTATCGGCGTGGTGGTCCCTGAATTATTCATACTCATCCTCCGGCTCGTAGACGCGGGCTCTCAAGACGATCTCCCCTGGCCGGGAGTTGACCTCGACCTCCCCGATCTCCATGTAACTCGAACGCGCAGCTCCACTCAGTATAGCTGCGATACCGGATATTTCCTCCCGATCCAGAAACACCCTCAATCCTCCGGTCGGCGCTCCGGCCTCCTCCGGCGCTTCTGCCCATCCCAGTCCAGAGACCCCGCCTCCAGCCCCCCACTCCACTTCAGGCAACGGCTGTACCTCCGAGCGCCATATCCTCGCCGCCGTCCTGGACGAAAGCTCGAGGCCCAGCTCCCGGCCAGATTTCCAAAGTTCGGTTGGACTGCCTGGTTGTATTATGCGGTTTTGCAGGAGGGTTGTCAGGACGCGCGCGGGCGGCCCGTAGTAGCCGGCGAGCTGTCCGGGGGGGGCATGATGGAGGAGGAAGTTCCGTAGGGTCGCGAGCAGGTTCGACCGGGAGGTGCGGCTTCCGGATTGCAGGGTGCGTTCTTGAAGGGTTCTGGTGTCGAAGGTAGCCCTCACCGAGGTGGGGTTGGACGTCGAGACGAACGCGGCGCCGAAGGCGGCGTTCCGAACGTGGTATAGGGACATGCCTGCGCCGTGCGGAGCGGGCAGCGGGTGGGCCGCAGAGCCCGTGGGTTCTGGCCGGGGCTCGAGGTGGCGAGTCGTAACGCCGGGCTCGAAGACGAGGTCCGCGTAGCGGTCGGGGATGCCGGCACCGTCGTCCAGCACGGTGAGGGTCCGGTAACGGCGGCGGCTGAGGGCCGAGGCGACGTAGACGTTACGCGCCCCGGCGTCCCGGGCGTTGCGGAGCAACTCGAACAGCGCGTCCTCCACGCTAGCGATGCGCGAAGGAGCCCGCCGCGCGCCCTCCGCCCCGGCGAGGCGGGCAAACCCGGAGCCCAGGTCGCGGTAAGGACCCTCCAAGCTCGCACCGACCCTAACGGGCAACCTCGCTCACCCGGCTCTCGCGGATGACGGTGACCTTGATCTGGCCGGGGTACTCGAGGTCGCTCTCTATCTCCTTGCTGATGTCGAAGGCGAGCTTGGCGGCGATACGGTCGTCGACCTCCGTGGGCTGTACCATGACCCGGACCTCCCGGCCCGCCTGGATTGCGTAGGCCTTGTCCACCCCGCGGTGCGACAGGGCCAGGTCTTCCAGGGACCGCAGCCGCTCCATGTAGGCCTCGGTGGTCTCACGCCGGGCCCCGGGCCGGGCGGCGGAGACGGCGTCGGCGGTAGCCACCAGCACGTCCTCGACGGCCTCCATCTCGACCTCGTGGTGGTGGGCGCTGATAGCCCGCACCACTTCGTCCGACTCGCCCCGCTTCTTGGCGTACCGGCCGCCGATAATAGCGTGGGTACCCTCGACCTCGTGGTCTATAGCCTTGCCGATGTCGTGCAACAGGCCGGCCCGGCGCGCGATCTTTACGTTGGCGCCTAGCTCCTGGGCCATCATGGCACACAGGTTCGCCACCTGCACCGAGTGGGCCAACACGTTCTGGCCGTAAGAAGTCCGGTACTTCAGCGCGCCCAGCAACCGCTGGAGCTCCCCGTGCATGCCGCCGCTGATCTTGGCGTCGTAGATGGCCTGACGCCCGGCAACCTTCATGTCCTTCTCCACGTCCTTCCGGGCCTTCGAGACGATCTGCTCGATCCGGCCCGGGTGGATCCTGCCGTCCTCCACCAGACGCTCCATCGCCAGGCGGGCGATCTCCCGCCGCACCGGATCGAAGCAGGAGATCACCACCGTCTCCGGCGTGTCGTCGATGATCACGTCAACCCCCGTGGCCGCTTCGAACGCCCGGATGTTCCTCCCTTCGCGCCCGATGACCCGGCCCTTCATGTCGTCGGAGGGCAGCGCCACCGCCTTTACCGTGGTCTCGGCCGTCAGGTCGGAAGCCAGACGCTCCATAGTCGTGGAGATGATGCGGCGGGCCTCGACTTCCGCCCGGTCCTCGGCGTCGAGGGTCCGGTCGTGGACCATGCGGCCGAGACGGTCTTCGAGCTCGACCTCTAGCGCAGATAGAATCCTGCTCTCGGCCTCCTCCCGGCTGAGGCCGGAGATCTCCTCCAGAGCCCGCATCTGGGAGGCTTCTCTGTCCTTGAGCTCGGCCTCCCGGCGCTGGAGGTTCTCCTCGCTCTCTGAAATTCTGCGCCGGCGCTCGTCCAGCTCCGACTCCCGGCGGTCGAGGGCCGAGTCGCGGTTATCGAGGCGGTCCTCGATGCGGGTGATCTCCAACCGGCGTGCCCGGATCTCCGCCTCCGCTTCATCCTTGAGCTGCAGGGTTAGCTCTTTCGCGGCCAGCTCGGCCTCGCGGCGTGTGGTCTCCGCGGCCCGGTTTGCGTCCTCCACTATCGAACGCGCGTCCGCCCGGGCCTCGGCCTGGCGGGCCTCGATGCGTGATTTCCATATAAAGTAACCCGCCGCGAAGCCGGCGGCCACACCGATTGCCAGGGCGAGAAGAAGGACCAGTAATAAAGAGACGCTCATAGGTTTTCCTCCAGATAAGCCCCGTCTCGTAGACGGGGCCCGATGATATTTCTCCCGTCGAGTACCTTCCGGTACTACTCACCGGCTTCAGACGCCTGGGCTCCGTCCGGATTTCCGCGGTACCCGCGGGCGACCTCGGCGCAGACCTCCGCCGAGTAACCCCGGCGCATCAAAAAGCCGTAGACCCGTCGCGCCAGGGCGACGGAGCCTTCCCCCGTATTATAGCGCCGCGCCGCGGCAGAAAAAGCATCGTCCGACTCCGAGCGTCCCGCAAATTCTTTCTCGACCGCGTCCCGCGCGGTGTCCTCGTCCATACCCGTGCTCCGGAGGTCCGCATAGACCCGCCGGGGACCGTACTTGCGCGCCTTCTCTCGGGCCGCGCTGCGCGCGAACTCTTCGTCATCCAGGTAACCGAGCTCTCGCAGGCGGGAAACTACGGCCTCGACCGTCTCCTCCGCGTACCTGCGACGCCGCAGCCGCTGCCTGACCTCCCCGGTAGAGCGCGCCCGGTAACCGAGCAGGTTCAGGGCCTGGCTCATCGCCAGGCCCCGCTCGCCAGCCTCCCGCGCCACCCGGAGCTGCTCTTCGGAGAGTACAGCGCCCTCGTAGAGCCCGTGGTCAGCGAGCATCGCGGCATCCACCTCAGCCCAGAACTGCCCGTCTACGAAGACCCGGGCCTTGCCCCCGCCGCGCCCCCGGCCCTCCGTTACCCTGGTTACCTCGGGCACCCGGCTGCTAGACGGTCTGCCCCGCCGGCTCCTCGACCGCTTCGTCTTCGGCCTCGCTCTGTTCCGCCTCCAGCCCCAGGCTCTCGCGGATCTCCGCCAGGATCCTGGTCCGCACGTCCTCGTGCTCCTTGAGGAACTGCTTGGCGTTCTCCCGGCCCTGACCGAGCCGCTCGTCCCCGTAAGCGAACCAGGCACCGCTCTTCTGGACCACCCCGTGCTCGATGCCCACGTCCAGAAGGCTCCCCTCGCGCGAGATGCCCTCGCCGTACATTATGTCGAACTCCACCACCTTGAACGGCGGGGCAACCTTGTTCTTGACGACCTTGACCTTCGTCTGGTTGCCAACCGTGTCGTTGCCGACCTTGAGGGCCCCGATGCGCCGGATATCCAGCCTAACGCTAGAGTAAAACTTCAATGCCCGGCCTCCCGGCGTCGTCTCCGGCGACCCGAACATAACCCCGATCTTCTCCCGCAACTGGTTGATAAAAACGGCCGTGGTCTTGGACCGGTTCAGCGAGCCCGAGAGCTTTCTCAGCGCCTGGCTCATGAGCCGGGCCTGCAGGCCCACGTGGGAGTCGCCCATCTCACCCTCTATCTCAGCCCTAGGCACCAGCGCGGCGACGGAGTCGATAACGACCACGTCCAGGGCTCCGGAACGCACCAGGGTGTCGGAGATCTCCAGCGCCTGCTCTCCGTTGTCGGGTTGGGAGAAGTAGAGGTTCTCCAGGTCCACGCCGATAGCCTGGGCGTAGGCCGGGTCCAGGGCGTGTTCGGCGTCTACAAAGGCCGCCAGGCCGCCGGACTTCTGGGCTTCGGCGATTATGTGGAGGGCCAGCGTGGTCTTCCCGCTCGACTCGGGGCCGAAGATCTCCACTATCCGTCCCCGGGGCACGCCGCCGACGCCCAGGGCCAGATCCAGGGCGAGGGCGCCGGTAGAGATAGAAGGCACCTTACGCGGGCCGCCGTCGCCCATGCGCATGATAGATCCCTTGCCAAACTGCCGCTCTATCTGCGTGACGGCGGCGCCGATTGCTTTGCTCTTGTCCAACGTGCCCTCCAGGGTAAAAATCTCGGTTTGGTTTACGGTATCCAGTTCTTCCGCTTGATTATACTTGAGGGGCCGCAGGCCCCCAACGGGCTATCCGGGACTTCAACTCTCAGCGGCCTTCAAGGTGAAGTCCCGGGTTTTGACCTCGCCGGAGTCCCCCAGGCGCCCGTAGTCCTGGCCGTTCACCTCGATCCTCACCGCCCCGGCGTTACCGCTCCAGACCGAGATCGCTCTCTCCGCCTCGAAGGTCCGAGAAAAGCCCGGTTGCGCTACCTGTTCGTAAGCGACATCGCCGTCGGTCCTGACGTTGAGCCACGAGATATTGCCCTCTACCCGGACTTCCATGCGGAGCTTGCTGGGACCATCAGTCGTCTCATCGCCGTCTTCGGCTTCCGGAAGCTCGTCAACCGCGGGCTGCTCCCCGGACGGAGGCTGTTCCGCGCCGCCTTCCTCCCCTTCTACTCTGGCGGCTCCCTCCGGGGCCTCGGACCGGGTCGCCGTGGGCACTTCCGAGGTGCCGGTCGAGGCCTGTATGACCTGTCTCCCCACGTAATAGAGGCCGCCCACCAGCAGGACGACGAGAACCAGAGCCAGTACCGGGCCTGCCACGGACGCCACCGAGAACCCGCGGCCAGCGAGCTTGCGGCCGGCTAGATCTTGGCGGTTGACCCGTATGGGCGGGTCCGGAGCCTGCTCGGGCTCCGCGGCGATAGCGGAGGGGTGAGGTTGGGGTTCGTGCCCGCTCCCCCTCATCTCCCGGACGAGGGCCTCGCCGTCGAGGCCCAGGTAGTTGGCGTAGGTCTTGAGGAACCCCCTCGTGTAGACGGTCCCGGGCAGGTCACCGTAGTCGTCGCGCTCCAGAGCCTCCAGGTACCGGCGCCGGATCTTGGTGTCCTCCTCCACGTCCTCGACGGAGAGGCCGAGGTCTCGCCGGGCTTTCTCCAGGGTTGGGCCTATCCTGGGGGCATCATCCCGCGCGTGGAGGTCCTCGTGTTCTTCGCCCATAATCCTCTAGCTCCCTCCCTCAAAGGTTATCAGGGCGCTTCCGGTTTGTCCTGTTTGTCTTCTTTGCCCCCGTTCTCTTCCGGGGCGAAGATATCGGCCAGTTCCAACTCCGTGGCGACGACCGAGCGGCTTTTAGAGCCCTCGTAGGGTCCCACCACGCCCCGGCGCTCCAGGGCGTCGATGATCCTCCCGGCCCGCGAGTAGCCGACCCGGAAGCGGCGCTGCACCGCGCTGACCGAGGCCTGCTGGGTGGCGACCACGAAGCTCGCCGCCTCCGGCAGCAGCTCGTCCTCCGGCTCCCCGTTGCTCTCCTCGTTTCCCCGCGGCTCCGTGACCTCCTCGACGTAGGTAGGCCCGCCGCGGGCGGCGCCGGCCTCCACGCAGGCGGCCACCACCCGGTCGACCTCCGCCTCCGAGATATACGCCCCCTGCACCCGCGAGGCCCGCGAGGCCGAGACCGGCTTGTAGAGCATGTCGCCCATGCCGAGCAGGGCCTCGGCCCCCGCGGAGTCCAGAATCACCCGCGAGTCCACCTGGCTCGAGACGGCGAACGCGATCCGGCTCGGTATGTTGGCCTTGATCATGCCGGTTATCACGTCTACGCTGGGCCGCTGCGTGGCGACGACCAGGTGTATGCCGACGGCCCGCGCCTTCTGGGCGAGCCGGATGACGGCGTCTTCCACCTTGGCCGCCGCCGCCATCATGAGGTCCGCCAGCTCGTCTATGACCACCACCACGTAGGGCATGGAGGTCTCCCCCCGGTCGTTGTACCCCTCCAGGGAGCGCACCCCCACCTTCTCCAGCACCTCGTAGCGCCGCTCCATCTCCGCCACGGCCCAGGACAACGCGTTGGCGGCCTTTTTCACGTCGGTGACGACCGGGGTTATGAGGTGCGGGATACGGCCGAACGGTGCCAACTCGACCCGCTTGGGGTCTATGAGCACCAGCTTTACCTGCCGCGGGTCGGTCGTGAGCAGCAGCGAGGTGAGCAGGGAGTTGAGCATGACGCTCTTCCCGCTGCCGGTGGTGCCCGCCACCAGGAGGTGCGGCATCTCGGCCAGGTCCAGGTACACCGCTCGCCCGGAGATATCCTTGCCGAGCCCCACAGGCAGCGCCCAGTCGTTGGCGCCCGGGTACTCCTGGAAGACATCCCCCAGCGTCACCGTGGCCGGCCGGGTGTTCGGGACCTCCACCCCGACGGCGCTCTTGCCGGGTATCGGCGCGAGTATGCGGACCTCCGTAGCCGCCAGGGCGTAGGCGATGTCCTGCTGCAGGTTGCGGACCTTGCCGACCTTGACCCCGCTCCCGAGGCGCAGCTCGTAGCGGGTTACCCGGGGCCCAACGACCGCCCGAACGACGTGCGCTTCGACCCCGAAGTCCGCCAGAGCCCGCGTCAGCCGCCGGCTGGTCTCCTCGGCGTCGTGCTGCGGTCCACCGCTGCCGGAACGGAGCAACGCGGGCGAGGGCGGCGTGTACTCGCCGGAGATCGGCTCCCGGAACTCTTCGAAAGCCGGGGCCTCAACCGGCCCCGGCACCACCACCTCGATCTCTTCGGTCTCCGCCGGCGCCTCATACGGCGACCGCTGTCCAGCCGGTTCCTCCTGTTGGGCGATCTCTCCGGAAGCAGGGTCCTCCAGCCGCGCCCGGCTACGGCTGCGTCCTTCGCTGCCACCGGCGCGGCGGTGGTCTCTGAGGGCGCGCAGCCTCGACACCAGGTCTCGTGCGGTGTTCCGGGCCGCGCCGGAGACCGCCTGCAAGGTCAGCCCGGTTAGCAGCGAGAGGCCGAGCGAGTAGAGCAGCACGAGCGCCAGCACCGCACCGACCACGCCGCCGGTCCGGTAGACGGCGGCGTACAGCCCGCTGCCCAGCACGCCCCCGGCCCCTGTGTAAGCCGCGGCGTCGAACCTGCTCTCCTCAGGCAGAAAAGCGGCCAGGGTCGTAGCCGCCGCAGCCAGGAGCAGGCCAACCCCTAGCGCCCGGCGTCCCGGCAGACGGCCCGTGAGCAGCAACAAGCCCGCCACGGCCGCCAGCGGGGCGAAGACCACGCCGACGGCGCCCGCCAAATGCGTGACCCCCCTCTCCCCCAGGTCGCCGAGCAGGGCGCCCCGCCCGCTGATAAACGCAGCGGTAAAAAACAGGCCGAGCACCAGCAAAACCGCCCCGGCAGCCTCGCGGGTGAACAGGTACTCCCGCAACAGCGCCGAGGCCCCGGAAGTCCCTTTTTTCCGGGTTCCGGAGCCTCGGCTCTTGCCTGCGGAGGTCTTGCGCGAAGACCGCTGGGGGGCACGTTTCCTCGTTGCCATGTTCCCTAGTCTAGCGCATAACGCTCTACCTGAGCGTCAAACACACCATGTGGTATGGCCCTGCAGTTACACCTCAACAATTAGCGGGAGGATGATCGGCCGCTTGCGTGTTTTGCCGGAGAGGAAGCCGGAGAGGTCCTTGCGGATCGCGGTCTTCAGTTCTCCCCAGTCGGTGATGCGCTGCCGGGCGGTGCGCTCCAGGGTCCTCGTCACGACGGCCATAGATTCGTCGACCAGGCCGTTAGAGGCCTGCGGGTCCACGAAGCCGCGCGAGATCACGTCCGGCGGCCCGAGCAGCTCGCCGCTCTGGGCGTTGATGCGGGCGACGACGATGAACATGCCGTCCTCCGAGAGCTGCTGGCGCTCGCGCATGACGCCCGAGGAGCTCTCCGCGAGCCCGCCGCCGTCCACCAGGAACATGCCGGCCGAGACGTTCTCCAGCCGGCGGGCCTGACCGTTCTTGAACTCGACGCGGCCGCCGTTCTCCAGGATAAAGATGTTCTCTTCCGGGATGCCCATGGACGCTGCGGTGTTCGCGTGGTGCCGGAGCATCCGGAACTCGCCGTGGACCGGGACCAGGTACTCGGGTTTGAGAAGCGAGAGAACCAGCTTCTGCTCCTCCTGGGCGGCGTGGCCCGAGACGTGGACCGCCTCCAGCGGGCTGTAGTGGACGTCCGCGCCGCGCTTCATCAGGTTGTTGATGGTGCGCGAGACCCCCCGCTCGTTGCCGGGGATCGGGTGCGCCGCTATGACCACGGTGTCTTCCGGGCCGACGTCTATAGTGCGGTGGGTACCGTTGGCGATCCGGGAGAGGGCCGCCAGGGGCTCGCCCTGGGAGCCGGTGGTCAGGATCGCGATGTCGGCGTCGGGGACGCGGTGTATGTCCCGCTGATCCACGAGCATGGCTTCTGGCAGGTCCAGGTAGCCGAGATCTCGCGCAATCTGAACGTTGCGGATCATAGAGCGGCCGGTTACGCCGATCAGGCGGTCGTGTTTCTTGGCCGCCTCGACGACCTGCGTGACCCGGTGGATGTGTGAGGCAAACGAGGCGACGATGATACGGCCCGTGGCGTTCTCGAACACCTCGTTGAAGGTGTCGCCCACGATCCGCTCGGTCGGGATATAGCCGGGACGCTCGCTGTTGGTCGAGTCACCGAAGTAGGCGAGAACGCCCTCGTTGCCGAGGGCCGCTAGGCGTCCCAGGTCCATCGGCGCACCCTCGATGGGGGTAAAGTCCACCTTGTAATCGCCGGAGAAGACGATCAAGCCCGCGTTCGTGCGGATCGCGATGGCCACCGCCCCGGGTATAGAGTGGTTTACTTCGATGAACTCCAGGTTGAACCCGGCCAGGTTCTGGCGGTCGCCCGCCTTTATCTCGCGAAGATCCCCCTTCTTGATGCCGAACTCCTGGAGCTTGCTCCGCACGAGCCCGAGGGTCATCTTGGTGCCGTAGACGGGCACGTTGAACTCCCGGAGCACGTACGGCAGGGCTCCCACGTGGTCCTCGTGGCCGTGGGTCAGGGCTATTCCTTTAAGTTCGTCGGCGTGCTCCCGGAGGTAGGTAAAGTCCGGCAGAACAACGTCTATGCCCGGCGTCTCCTCGTCCGGGAAAGACATCCCGGCGTCCACCAGGATCATACCGCTCTCCTGGCGCACGGCTGTCATGTTCTTGCCGATCTCCCCCAGTCCGCCCAGGGGCACGACCTGCAAGGTCTTTTTGTCTAACAGTTTGGATTACCTCCTCATTGTTGGTCGTCCAGTCTTTTAGTCACAGACGAGCTGAACGACTAATTCAGGTACCCTCCGAGGTCGAGTTCCTTGGGTCCTACAGCGGAGAGGTACATATTCTCTAGTTTCAGGTGTTGGCGGGCGAGGCGCAGGATGTCCTCGGTGGTTACCGCCTCGATGCGGGCGGAGATCTCCTCCGGCGAGAGCAGCTCCGAGCCGGTTATGACGCTGCGCCCGACGCGGGTCATCCGCGCGGCGGTGCTCTCCAAAGCCAGGAGCGTCGAGCTCTTGAGTTGCTGCTTGGTGCGCTCCAACTCCTCGTCCGTCACGGTCTCTTCCTGCGCGCGCCCGAGCTGCTCCGCTATGACCTTTACGGCCTCCTCGACGTTGCCGGTTGTGGAGCCGACATAGGTCTTTATGGCCCCGGCGTCCGAGTAACCCTGGTGGTACGAGAACACGGCGTAGGCGAGCCCGCGCTTCTCACGCACCTCCTGGAAGAGGCGGCTGCTCATCCCGCCGCCGAGCACGTTGTTGAGGGCCGCCATCGCGTAGCGGTCCCCGCTGCTCGCCGGGAGGCCCCGCGAGCCCATAGAGACGTGGTACTGCTCCGTCTCCTTGAACTTGTAGAAAAAGCGGCTCTCCGGGGTTTGGGGGTCCGTCCGGCGAACAAACGGCTCCCCCGCCGGCAGGCCGGAGAGCTTCTCCTCCACCAGCCGCTCGAACTCGTCGCGGTCGAGCTTCCCGGCCCCCACAACGAAGACGTTCGGGGCCGTGTAGGTGCTTCGGTGAAAGCCCGTCAGGGTGTCGTGGTCCACGCCGCGCACGGTCTCGACCGACCCGATAATCGGGCGCCCGAGGGTGTCCTCGTGGAAGATCAGGGACGAGAGGTACTCGTCGGACATCTGGTCCGGCCGGTCTTCGTACATCTTGATCTCCTCGACGATTACCTCCCGCTCCCGCTCGAGGTCGGCGAGCGTGGGCCGCAGGACCATGTCGCTCATGAGGCCGAGCGCCTTCTCGAGGTGCTCGGGGAGAAAGCGGGCGTAGAGCACAGTGTACTCCTCGCCGGTGGCGGCGTTCTCCTGGGCCCCGATGCTCTCGAACGCTTCGGCGATGCCGAGGGCGTTCATCTCGGGGGTCCCCTTGAAGAGCATGTGCTCCATGAGGTGCGTGATGCCGGCGACTTCGTCGCGCTCGTCGCGGCTGCCGGCCCGGATCCAGAGCCCCAGAGAAACGCTCGTCGCCTCGTCCAGCGGCTCGGAGAAGACCCGTAGCCCCCCGGAGAACTCTTTTTTCCTGATGTTCGGGTCGCTCAAAGGACCTAGTCCTCCACCTTCTCCAGCGAGATGCGGTTCTGCTTGTCCACGTCGAGGACCCGCACCTTGACGGCGTCGCCCTCGCTCACCACGTCCTCGACCCGCTCGACGCGCTGGCGTCCCGGGGCCAGGCGGGAGATGTGCAGCAGCCCGTCCCGGCCAGGCGTCAACTCCACGAACGCCCCGAAGTTGGTGATCTTGACGACCTTACCGGTGTAGATGTCGCCGGACTCTACGTCCTTTGTCATGGCGGTAATGGCGGAGACGGCGCCCTTGGCCGAGACCCCGTCGATGCCGGCCACGTACACCGTGCCGCTATCCTCGACCGAGATGTTCACGCCGTACTCGTCTTGCAGGGCATTGATGGTCTTTCCACCCGGCCCGATGAGCAGCCCGATCTTCTCCGTCGGTATCTGAAGGACCTCGACCCTCGGGGCGTAGTCCGAGACCTCGGCGCGCGGCTCGGGGATGGTCTCGTGGATGATGTCCAGGATCTCCATCCGGCCCTCCCGGGCCTGGCCGAGGGCCTCCTGCAAAAGCTCGGCGGAGACGCCGGTGATCTTCATGTCCATCTGGAGCGCCGTGATGCCGTCGCGGGTGCCGGCCACCTTGAAGTCCATGTCCCCGAGGTGGTCTTCGAGGCCCTGGATGTCGGTCATGATGACGTACTCGCCGCCCTCCTTGACGAGGCCCATCGCCACCCCGGCGACCGGGGCTTTTATGGGGACGCCACCGTCCATGAGGGCCAGCGTCGAGCCGCAGACGCTCGCCATCGAGGACGAGCCGTTGGACTCCAGCACCTCGGAGATGATCCGCAGCGCGTACGGGAACTCTTCCTCGGAGGGGATCACCGGGACGAGCGCCCGCTCGGCCAGCGCCCCGTGCCCGATCTCGCGCCGCTTCGGACCCCGCAGAAAGGCCGTCTCGCCCGTGGAGTACGGCGGGAAGTTGTAGTGGTGCATGTAGCGCTTGCCGGTCTGCGGCTCCAGGGTGTCGAGCCGCTGGGCGAGCCCGAGGTCCGCCAGGGCCAGCGAAGAGAGGACCTGCGTCTCACCCCGGGTAAAGAGCCCCGTGCCGTGTACCCGCGGCAGCACCCCGGCCTCCGCGGTGGTCGGCCGGATCTCGTCAAAGCCCCGGAGGTCCGTCCGCTTGCGGTCTTTGAGCAGCAGCTCCCGGAAAGCCTCCTTCTCCAGCGTGGAGAGAGCCCCCAGGATTAGAGGCACCTCGGTCTCCTCGCGGCCTTCCAGAAGCTCTTCCCTGATCTCGTCGAGCGCCGTGTTGCGGGCCCGGCGGTCGGTACTTACGATGCTCTCCTTGATCCGGGCGAGGTACCCCCCGCGAAGCTCCTCCACAAACGGGTTCTCGTCCGCTGCCTCGACCTGCTGCTTCTCCTTGCCGTACTCGGCGGCCCACCGCTCTATGGCTTCTGCCTGCGCGCTGATCACCTCCTGGGCGACCTGCAGCGCCTCTACGATGACGTCCTCCGGCACCTCGTTGGCCCCGGCCTCGACCATCGTTATGGCCTCTTTGGTGCCGGCTACCACCAGGTCCAGGTCGCTCTCGTCTATCTGCCCGTAGGTCGGGTTCAGGATAAACTCGCCGTCGAGCGTCCGGCCGACGCGCACGGCCCCGATAGGACCGGCGAACGGGATGTCCGAGAGCGCGAGCGCCGCCGACGCCCCCACCATGCTCACCGTGTCGTAGGGCGTCTCCTGGTCGGCGACGAGAACGGTCCCGATGACCTGTATCTCGTTGTGGTAACCCTTCGGAAAGAGCGGCCTCAGCGGACGGTCCGTGAGGCGGGCGGTCAGGATTGCCCGCTCGGAAGGGCGTCCCTCGCGCTTTATAAAGCCGCCGGGGATCTTGCCCGCCGACGACATCCGCTCCTCGATATCCACGCTGAGCGGCAGGAAAGTAGCACCGGCCCGCGGCTGGGCAGAGCGGGTGGCGGTCGACAGCAGGGTCGTGTCGCCCAGCCTGGCCTGCACCGCCCCGCCGGCCTGTTTGGCCAGCTTCCCGGTTTCGAGCACGATCGGGCGCTCGCCTACGGGGATCTCTAAACGCATGTTGTTTCTCCTCTTTTGCTTCTTGGGGGGTTCTTAGCGGCGCAGGCCGAGACGGGATATGAGCGACCTGTAGCGCTCGACGTCGTTCTTTTGCAGGTAGTTCAGCAGCCGCCGCCGCTTGCCGACCATCTTGAGCAGCCCCCGCCGCGAGTGGTAGTCGTGTTTGTGCGTGCGCAGGTGCTCCGTGAGGTGTGATATCCGCCGGGTGAGCACCGCGACCTGGACCTCAGGCGAGCCCGTGTCGTCTTCGTGGGTCCGGTACTCCTGGATAGTCTGCTCTTTGTTCTCTACAACCGCCAACTTCTTCTCCGCTCCTCTTTGCTCATCACTTGTTCTATGACCA